>CAYFPT010000025.1:5771-16300 GCA_964345065.1 uncultured Bordetella sp.
ATGGTTTGGGCCTTTAAATGTCGATGTAGGTTTATTAAAAAGCGGGCTGGGCACCAAGCAGCGGCGCGCGTTGCTGGCGGCGATCTCTGTCGGCGATCTTCCCATTGCCGTGGGCACACACGCCCTGATCCAAAAAGGCGTCGTGTTCTCTCACCTCGGCCTGGTGGTGGTGGACGAACAGCATCGATTTGGGGTGGGGCAGCGGCTCGCCTTGCGCAGCCCGGTGGATGGCCGTATGCCGCATTTGCTCTCGATGTCGGCCACACCCATTCCCCGGAGCTTGGCGATGACGTATCTGGCCGATTTGGATGTGTCTGTATTAGATGAGCGGCCTCCGAACCGGCAGCCGATTACGACCAAGCTGATGGCTTCTGCACGGCGCGATGAGCTCGTGGAAAAGCTGACGGACTTCATTGCCCAAGGGGGCCAGGCCTACTGGGTCTGCCCTGTTATTGAGAGTGATACTGAAGAACCGCTTCAAGCCATTGAAACCGCTGAGGCCTGGCTTGCACCGATATTCCAAGATCAGCTCGTTGTGCTGCACGGCCGAATGGGCGCAGAGGAAAAGCGGCTTGCGATGCAGGACTTCAGTCAGGGCAGGCGCCGCCTGATGCTCTCGACGACCGTGATTGAGGTGGGGGTCGATGTGCCGCGGGCGACCTTGATGGTGATTGAACATTCCGAACGCTTTGGCCTTGCGCAGCTGCATCAGCTGCGCGGACGAATTGGCCGTGGGGCGGGCCAGAGCACGTGCATTTTATTGTTCGACGAACCGCTTTCTGATGTTGCGAAAGAGCGGCTAAAGACCCTGTATGAAACCGATGATGGTTTTGAGGTTGCCCGCCGTGATCTGGCAATCCGTGGGCCAGGAGAGGTGCTGGGCCTGCGTCAGTCCGGCCTTCCCACACTGCGCTACAGTGATTTGCAGTTACATGCGGCATGGGTCGAACGGGCCATCCAATTTGGGGCAAAATGGGCCGACCGGCCGGCAGCATCGGCAAAGCCGGAGTCCGCTGAGGTCTCGACACACGCGGTTGATGCGCTCGTGGACCGGTGGGCCTATGACAAGAAAGATTTGCTTGCGAGTGGATAAATATGACGCTGACTGAACTGCGCTACATCATCGCAGTTGCCCGAGAAAAGCATTTTGGCCGGGCAGCCGAGGCCTGCTTTGTGAGTCAGCCGACGCTTTCGGTCAGCATCAAAAAGCTGGAGTCTGAATTGGGGGTGATCATTTTTGAGCGCGGCGGCAGTGAAATTACGCTCACTCCAATTGGCGAGAATATTGTTCAGCAGGCACAACGCGTATTAGATGCCGCCAATCAAATTAAAGAAATTGCTGACCAGGGCAGAGACCCGCTGCGGGGCGCGCTTCGGCTCGGTGTGATCTACACCATTGGGCCTTATCTGCTGCCCAGAATTATCAAATCGATGATCGAGCGCTACCCGGCCATGCCGCTTATTTTGCAGGAGAACTTTACGGTTCGATTGGTGGAAATGATGCGCACGGGTGAGATTGACGTGGCGATTCTGGCGGACCCCTTTGACACCACAGGCTTAGACACGCTGCCGCTTTACGACGAGGATTTCGTTGTCGCAGTCCCCAAGAAGCATCACTGGACAAAAAAGCAGCAGATCGCATCGGTGGATCTTAAGCAAGAGACCATGCTGCTGCTCGGTGTGGGGCATTGCTTTCGTGATCAAGTGCTCGAGGTCTGCCCCGAGGCCGCCCGATTTGCGGCGAATTCCGCTGGTATTCAGAAGACATTTGAGGGCAGTTCTCTGGAGACAATCCGACACATGGTGGCAGAGGGCCTTGGAATTACGGTTCTACCGCGGATGTCGGTATCGCTAGACGACGATCCTTTACTGAAATTCATTACCTTTGCGCCACCGGTACCCAATCGGCGAATCGTTTTGGCCTGGCGCAAATCCTTTAGCCGGGATCGGGCAGTGGATGCATTGCATGAAGTGATTCATTCTGTGGAGCTGCCCGGTTGCAAAAAACTGTGAACTATCTTTCGCTGGAGCAGTCGGTGGGAAACACGCCGTTGGTGCGGCTTGATCGCATCGCGGGCGAGGCCAATCAGCGCCGCGGTAATGTGATTCTTGGAAAACTGGAAGGCAATAACCCTGCGGGCTCGGTAAAGGATCGGCCCGCAGTGTCGATGATTGCCCGGGCCGAGGCGCGCGGGGAGATTCATCCCGGCGATACGCTGATTGAGGCCACCAGCGGCAATACCGGGATCGCCCTTGCCATGGCGGCGGCGATGCGCGGCTATCGCATGGTCTTAATCATGCCGGATAACCTATCGCTGGAGCGCCGACAGACCATGAAGGCCTTTGGTGCAGAACTTATTCTGGTGACTCAGGCGCAGGGAATGGAGGGCGCGCGGGATTTGGCCGACCAGATGGCGCGTGATGGCAAGGGCCGGGTGCTGAATCAGTTTGCCAACGATGACAACTGGATGGCCCACTATGAAACAACGGGCCCAGAGATCTGGGCGGACACCCAGGGCCAGGTGACCCATTTTGTATCGGCCATGGGAACCACCGGAACCATCACGGGTGTTTCGCGTTACTTAAAAGAAAAAAATCCGAGTGTGGTGATTGTTGGTGCACAGCCGGCCGATGGCTCTTCGATTCCAGGCATTCGTAAATGGGCCCCCGCCTATGTGCCACCGATTCGACAAAAAGCGCAGATTGATCAGGTTGAAGAAGTGACCCAGGCTGAAGCCGAGGAGATGGCCCGCAGGCTTGCCCGCGAGGAGGGCCTGTTCTGCGGAATTTCTGCGGCCGGTGCAGCGATCATCGCGTTGCGTGTTGCTGAACAGGCAAAAGGGGCGACGATCGTGTTTATTGTGTGTGACCGCGGCGATCGGTATCTTTCTACTGGCGTATTTCCGGGCTAGCGCGCAGACGTTTTAGTGGCGCCTCCGACACGAATCGAACGTGCGACCCTCCCCTTAGGAGGGGGATGCTCTATCCACTGAGCTACGGAGGCCCGAATTACAACGCTCGCTATCGTAAACTATTTACATGACGGCCTACTACACGCATCCAACGTTTCTCGCGCATGAGATGGGCCCGGGGCATCCCGAATGTCCGCAGCGGCTTTCCGCGATTCATGATCACCTAACGCGCAAAGGCCTGATGGCGCTGCTCAGTGTTTGTGAGCCCGCCGAAGCATCGGATGCAGCGATTTTGCGGGCCCACACTGCTGAGCATCTTGATCGGCTGGTAGCAGCCTCTCCGACCGATCGGCCCTATCATGGGCTTGATCCCGATACCACCATGAACCATCACACACTCCGGGCGAGTTATTTGGCGGCGGGCGCTGTGGTGGAGGCGGTGGATGCCGTGCTCACCGAGCGGCAGCGTAATGCCTTTTGCGCAGTCCGTCCGCCGGGCCATCATGCTGAGCGCAATGCGCCGATGGGGTTTTGTTTTTTTAATAATATTGCGATTGCTGCCCACCATGCGTTGGCAGAGTATGGGCTGAAGCGAATTCTGATTGTCGATTTTGATGTCCATCATGGCAATGGCACCGAAGAGATCTTTGCCGATGATGACCGGGTACTGATGGTCTCGACCTTCGAGCATGCGCTGTATCCCTTCAGTGGCGATATTCCACTGGGCAACAATATGGTGAATGTTCCGCTTGCCGCGTATAGCGATGGTCAGGCGATGCAGCGGGCGGTGACTGACCATTGGCTGCCCGCCATTGAGCGCTTTCGGCCTGAGCTGGTGTTGATTTCTGCTGGATTTGATGCCCACCGCGAAGATGATTTGAGTCATCTCATGTGGGGTGATCTCGATTACGCATGGATCTCACAGCAGCTCGTTCAGGCCGCTGGCCAGCATTGCAATGGCCGAATCGTTTCATCACTCGAGGGCGGGTACGCTATCCAGGCCCTTGCCCGATGCGTGGGACATCATGTCGATGCCTTATTGGGGGGATAACTATCGGCTGAGTGTGGCGCCGATGATGGATTGGACGGATCGGCACTGCCGATTCTTTCACCGCCTGATCGCACCCAAAGCGCGGCTGTATACGGAAATGATCACCACCGGTGCAATCCTGCATGGGGATCTCCACCGTCTTTTGGATTTCAGCGAGGAGGAGCATCCGGTTGCGCTGCAGCTTGGCGGCAGTGAGCCCGATGCACTCGCGGCCTCTGCCCGGCAGGCGGCCCGATGGGGCTACGATGAAATCAATTTAAATTGCGGCTGTCCCAGTGAGCGTGTCCAGCGGGGCGCCTTTGGGGCCTGTCTGATGCGAGAGCCAGACCTAGTCGCCGACTGCATCAAGGCGATGCAGGATGCAGTCTCGATTCCGGTGACCGTGAAGCATCGCATCGGTGTGGACGATCAAGAAGAGTATGGCTTCGTGCGGGATTTTGTGGGCAAACTTTTTCAAGCAGGCTGCCGTGTTTTTTTCGTGCATGCCCGAAGCGCAATCCTGAAGGGCCTAAGCCCGAAAGAAAATCGTGAGATCCCGCCGCTACGCAGGGCAGTGGTGCGGCAGTTAAAGCAGGATTTTCCTCAGGCAGTCTTTGTCGCCAATGGCGGCATTCAGACTGTGTCTGAGGCCCGAGAACTAATGACACCATCAGCGCAGGGGCCTGCCGTTGATGGCGTGATGATTGGCCGTGCGGCTTATCATGATCCTTGGCTTTTGCATGCCCTTCAGGCTGCGTTGTGCCTGCCTGGCGGTCCAATGCCGATGAATCGCGAGGCGATTCTGGCACCGCTGCAGTCCTATTTCGAAGCCCAGCGCGCGAGGGGGGTCTCTGCCCGCTTTATGGCACGGCATTGGCATGGCCTTTTTCATGGCCAGCCTGGCGCCCGGCGGTGGCGTCGTGAGATCTGTGAAGGAGTCCTCGGCCCGCAGGTGCTTTTTGATCAGTTGGTTGCAGAATTTCATCCGCAGTAGCGGCGATGACTAAGACGGGTTTGAGTCTGTCGATTCGGCCGCAATTTTCTTCTGGCCTCTGATCTGGGCGCGGGCCCCAGCGAGAATCACAATCGCCAGGGCGGTGGAGAGCGCAAGGCTATTCCAGGCCAGAAGCCGTTCGCTGGGTGTGGGCCCAGTGATCCTAACCAGGGCCTCGCCAACATAAATCCAAATCACGAGCGACATCCATTTATAGGTATAGATGCGGCCCGCATGAAGGCCGCGAAGCGCAAGTGCAAGTGGCAGCACCTTTAAGGCAAGCCAGGATCCGCCAGGCCGCAGCGGATCGAGGAATACTTCCCATGCAAGGCCAAAGACCATGAGTGCCACAGCCACCAGTGTCGCCAGAATTGGCCATGGGGCGGGCACTGCGGGAATAATGGATGGGCCCGGTAGTGTTGAAAAATCTTTTGACATTAAGCTTGCGGAGCGTTTTTTAAGCCCGCAGTTTTGTAGCGATGGCTGCAACGCGCAGGCCAAGCGCCCGTGCGATGCGAATCTCATCATCGGAGACGGGCCGTGAGCCCTCTGGCCCTGCGACATGTGAGGCGCCGTAGGGTGTGCCGCCACTGGTGGTTGAAGTCAGTGCTTTTTCTGAATACGGAATGCCCACGATCACCATGCCCTGGTGAATCAGCGGCAGCATCATGGACAGCAGCGTCGTTTCTTGGCCGCCATGCTGGCTGCCGGTGCTTGTAAATACGCCGGCGGGCTTTCCAATCAGGGATCCGGAGAGCCATTGGCCAAGGGATTGATCAATAAAGTATTTCATTGGCGCGGCCATATTGCCGAAGCGGGTGGGCGAGCCCAGCACCAGGCCATCACATTCATCGAGGTCCTTGGACTCGGCGTAGGGGGGTCCATCGTTGGGGATTGCAGGCGCGGTGGCCTCGCAGACTGCTGAGACTGGGGGTACCGTGCGAAGGCGGGCGTTGCAGCCGGCAACGCTGAGTACGCCATCACAGACTGCATCGGCAAGCCTGCGGGTGCTGCCGTTACGGCTGTAGTACAGCACAAGAATTTCCAATCGTTTTCTCCGGGGAATCAATCAGTAGGCATTTATCATAGGCGCATGGGACAGCATCTCAAACTCAACCTGTCGATGTTGTTCCGGGCGATGGCCACCCGGGAGCGTGAGCTTCGGCTGGGACAGAGCGCTGCAAGCCTAAGCTTCATTTCGTTGCTGGCCATGGTGCCGGCCTTGACGGTGGTGTTTGCAACACTGGCCTCGTTCCCCCTGTTCGGCCAGATCGCCGAGGCGGTGCAGCTGCTGGTGATCGAGCAGCTGCTGCCCGAGGGCTTTGCGAGCACTATTTTTCGTTATCTCAATCAGTTTGTCGCCAAGGCCCGGACCCTATCTCTAGTCGGCATCGCGATTCTTTTGGCAGCTGCCACCGTGTTGATGCTGACTCTGGATCGCACGCTGAATCTGATCTGGCAGGTCCGCCGGCCTCGGCCGCTTTTGCATCGGCTATCGGTGTATTGGCTGGCGCTGGTTTTGGGTCCGCTTCTGGTGGGCGCGGGCGCAGCACTGGCCATTCTGATCGCGGGCGGGCGCCGCGCAATTAACGATGAAATTTTCGGAATCGGCTGGTGGGACCTGGTGAATCTGGGGCTGGTGGTCGCGGCGTTTGCGGTCTGCTATAGATGGGTGCCCAATGTCACGGTCCGCTGGCGGGATGCCTTGATGGGTGGGGTGGTCGGCGCCGTTATCTCCGAGCTTTCTCGGCTTATTTTTGTGAGCTATTTTGGGTCGGTGCCGACTTATCGGCAGATTTATGGTCCACTGGCGGCAATTCCGGCGCTTTTGATTTGGACCTATCTGACCTGGTGGGCCTTTCTCGCCGGCGCGCTATTGGCCTCGATTCTTCCCGAGTGGCGCGCGGCGAATGCTAGGATTTCCGGAATTCAGCGGATGCGGAGCAGTGATTCATGAAAGTCAGCAAGATTCTGGAGCTCAAGGGCACGACCCTGTTTACGATGAGCCCGCAAGATTCTCTGGCCAATGCCGTCATGGTGATGGCCGAGCATGACATCGGCTCGATTATCGTCATGGCGCAGGGCAGGCTGGCGGGCATGCTGACGTTTCGTGAAGTGATTCGGATTTTGGCAAAGCGGCAGTCAGAAAATCGAATCGGCCCGACACCGCCCATCTCGTCATTCACGATTGCTGAAGTCATGAATCCGCAGCCGACCATCGTGGATCCCGATATGGATGTCGATGCGTTACGAAAGCTGATGGTGGATTCCCATGAGCGCTATCTGCCAGTCATGGAGGGTGGGTTACTGATGGGGGTGATCTCGTTTCACGATGTCGCCAAGGCGGTCTTAGATAAGCAGAGTTTTGAGAACAAAATGCTGAAGGCCTATATCCGTGACTGGCCCCAAGAGGACAAGGCGGAATAGGCCAGGCGATGCGCATTCTTGTTTCAAACGACGACGGCTATTTTTCTCCAGGAATAGCGGCATTGGCCGAGGCCATGCGGGCCTTTGGCGAGGTTACCGTGGTGGCGCCCGAGGCCGATCGCAGTGGTGCATCAAATTCGCTGACACTGGATCGGCCGCTGTATGTCAGACGCTCTTCGCAGGGGTTTTACTATGTGAATGGCACGCCGACCGATTGTGTGCACGTTGCCGTCACAGGATTTTTGGAGCATCGGCCGGATCTTGTTGTGTCGGGCATTAATAACTCGGCCAACCTGGCCGAGGACACCCTCTACTCGGGCACGGTCGCCGCTGCCATGGAAGGCTACCTGCTTGGCCTTCCCGCGATCGCCTTTTCTTTGGCCAGCCGAAGCTTTGAGCATTTAGAGACCGCGGTCTGCGTTGCCCAGCAGGTGGTGCGCCGCCTCATCGATCAGCCATTTGCAAAAGCCCGGCTTTTAAATGTCAATATTCCTTCTGTGCCCATTGGTGAGTTACAAGGCTATGAACTTACCCGGCTTGGCCGGCGCCATGTGGCCCAGCCGGTTGAGACGGCAGTCTCGCCTCGGGGGGAAACGGTCTACTGGGTTGGCCCGCCGGGCGGGCAGCGCGAAGCGGGGCCTGGCACTGATTTCCATGCCTTAAATCAGTCGCGTGTTTCCGTTACGCCGCTACAGGTTGATCTGGGCGATACGGATGGCTTTCAGGAAGTGGGCCCATGGCTGGAAAAGATGTGAAAAAGCCAGCCGGCCCTGTAAAGCCAACGCGGCCAGGCCTGCATATCGCAACCAAAACAACTGAGGCAAAAGCGCCGACCCTTGTGCCCCGCTGGGGTGCTGGAAGTGCTCCTGCGACGCCGCCCGCCACAACATCGGCCCGTTTGCCCCGGATGCCAAAGCCTGCAGTTGCCGTTGCAAACGCTGGGCTTGCGAGCGAACGTGCCCGAGCAAAGATGGTCGAGCGGCTCATTCATCAAGGCATACGCAATCAGCGTGTGCTAGAGGCCATGCGTCGGGTGCCCCGCCATGCATTTGTTGATGAGGCGCTCTCCAGCCGAGCTTATGAGGACAGCGCGCTACCGATCGGCCATCAGCAGACCATTTCTCAGCCCTATGTGGTTGCCCGCGTGATCGAGCTTGCCTTGAGCCTGCTTTCTGGCGGCCCGAGGCCATTGCGTGCCTTGGAGGTGGGCGGCGGCTGCGGCTATCAGGCTGCAGTCATGTCATATTGCTTTGATAAAGTGATTTCGGTTGAGCGGCTTAAGGTATTGGCCGATTTGGCGCGTGTGAACCTTCGGCCGCTGAAACGATCCAACCTACGTTTTGTATTTGGTGATGGCCTGATTGCAGTGAGTCAGGAAGGCCCCTTTGATGTGATTCTCTGCTCTGCGGGCATGCCGGCCGTGCCGCCTGAGCTTTTAAATCAGCTGGCGATCGGGGGCGCATTGATTGCACCCATCGGAGAACCCGAGCAGTATTTAGTAGGAATTCAGCGGCTTGATGATCAGGAATTTAAGTCGCAGCAGTTCGATATGGTGCGCTATGTGCCAGTCTTAAGAGGAACCGAGTAGTGGGCGGATTGCGTTGGATGACTGTGGTGACCATGGGTGCAGTGCTGCTCTCGGGCTGCGCATCGCGCATGGGGCCAGCGCCGATTGAAAGCCGTAATGTCCCAGGTGCAGGCACGCCGCCCGTTAAGCGGGCAGGTGGCGCACCGAGTACTCCCGCCGCGCCCGCCCGGCCCTCTGCGGAAGCACCCAGCATCCCAGCGCCTGATGGCTTTTATCGCATCAAGCGCGGAGATACTTTGATTGGAATTTCTTTGGATCACGGCGTGTCGTGGCGTGACCTTGCAAGCTGGAATCAAATTGATAACCCAAATTTGATCGAAATCGATCAGCTGATTCGGGTGCGGCCGCCGGCAGTCACTGCGCCCGCATCGGCCGCACGCGCCCAAGAGACTCGGCCAATGGAAGTGCGGCCGATTGGTCCGATCGCCAGCGCGCCGACAGCGCCGCCCGCGGCGGGCGCGCCTGCATCTTCAGGTGCACCCGCACCGGGTGTGGGCAGTGCGACAGCGCCATCAGCTGGTCCTGGGGCCGCTGCAGCCCGCCCGCCTGCGGCTGCCGCTGAGACCATCAGTCTGTCGTGGCCGGGGCGCGGGACCGTCATCACGCAATTCTCAGACCCGGGTTACAAGGGCATCGCATTGTCGGGCGCTGAGGGCGATCCCGTGCTTGCCGCAGGCGATGGCCGCGTGGTGTACAGCGGAAGCGGGCTGCGCGGCTACGGCAATCTGGTGATTGTTAAGCATGAGGGTGATTTTCTAACGGCCTATGCCCACAATCGCTCGATTCTCGTTAGCGAGGGCCAGACGGTAAAGCGTGGTCAGAAGATTGCGGAGCTGGGGAAAACGGACTCCGAGATTCCGAAGTTGCACTTCGAGGTCCGTCGCGCGGGCAAGCCGGTGGACCCTATGAAATACCTCGCTCAGCGATAATTCGGGGCATGACCCCGATCCTCTGTTTTGATCTGGAGACCATTCCAGATGCGGCGGGCCTAAGGCGCCTTGGGCTTTTTGATGCCGATTGTGATGATGCCAGTGGCGTTGCCGCCGCGCAGGCAGCCCGCATGCAATCACATGGCAATGATTTTTTTCCGCACTATTTGCAGCGGGTCTGGGTGATTGGCTGTGTGTTTCGCGATCATGAAGGCCTTCGGGTCCGGTGTCTGGGTGAGCAGCATGGCGCTTCAGATGCGGAGGAGGCCGCCCGACTGCGCGCATTTTTTAAAACGATCGAAAAACACACGCCCCAGCTGGTGAGCTGGAATGGATCGGGCTTTGATCTGCCGGTGCTGCACCATCGGGCGATGCTGCATGGTGTTGCGGCCCCCCGCTACTGGGAGCAGGGCGAGGACGACCGGGATTTTAAGTACAACAATTATTTATCCCGCTATCACAGCCGACATACCGATCTCATGGATGTGTTATCCGCCTATCAGGGCCGTGCTTTTGCACCGCTGGATGCAATGTCACGGCTCTGCGGCTTTGGCGGCAAACTCGGCGCCGATGGCAGCAAGGTCTATGAGTCGTTTTGTAACCATCAGGGCGAGGCGGTTCGGGCCTACTGTGAGACCGATGTCGTTAA
>CAYFPT010000026.1:0-4558 GCA_964345065.1 uncultured Bordetella sp.
GGGCCGCAGTATTAAGCGCACGCTGCGCACTCTTTAGCGGCACCGGCCGTGTGGTAATCGCTCGGCTCAGCCTGGCAGATGGATTTGTACTTGACTCACTCCAGCCCGAGATCATGGTGATCGATGTCGATGCCCATGCCAGCAGGCCGATCACCACATGGCTGATGGGGCCGGGCCTGGGCACTTCGGATGCGGCGGCACAGACACTGCAGGGCCTCATGTCTTGCAATTTACCGGTGGTGCTCGATGCAGATGCTCTGAATCTGATGGCGCAGGATCCTGCGCTTCAGCGCCAATGTGGGCGGCGAAGCGCACCCACAGTGATCACGCCCCATCCCGGCGAGGCGGGCCGGCTCCTGAATTGTTCCACCCCGCATGTTCAGGCCAATCGGACAGCGACTGCAGTGCAGCTTTCACAGCAATTAAATGCCATCACCGTTTTAAAGGGCCATCGGACATTGATTGCCAACGCCGATGGTGTGCTCCACGAGAACATGACCGGCAATGCCGCATTGGCCTCGGGGGGAACCGGGGATGTACTCGCTGGCCTGATTGGGGCCCTAATCGCGCAGGGATGTGGCCCCCTGCAGGCGGCACGCACTGGCAGCCGCCTGCACGGCGAGGCGGCCGAGCATCTCTCAAAACGCCTTGGCGGAATGATGGGAATTGCGGCAGGCGAATTAATTCCCGAGATTCGTCTGCTGCTGAATCAGGCCCCACCAATCTCGCAACCCGGTTCCGATCGCTAAATCATCGGCGCCACTAGTGCAGCATGCTTGAGGCGCCCACCGTGGCCTCTGGGCCCTCGGCCTTGAGCACAAACACCGGAATCTCCGCCTCAAACAAAGTGGTGTCATCGGCAATACAGAAATACGTGCCATGCATACTGCCGACAGGGCTGGCGATCCGGGTGCCGCTGTTATACGAAAACGATGCGCCGGGCTGAATCAGTGGCTGCTGGCCCACAATGCCCAGGCCCTTTACTTCCTGCCGTGCGCCACTGGCATCTTCGATGATCCAGTGCCGTGCGATCACCTGGGCGGCGATCTCGCCAGTGTTTTCGATGGTGACGAAATAGGCAAATGTATAGACCCCATCTTCTGCCGAGGACTGCTCGGCCAGATACTGGGTCTGAACGGAGACTTTTAGTTGCGGCTGCGCCACGCGATTGGGTCTTTAATTCAGTGATGCTTCAGGCAAGGCCAAGCTTTTGTGCCATGCCAATGCGCTGAAGCTTGCCGGTCGCGCCCTTGGGAATCTCGGGAACAATCACCAATTTACGCGGCACCTTGAAGTCTGCGAGTTTGGTGGCGGCAAAAGCACGGATCTCCTGCTCGGTTGCGGTCATGCCCTCACGCAACACCACTGCAGCGCCAACTTCCTCACCGAGTTTGTCGTGCGGCACAGCAAAGGTCACGACCTGCATGACTGCCGGATGGTCCATCAAGACTTCGTCGACCTCGACAGGGGAAATTTTTTCACCGCCACGGTTGATAATTTCCTTTAAGCGGCCGGTCAGTGTGACATAGCCCTCCGCATCCATCACGCCCTGATCACCGGTGCGAAACCAGCCCTTGGTAAATGCAGAGGCATTGGCATTGGGGTTATTTTCATAGCCTGCGGTCACGTTGTCGCCGCGAATCACAATCTCGCCAGTGCTGCCTTTTGCGAGCAGCTTGCCGTGGTCATCCATGATGCCCACCTCAGGCCCGGCGGCCAGCCCGACCGATCCGGGCTTTCGCACCTTGGGCGGCAGCGGGTTGCTGCACATCTGATGCGAGGCCTCAGTCATGCCGTAGGCCTCAATCATCGGCGCCTTGAAGACTTCCTCGATCTCGCGAATCACCTGGGTGGGCAAGGACGAGGAAGAGGAGCGGATAAAGCGCAGGGGATATTTTTCGATCGTCGCTTTATTCTGCGCAGCACGCGAGAGGATGGCCTGGTGCATGGTCGGTACTGCGGTATACCAATTGGGCTTACATTCTTCCATCCAGCCGAAAAACCTCAGCGCATTAAATCCTGGCGTACAAAACAGATAGCCGCCTGCCGATAGTGGGGCCAGGGTGGCGGCAATGAGTCCGTGAATGTGAAATAACGGCATGATATTTAAACCACGGTCTTGCCGAGTAAACGCCAGTGTCTGAGCAATGTTGCCGGCCGAGACCGCCACATTGCGGTGTGATAGGGGAACAATTTTGGGCCGCGAGGTTGTGCCTGAGGTGTGAAGAATCAGGGCAACATCATCCGGCTGGGCCCAGCCACCCTGCCGAAGGCGCATCTTTTTCGCAGACTGGTTTTGCAGCGTAAAGCTGCCGGCGCCCTGGGCCGGCGTTGGCACCAACTCCAGCAGCGTCACGCCAAGCTTTTTCGCCACCTCAATGGCGGGGGTGTCGCTGCCTTTTTCGACAATCAATGCCTTGGCCTTCAGGTCCGAGAGATAAAACTCAAATTCATCAGCACGATAGGCAGGATTTAGTGGGGCCGAGGTTGTGCCGCAGGCAACCGCAAGAAATGAGGCTGCCATTTCAGGGCCATTTTTCAAAACGATCGCCACCCGATCATTACGGCCAATGCCCCAGCCGTTTAGCTGTGTCACCGTGTTGATAATCAGTTGACGCAGCTGGCCGTAAGTTAAATCGGCAGTCGCCGGGGCGCCGAAGACCGGAGCGATATCCGCGCCAGCGGAGAGCAATTCAACCAGGGTAGAGGAGCGTTTCATGATTTTCCTTATGGATCAATTTCAGTCATACGGCAGCAAAACTTCACTGCGCGATTTTTAATTTTCCTTTTTGCTCGGCCAAAGTTTTGGCCAAAAGACTCACCAAGGCATACACCGCCTGAATATGGGGCGTGGGCACGCCGGCCACCTGGCCCAGCTCGATAATCGAGCCCACGAGTGCGGCAATTTCAGGGGCTCGGCCCTGCTCGATATCTTGCAGCATGCTGGTCTTGTGCTTGCCCACTGCTTCAGCACCCGCGATACGCTTTTCAAGTGAGACCCGAAAAGCAATTCCCAGGGCCTCTCCCACCTGCTGGGCCTCGATCATCATCTTGGCAGCGAGTTCCCGCGTCATCGGGAATTGGCAGATATCCACCAGCGTGGCATGGGTTAAAGCGCTGATCGGGTTAAAACTTAAATTGCCCCATAGCTTGGTCCAGATCTCACTGCGAATATCGGATGTCACGGGCGCTTTAAAGCCGGCATTGCGCAGCGTCTCTGAGAGCTGCCGCACACGCGGAGAGTCCGCACCGTCGATCTCCGAAATCGAAAACCGATTGCCCTCAATGTGTTTCAGTACACCTGGCGCAATGATCTCAGCGGCCGGATACACGACACTGCCAATTACCCGATCAATCGGAATGCCGCGGGCCACAATGCCGCCGGGATCGACGCTTTCCACAACGCGGCCGTCGTGGGGGCCGCCAAGCTTCATAAAGTACCAATACGGAATGCCATTTTGCGCAGTCAGCACGATGGTGTCACCGGTGATAGCCGCCGCGAGATCATCGACCACCGCGGCAACCTGGTGGGCCTTCATGCCCAACACAATGACATCCTGCGGGCCGGCCTCACGGACATTGCTCACCACCTTCGGCTGCACCACAAACTCACTGCCATCTTCTTCGATAAAACGCAGGCCGTTGGCCTTTAAGGCCTCGAGGTGGGGGCCGCGCGCGACCAGCGTGACCGCTTCACCGGCCTTGGCAAGCCGCGCTCCCAAAAGGCCACCGATCGCGCCTGCTCCAATCACACAGATTCTCATCACTTCACCTTTGTCAGAAGGACCGCTTCGCGGCAGGCCACCTGCTACGTCGGCTCATAGGTATTGATCAGGGTGCCGATGCCCTCAATGCTCACTTCCACGGTTGTCCCTGGCCGCATGGGCAAAACGCCGAGCGATGTGCCGCAGGAAATCATATCGCCTGGCATGAGCGTGAGCTCTCGAGAGATGAAACTCACAATCTCCGGTGGAGAAAAAATCATATCGGCCACGGGATAGTTCTGCCGCTCGCGGCCCGAGACCACCGTCCGCACCCGGGCGGATCGCCAATCCAGGCCCTGGGCAACCGCCGGCCCAAAGGGGCCAAACCCATCACAGCTCTTGGCCCGGGACCATTGCTGAAACGTCGGGTCAGCATTCACCAAATCCAATGCGGTCACATCATTGACGCAGGTAAATCCAAAAATCATTGACTCCGCCTCATCGGCCGGCACGTTACTGCAGCGCGCGCCGATCACGATCCCAAGCTCACCCTCGTAGACGACCTTTCCGTCATATGAGACTGGCTTTCGGATCGCGTCACCCGGATTGGCAAGACTGTTGGCCGACTTCTGAAACACCAGGGGATTGGCCGGGGCGGAATGGCCGAGCTTGGCCGCCATCTCATGAAAGTTGTTCCACAGGCAGAGGAACTTCGAGGGCACCACCGGATAGAGCAGCCGCACCGAATCCAGGATCTAATTCCATACAAGTTTATTCGGGCAGCAGCATCATCGACCCGCAGGCCGCCACAGGCCGTGAGGTGACGCTGGATTCGGTGCGGCTGCTCTATCCGG
>CAYFPT010000026.1:4568-16110 GCA_964345065.1 uncultured Bordetella sp.
CTTGTATGGAATTAGATCCAGCCAGTTGGCAGCCAACTTTGATTTCGTGCCGCGCATCCGTCAGTTCAGAAAATCTAAACCATCGCTTCATATTTTTATTCACTAATGTCTAAGACAGTCAGGAAGTCGTGCTAGCCTGCACTACGCATTACAAGAGAATCTCAGTCCCCTATTCTGCACGCTTTTCCGGAGACTCAATATGGCCCCCACCGCATTGAAGAAACTGTTTGTCCAATCCACGCTTGCTCTCGGCTTTCTCGGCGCCGCATTCTCGGCCCAGGCCTGGGAGCCCACTAAAACAGTGGAGTTTGTCGTGCCCGCAGGCACCGGCGGTGGCGCTGACCAGATGGCCCGGCTGATTCAAAACATCATTGCCAAAAATAACCTCATGAAGCAGTCCATGGTGGTGGTCAATAAAAGCGGCGGCTCGGGTGCCGAAGGGTTCTTGGAGGTCAAAGGCGCAAAGGGCGATCCTCACAAAATCATCATCACGCTGTCGAATTTATTCACCACACCGCTGGCGACCGGCGTGCCCTTTAGCTACCGGGATCTCACACCGGTCTCAATGATGGCACTCGATCAGTTCGTGCTTTGGGTCAACGCTGAAGCACCCTATAAAACACCGAAGGACTTCATCGCCGCCGTCAAAGCAGCCGGCCCAGGCAAAATGAAGATGGGCGGCACGGGATCGCGTCAGGAAGATCAGATCATCACCGTAGCGCTCGAGAAACAGACCGGCACTAAGTTCACCTACATTCCCTACAAAGGCGGCGGTGAAATCGCAGTCCAGCTGGTCGGTAAACATATCGATGCTTCTGTAAACAATCCCATTGAGGCCGTCGAACACTGGCGTGGCGGCAAGCTGCGGCCCCTGTGTGTTTTTGATGACGAGCGTATCCCGCTCAAAGACAAGGTCACGGCGGAGATGTCCTGGAATGACATCCCGTCATGCAAACAAAGCGGTGTCGATGTCGATTACCTGATGCTGCGTGGCATTTTCATGGCCGGCGGAGTGACCGCCGATCAGACCAAGTACTACGTCGACCTAATGGCCAAGGTCCGCGAGACACCCGAGTGGAAAGATTTTATGAAGCGTGGCGCCTTCAATACCACCACCATGACCGGTGAAAACTATCGCAAATGGGTCGAAAAGGAAGAAGGCCGTCACCGTCAGCTGATGCAGGAAGCCGGCTTCATCGCCAAATGAGCGCACCGGAAAGCAACGCGGCAGGTGACCATCGGTCCGCCGCCTCGGTCCGAAGTCTCGAGGTCGTCACGGCCGCCGTCCTGTTTGCTCTGGGTGCGGTGGTGATCGCCGACAGCCTGCGCATTGGTGCCGGCTGGAATATGGATGGCCCCCAGTCGGGCTATTTTCCGTTTTATATCGGCATCTTCCTGTGCCTGTCCAGCCTGATCAATTTCTGGCATGCCATCCGCGACCCTCAGACCGCCTCCGAATCCTTTCTGACCCGGCATCAGGCCTCGATGGTAATGTCACTGCTGATTCCCACCACGGTATTTGTGATCGTGATTGGCTTTATCGGCATCTATGTCGCCTCGGCGCTGCTGATTGGCTGGTTTATGGTCCGGCTCGGAAAATTTAATCTCGCCCGCACGATACCCATCGCGGTTGGCGTGCCCGCAGTCCTGTTTGCCCTCTTCGAGCTGTGGTTCAAAATGCCACTGCCCAAGGGCCCGTTAGAACAACTCTTCGGCGTGGCCTGAGCCGCGATGCAAGAAATCCAATCCCTGCTCGGCGGCTTTGGTGTCGCGCTGTCCGGCTACAACCTGCTCTTGATGCTGATTGGCATTGTGTTGGGCGTACTCATCGGTGTGCTGCCCGGACTTGGCGGCGCCAACGGGGTTGCAATTCTCCTGCCGCTGACCTTCAGTATGCCGCCGACTTCCGCCATCATCATGCTGTCCTCCATCTACTGGGGGGCGCTCTTTGGCGGAGCAATCACCTCGATTCTTTTTAACATTCCCGGCGAACCCTGGTCGGTTGCCACCACCTTTGATGGCTACCCGCTGGCGCAGAAAAACCGGGCCGGCGAGGCGCTGACCGCTGCGTTTACCTCATCATTTATCGGCGCTTTTGTGGCCACCCTGGTGCTCACGTTTTTATCACCCGTGGTGGCCGGCTTTGCATTGAAGTTCGGGCCGCCTGAGTATTTTGCGGTCTGCCTGCTGACCTTCTGCGCCTTTGTCGGCATGAGCCATGATCCGCCGTTTAAAACAATTGCCTCCATGATGCTGGGCTTTGGCCTGGCCGCAGTCGGCCAGGATTCGGTGACGGGAACACTGCGCCTGACCTTCGGCCAGACCGAATTGCTCAAAGGCTTTGATTTTCTGATTGCGGTGATTGGGCTTTTCGGCATCAGCGAGATTATTCAGACCCTCGAAGAGGGGCTGAGCTTTCGCGGCGGCAACGGAAAAATTAAGCTCGACACGGTGCTCAAGACTTGGCGAGAGTTGCCACGCTACTGGATTACATCAATACGCAGCTCCGCGGTGGGCTGCTTTATGGGCATTGTCCCCGGGGGCGCTACGCCGGCCTCGTTCATGGCCTATGGGCTTGCCAAGCGCATGAGCAAAAAATCCAAAGATTTTGGCTCCCCACAAAATCCCCAGGTCGAGGGCGTTGTCGCGCCGGAGACTGCGGCCCATGCGGCCGGCACCAGCGCGCTGCTGCCCATGCTCACGCTCGGCGTGCCCGGATCCCCCACCGCAGCGGTGTTGCTTGGCGGCCTATTGATTTGGGGCCTGCAGCCCGGGCCGATGATGTTTATTGAGCAAAAAGATTTTGTCTGGGGCTTAATCGCCTCGATCTATCTGGGCAACATCGTGGGCTTTATTGTGGTGCTGGCCTTTGTGCCGCAATTTGCTGCGATTCTGCGTATTCCGTTTTCGATCATCGCGCCCACCATCCTGGCGATTTGCGCGGTGGGCGCCTTCACGGTGAGCACCTCAATTTTTGATATCTACATGATGCTGATCTTCGGCGTGATCGGATATATCTTCAAAAAGCTCAAGTATCCACTTGCGCCGCTGGTGCTGGCCATCGTGCTCGGAGACCGAACCGAGGAAGCCTTCCGCCAGTCCATGCTGTCCTCCAGCGGCAGCCTTGGGGTCTTTTTCTCCAACGGCCTGGTGGGATCGCTGACCATCCTTGCGCTCGCTATCTTCATCTGGCCGTTTATCTCGCAGGCAATGTCTCGGCTAAAATCAGCAGCCTAGGTAGTCCAAAAGGGGCTGCCGGAATTCTTATGGCAGCCCGACCGATGTCTAAAACCGAACAAGAACGGATCGAGGTCCAGATTCTGGACCGCGCCTACCAGCTCTCCTGCGCGCCGGGAGACAAGCCCATGCTGCTGGAGTGTGTGGCGCTGGTCGATGCGCGGATGCGCCAGGTGAAGGCCTCCAGCAGACTGCAGGGCGCGGACCGCATCGCCGTCATGGCGGCCCTCACGCTGGCCCGCGATGTCTTAGGCGGCGGGGCCCTGCAAGATGCAGGAACCCGCGAAGAGGCCTTGAAAAAAATTGCCGCCATCAGTCAGGCGGTGGATGCAGCGCTCGTACCCCAAGAGAAACTTTTTTAGCGGGTCCCCATGCTGCTGATGATGATCGCGCTGCTGGTGATCGGCGCATTCACGGGCTTTATGGCGGGTCTACTCGGTGTTGGGGGCGGCATGATGCTGACCCCCTTCATGACGTTTTTGTTCACCATGGCGGGATTTCCTGACGTGCTCGTCATCAAGATGGCCTTGGCCACATCGCTCACCACGATTCTTTTCACCTCGGTCACCAGCTTACGGACCCATCACCAGAGCGGTAAGGTCCGCTGGGATATTGCCAAGCCCATGGGGCTGGGCGCTTTTTGGGGAACATTCCTTGGCGCCCACTTTGCCAGCGCATTGAAAAGCGAATGGCTGGCGATTTTCTTCGCCATATTTGTCGGCTACTCCGCCATCAAGATGTTCCGTACGTCAAAGCCGAAGCCCTCCCGCGAAGTGCCCGGCGCTGCATCGCTTGCCGCGGTGGGCTCTGGCGTTGGATTTATCTCGAGTCTTTTGGGTGCAGGCGGAGGATTCTTGAGCACGCCGTTCCTGGTCTGGTGCAATGTCTCAATGCATCAGGCCATTGGCACCTCGGCAGCGCTTGGATTTCCGATTGCGGCGGGCGGGCTGATTGGCTATGTGATTGCAGGGCTTTCCTTGGAGCATTTACCCGCCTGGTCGGTGGGCTACATCTACCTGCCGGCGCTGGCGGCCTGTGCCGTTGCGTCCCTCATCACGGCCCCGCTTGGCGCGAAGACCTCTCACCGGATGAATGTCGGTTTTCTGAAGCGGGTCTTCGCCGTACTGCTGCTGACGCTTGCCCTGTATATGGCAAGCCGCGCGTTATGATTCTAGTGACGGCAATAATTCGTCAGCAAACGCACCATGACCACAACCTCTACATCAGTCATCGGAATCATCGGCGGCAGCGGCGTCTACAGCATTGATGGACTAGCCAATACCGAATGGCGTACTGTGGCATCCACATTCGGCACACCGTCTGACCAGCTGCTGTCCGGCGAATTCCAAGGCCAGCCGATGGTTTTTCTGCCCCGTCATGGCCGTGGCCATAAGATTCCGCCCTCAGAAATCAACTACCGCGCCAATATTGATGCCCTAAAACGTGCTGGTGTCACGGAAATTATTGCTGTGAGTGCTGTGGGTTCGCTGCGGGACGATCTAAAGCCTGGAATGTTCGTGATTGTGGATCAGTTCATCGATCGCACCTTTGCCCGAGAAAAATCTTTTTTCAGTACTGGCTGTGTGGCCCACGTTTCCATGGCCCACCCCACTTGCAATCGGCTTGCAGAGCACATTCAGGCAGCAGCCCAAGAGTCTGGAATCCAGGCGATCCGTGGCGGCACCTACCTCGTCATGGAAGGACCTCAGTTCTCCAGCCTTGCAGAGAGTGAGCTTTATCGCAGCTGGAAATGCGATGTCATCGGGATGACCAACATGCCCGAAGCCAAACTGGCCCGCGAGGCAGAGATCTGTTACGCATCTGTGGCAATGGTGACCGATTATGACTGCTGGCACCCCAGCCATGACGCAGTCACCGTAGATCAAATTATCGCTGTAGTCACCGCTAATGCAGCGAAGGCGCGCACCCTTGTCAGAGCAAGCGTACCCAGACTCGCCGCCGATCTTGGCCGACAGCGCTGCAGCTGCCAGTCTGTACTTACCCATGCACTGATCACCGCACCTGAAGCCCGTGATCCTGCATTGATTGAAAAATTAGACGCCGTTGCAGGCCGTGTGCTGAAATCGTGAATTCCCTGCGCGACAATGCCGAGTCCATCGTCTCAGCAATGCGCCGTCTTGAAGCTTTGGGTCTAAACCGTGGAGCATCGGGTAATAGCTCGGTGCGCACATCGAATGGTTTTCTAATTACGCCCTCGGGTATTCCGCCAGATGAGCTGACTGAAGCCGCGATGGTCGCTATGCGGTTGTCGGATTCTCAAGAGCCGGGCAGTGCACTCACCTCAAGGGCCAATCCCTCAAGCGAATGGCGCTTTCATCACGATATTTATCTCCATCGGTCCGATGTGAATGCAGTCGTTCATTGCCATTCAGCTTTTGCCACCAGCCTGGCCTGCCTGCACAGGGAGATACCCGCCTTTCACTACATGATTGCAGTGGCTGGCGGATCCACCATTCGCTGCGCACCTTATGCGCTTTTTGGTTCACAGGAGCTCTCGAATAACGCTTTGCGAGCGCTGGAAGACCGCAAGGCCTGCTTACTTGCTCATCACGGCATGATTGCCGTGGGCCGAGACATGGCCGATGCGCTACGGATAACCATTGAAGTCGAAAGCCTGAGCGAGCAATACTGGCGCGCACTGCAAATCGGAGCGCCTGCCATTTTGTCCGATGCACAGATGGCGGAGGTAATGGAAAAATTCAAGACCTACGGGGCCCAGAGGGGTAATTAAACGACGCGGCGATGTGGTCGTTTTTTTGCTGGAGTTGTCTAGTAAAAATACTAGAATGCTTCTATGTCAATTAAGTCCAAAATCCGCACCGTCCCCCATTACCCCAAACAGGGCATCATGTTTCGCGACATCACCACTCTGCTGAAAGATCCAGTGGGGTTCCGGATGATGGTGCAAGAGCTGGTCAACCGCTACACAGGGCAGAAAATCGATAAGGTCGCAGGCATTGAGTCACGCGGCTTTATTCTTGGTGCGCCGCTGGCCTATGCCCTCGGCGTGGGGTTCGTTCCGATCCGCAAGAAGGGTAAGCTCCCCGCCGAAACGGTCGGCCATGATTATGAGTTGGAATACGGTGTGGATCGCATTGAGATTCATACCGATGCAATTGTCAGAGGCGAGCGTGTGTTACTGGTCGATGACCTGATTGCCACCGGCGGCACCGCCGAAGCGGCGGTATTACTGATTCGAAAGCTGGGCGGCGAGATTGTAGAGTGCGCCTTCGCCATTGATCTGCCGGATATCGGCGGCGCAACGCGACTGGAAAAACTCGGCGTGAAAGTGTTTGCACTCACGGCCTTTGAGGGGCACTGAAAAACACCCCGTATCAGGTCACGTGTACTTTTATATCCTGCAAGGTTTCCAAGGGAATTCGGGTGCCGATGTTGAGAATCTCCATACCGATGACTTGATCATTCTTATCAAAGTCAAGTATCACGCCCGGACGCACCTCCTCGGAGCTTGCAATCGGTGTCTCATTCAAATGAAGATATAAAGCATTAGCACTTTGATCAAAGTGTATTTTCATAGCTTGCCTTTCAGGGTTCGGTCGAAAAAGGCGGTAATCACTAACGGCGGAATGATAGCGCGCTTTGTAACAACTCGCAGCACTCTGAAGTCAAAATCTGCAATGGGCGCAAGAAAATGCTGCAACTCGGGGTCATGAGAATCTTCATCTATTCGGATCGGTGACCGCAAGACAGTCTCTATCCAGTCATCCTGAATTTGCCGTAAGGTCATTACGAACGCGGCATGCTTGGTTTTAGTAAACATTGCCGCAGTTAATCCCACCATGGGTCGCCTCACAATCAAACTTGCGACCTAGCCGTACGCTATAGTCAATCCCATGAAAATCGAAACCCTGCGCTGGTCTGATGGCCGGCTTGAAATGATCGATCAGCGGATGCTGCCTGCGGAATTCTGCTATCTGCCCTATACCAACGCCGCCGAAGTGGCCGCCGGTATCCGTGACATGGTGGTGCGGGGAGCGCCGGCCATCGGTGTGGCCGCCGCCTATGGGGTAGCACTCGAAGCACTGCAACAGCAGCACCAGGCCATTGAACAATTTACCCAGGCCATTCATCGTGGCCTCGATGTTTTGGCTGCGAGCCGCCCAACTGCCGTGAATTTGTTTTGGGCGCTGGAACGGATGCGCCAGCGATGGGCGGCGGTCTCAAACCCAGAGCCACACACCAACCACCCACCGACGATCGCTCAGGCGCTGCTGGCCGAGGCCCATAGGATCTACGCCGAGGACATCGCAATCAACCGAACCATGGGCGCCCACGGCGAAAAGCTGCTGAGCGATGGTGCGCGGGTGCTGACCCACTGCAATGCTGGGGCACTGGCCACTGCCGGCCACGGCACTGCCTTGGGCGTGATCCGATCGGCGGTAGAGGCCGGAAAGAAGATCTCAGTGATGGCCGATGAGACTCGCCCATTTCTCCAAGGCGCACGGCTCACCGCCTGGGAGATGGTGCAGGAAAACATCCCTGTCACCCTGATCACCGACAACATGGCAGGCCATCTGATGGCCTGCGGTGATATCGATGCGGTAATCGTAGGTACCGACCGGGTCGCAGCAAATGGCGATGTAGCTAATAAAATCGGAACTTATATGGTGGCCGTACTGGCCCATCGACATCGAATTCCATTTTATGTCGCCTGCCCCTTATCCACCATTGATCTGGCCATAACAAGTGGCAAGGATATTCCGATCGAAGAACGGCATATCGATGAAGTAAAGGGTTTCCGAACTCTGCATTGGGCTGCAGAGGGGGTGGGAATCCGCAACCCCGCCTTCGATGTCACGCCAGCTGAGCTCGTCACCGCGCTGATCACAGAAAAAGGCGTTGTTTTTCAGCCAAATGAACAGCGTCTGCGCAATCTATTTGAATCTAATTAAAAAAATCCTTAACCTTTTCCATCCAGCTCTTAGACTGGGGATTATGGCGCTCACCGCCTTCTTGCAAAGACGACTCAAAATCCTGCAGAAGCTTTCGCTGTTTATCGGTGAGCTTGACCGGTGTCTCAATCAACACATGGCAATACAAATCTCCCGGCAATCCCGAGCGCACATTGCGAATGCCTTTGCTGCGTAGCCGAAAGGTCTTGCCACTCTGAGTGCCCTCAGCCACCTCGAAGCTCGCCTTGCCGCCCAAGGTGGGCACATCAACGGTCCCCCCTAAAGCGGCCCGGGCAAAACTGATGGGCACTTCGCAGTGCAGATCATCTCCATCGCGCGAAAACACGCGGTGCGGCTTGATGCTGATTTCGACATACAGATCACCACTTGGTCCGCCGTTCACGCCTGGCTCACCATTGCCGGCCGAGCGAATGCGCATGCCGTCATCAATGCCCGCGGGGATTTTGACTTCGAGTGTCTTTTGCTTGCGGACACGGCCATCACCACGGCAGGTGCCACAAGGATCCTTGATGGTCTTGCCGCGGCCATGGCAGCTCGGGCAGGTCTGCTGAATCGAGAAAAAACCCTGTTGCATGCGGACCTGGCCCTGTCCGCCGCAAGTTTTGCAGGTCTCGGGTTTGGTGCCCGGCTTTGCGCCTGACCCGTCACAGGTGCCGCACTTCTCCCAAGTGGGCACCTTGATCTCGGTGGTCATGCCATTGGCGGCATCCTCGAGCGTGACTTCCATGGAGTAACGCAGATCGGCCCCACGGTAGACATTGCTGCGGCCCCCTCGGCCGCCTGCAGCACCGCCGAAGATATCGCCGAAGATATCGCCAAAAGCATCTGCAAATCCGCCAAAGCCCTGCTCGCCGCCGCTAAAGCCGCCTGCATTCGGGTCCACGCCGGCATGGCCAAAGCGATCGTAGGCGGCACGCTTCTCGGCATCCGAGAGCATTTCGTAGGCCTCTTTGGCCTCTTTGAATTTATCCTCAGCGGCTTTATCACCCGGATTGCGATCCGGGTGATACTTCATGGCCAGCTTGCGATACGCCTTTTTTAGGTCCTCATCAGAGGCATTTTTGGCAACACCAAGCACTTCATAGTAATCGCGCTTGGGCATTAGTCACGCTTCACTTCCTTGAAGTCTGCATCCACAACATCGTCGGCCTTGGCGGCACCACCGCCCGAGGCGGCCCCACCTGCAGCAGCACCGGCTGCGGCAGCCTGCGCATCGGCATAGACCTTCTCGCCCAATTTCTGCGAGGCCTTCATCAGGTTTTCGGTCTTGGATTCGATCGCCGCCTGATCCTCAGTCTTTAAGGCGGCCTCGGCCTCTTTGATAGCCTCTTCGATTTTGGCCTTCTCGTCGGAGCTGATCTTATCGCCATGCTCTTCCAGAGACTTTTTCACCGAATGGACCATGGCCTCGCCCGCGTTACGGGCCTGCACCATCGCCACACGCTTTTTGTCGTCCTCGGCATTGGCCTCGGCATCTTTCACCATCTTCTGAATCTCCTCATCGGAGAGCCCAGAGTTGGCCTTAATGGTGATCTTATTTTCCTTGCCCGTTGACTTATCTTTGGCCGAGACATGCAAAATGCCGTTGGCATCAATATCAAAGGTGACCTCAATCTGGGGCGTGCCACGGGCAGCCGGGGGAATGCCTTCGAGATTGAATTCACCCAGAAGCTTATTGGCATTGGCGAGCTCGCGCTCACCCTGAAAGACCTTAATGGTCACGGCAGGCTGATTGTCATCGGCCGTTGAGAAGACCTGCGAGAACTTGGTCGGGATCGTGGTGTTTTTCTGAATCATCTTGGTCATCACACCGCCCAGCGTCTCGATGCCAAGCGATAACGGCGTGACATCCAGCAGCAACACGTCCTTGCGGTCCCCCGCCAATACCGAGCCCTGAATCGCTGCGCCCACGGCCACGGCCTCATCCGGATTGACGTCCTTGCGCGGCTCACGGCCAAAGAAGCCCTTCACCGCATCCTGGACCTTCGGCATGCGGGTCATGCCGCCCACCAGAATCACATCATCGATCTCGGAGGCCGACACGCCGGCATCTTTCATCGCAATTTTGCAGGGCTCAATCGTGCGGCTAATCAGATCATCCACCAAGGACTCGAGCTTGGCCCGCGTAATTTTGAACGTCAGGTGGACCGGTGCCCCATTGGCCATGGCGATGTAGGGCTCGTTTAACTCGGTCTGCTGACTGGAGGACAACTCAATCTTTGCCCGCTCGGCAGCCGCCTTAATCCGCTGCAGCGCGATGGGGTCCTTGGAGAGATCCACCCCGCTTTGTTTTTTGAATTCATCAATGATGTGGTCAATGATGCGCTGATCGAAATCCTCGCCGCCCAAAAAGGTATCGCCGTTGGTGGAGAGCACTTCAAACTGTTTCTCGCCATCCACATCCGCGATCTCGATGATGGAGACATCAAAGGTGCCACCGCCCAAGTCATAGACCGCGATCTTGCGATCTTTGCCGGCCGCCTTATCCAGACCAAAGGCCAATGCAGCCGCTGTCGGCTCATTGATGATGCGCTTGACTTCCAGGCCTGCGATACGGCCGGCATCTTTCGTTGCCTGGCGCTGGGAATCATTAAAGTACGCCGGCACGGTGATCACGGCCTCGGTGACTTCTTCGCCAAGATAGTCCTCAGCGGTTTTCTTCATTTTGCGCAGCACTTCTGCCGAAACCTGCGGGGGCGCCAGCTTTTTATCGCGGGCCTTCACCCAGGCGTCGCCGTTATCGGCCTTGGAGATTTCAAAGGGCATCAGCGCAATGTCTTTCTGCACTTCTTTTTCATCGAACTTACGGCCGATTAAACGCTTCACGGCGTACAGCGTATTTTTCGGGTTGGTCACCGCCTGCCGCTTGGCGGGCGCTCCCACCAAAATCTCGCCGTCTTCCATGTAGGCGATGATGGACGGCGTTGTGCGCGCGCCCTCAGAATTTTCAATCACCTTGGGCGAGCCGCCCTCGAGAATCGCAACGCAGGAATTGGTCGTTCCCAGGTCGATGCCGATGATCTTTGCCATGATGCTTTTCCTTCAGAAATTGGATTGACTTA
The DNA here is from genome assembly GCA_964345065.1 of uncultured Bordetella sp. Classification (GTDB taxonomy): domain Bacteria; phylum Pseudomonadota; class Gammaproteobacteria; order Burkholderiales; family Burkholderiaceae_A; genus Lacustribacter. The sequence goes on from CAYFPT010000026.1 coordinate 15,823, forward strand.
GTAAGACAGATGGGGGCGTGTTCGGCCCATTTCAAGGGGGCCAGCCCTTGCCGCCAGCGGCGCGGCCCTACTGAGCGACCACCACAATGGCGGGCCGCAGGACGCGCTCGGCCACCATGTAGCCCTTCTGCATGACCTGGACCACATGATTTGAGGGAACCGGCGGGTTCAGGCCGTTTCCATCCACCATGGAGACCGCCTGATGACGATTGGGATCGAATTTCTCGCCCACTGGATGAATCGCTGTTAGCCGGCCCTTTTGAAACGCCTGCTGGAGCTGCTTAAGGG
>CAYFPT010000027.1:0-5055 GCA_964345065.1 uncultured Bordetella sp.
TAATGGTGATCGAGCGGCGCTGGCCAAAATGATTCAGCTGCCGGGGGCCAATCGTCTCCTGCACTCGCACCAGCGAAGAAAGCGGCACCATTTGATTCGCCTGATTGCGGACGAAAATTTTATTGATGTCATCGGGCGTGTTGCGGGCATCTGCCTCGACCTGAACAATCACATCGTATTGGTCACCCGAACGCTTAAAACGTGTGACCTGCCGGCCGCCCATCATGGTCTCAATGGCCCGGCCAATCGCCTCAACCGAAACCCCCATATCCGCAGCCCGCTCGCGATTCACGGTGATATTCAGCTCCGGCTTATTCAGTCGCAGGTCGGTATCGACCCCAAGGAAATTCGGATTCTTCATCACGTCCGCCACAATCAATCCAACGGTTCTGCCCATCGCGTCATAGGAATCCGATGAAGTCACCACGAAACTCACCGGCCGATCGCGAATCGACTGGCCCAATGAGGGTGGCGCATTCGGGAATGCCAGCACCCCCGGAATCGACGCCATCTGCGGCTGAATCTGTCGAATCATCTGCACGGTCTTACGGTCACGGTCGGCCCAATCCACCGTACGCAAGAACGCCACCGCCTGATCAACCGTCGGGTTACCCGCCACAACAAAGACCCGGTCGACCTCGGGCAGCGTCTTGCCGATCGACTCAATTCTTCGGGCGTAGTTCTCGGTGTATTCCAGCGAGGCGCCATCGGGCCCGCTGATCACTGTAAAGATCACCCCACGATCTTCAATCGGTGAGAGCTCCTGCTTCATATTCACAAACAACACGCCGCAGAGCACGGCCACCGCTGCAAACGCCCCGCCGATCAGAAGCCCACGGCGTAATGTCCACTGCAAGAGCCTGCGGTAGTTTTCGGTAAGCCGGTCTAAGAACTGCTCGATGGCCGATGTGATCGGGCCGCGGCGCTCCTCGTGCCGCAACAATCGGGAGCACATCATGGGCGATAAGGTCAATGCGACAAAGCCTGAAACAATCACGGCGCCTGCGAGGGTGAGGGCGAATTCAACAAAAAGCCTGCCGATACGGCCAGTTGTAAATGCGACCGGGGCGTAAACAGCGGCCAGCGTTAGGGTCATCGCGACCACCGCAAAGCCGATCTCACGAATGCCCTGAAAGGCAGCCTCAACCGGCTTCATGCCCTCTTCAATATGACGAAATATATTTTCCAGCACCACGATGGCGTCATCCACCACCAGTCCAATTGCCAAGACCAGGGCCAGCAGTGTCAGCGTGTTGATTGAAAAACCGGCAATCAGCATCAGGGTGAAAGTGCCGATCAGCGAAACGGGAATGGTCACCAAGGGAATCACCGAGGCCCGGGCAGAGTGCAAGAAAAAGAAAATCACCACTGCCACCAAGAGGATTGCCTCAACGATGGTCTTAAAGACGGCCTCAATGGAGCGGTCAATAAAGACCGTGGAGTCGTAGCTGACGTTGACCTGAACGCCCTCGGCGGCCAGCTCGGCATTCAGGATCGGAACGGACTCGCGCACCGCCTCAGCAAGTGTTAGCGGGTTGGCCGTGGCCTGCCGGATCACGCCGATTGCAACCGCACTCTCGCCATTAAAACGCACGCTGCTTCTAACGCTTGCCGCCTCCACCTCGACCCGGCCAACATCGCGCAATCGCACCGGATAGCCGCGGACCTGCTTCACAATGATCGCGCCAAACTCCTGAGGCTGATTCAGATCTGTGCGGGCCGTCACGGTGAACTCACGCTGCTGGCTCTCGACTCGGCCAGCCGGCAGTTCCACGTTTTGCTGGCCAATTGCGGACTCGACATCCGCAGGTGTCAGGCCATAGGCGGCGAGTCGATCACGATCAATCCAGATCCGCATGGCGTATTTGCGCTCACCATTAATGCGAACATCGGCCGCCCCCGGCAGGACCTGCAGCCTTGGCTTGACCACACGGTTGGCGATATCACTGACCTCAAGTGCTGAGCGGGTCGGACTTGAAAACGACAGCCAGATAATTGGGTTTGCATCTGCCTCGACTTTGGCAATGACCGGCTCATCAACGGACTTCGGCAGTTTGGCCCGCACGCGAGAGACCCGATCCCGGACATCTGCGGCAGCGGAGTCGGCGTCTTTTTCCAGCCGAAAGGTCACGGTGATCTGGGACTGCTCGGCCCGCGAGATCGATGTAATCACATCAATCGAATCAATGCCCGCCAAGGAATCTTCCAGGGGCTTGGTGATCTGGGTCTCGATGACCTCGGCCGACGCACCCAGATAGCGGGTCTCAACGGTGACGACCGGCGTGTCAATTCGCGGATATTCGCGAACCGACAGCCGTGTGTAGGAGACCGCACCAATCAAAACAATGATGAGCGAAAGCACCGTTGCGAAAACGGGCCGTTGAATACAGATTTCCGAGAGTCTCATCGGGCAGCGACGCGGTCAGTCGCCTCAGGGGGCCTTCTTGGCCGGGGATTTTTCGGGCGGGCCGCCAGGGCCTTTTGCCGCGGCCGGCTCTGCGACTTTCACAGGCACGTTATTGCCGCGTATTTTGATTTGGCCGGCTGTGACCACCACATCATCGGGGGCCAGGCCCTTGATCACTTCGACAACGGCACGCTGATCAAGCTGCGAGCGCAGCCCTGTCACGACCGGTGTCGCAACCGCCTTGCCTTCGACGACCTTAAAGACCGTCAGCCGATTCTGCGCCGTCACCAACGCCTCCTCGGGGATCACGATTGCATTCGGACGCGACTCCAGCACCAGCCGCACGCGCACAAACATGCCGGGCTTGAGTCGACGCGAAACATCACGAAGTTCCGCCCGAAGCAGCAGGGATCGGCCCGAAGCATCGACGGCAGGATCGATCGCCATAACCTTCGCTGGAAAGTTTGCACCAGGAAATGCATCGGACTGCAGCTGCACGGTCTGGCCCACCGCGAGCCGGCCACTAATCTGCTCGGGCACTCGAAAATCTGCGTTCAGTGAACTGAGGTCCTCGAGATTGACCAGCTCAACGCCCTCTTTCAGATAATCTCCAACGCTAACCTGCCGAATGCCGATCTGGCCCGCAAAGGGTGCCCGAATCGTCATCTTGTCGAGATTGGCCTGGGCCAGCGCAAGTTTGGCGGCAGCAATCTCTTCGGTGGCTTTGGCATCATCAAGCGCTGCGGCCGAGAGAAATTTTTTCTGAAAGAGTTCTTCTGTGCGCTTTAGTTTTGCAGCAGCAAGATCACGCTCTGCCCGGGCCTGATTCACCAGCGCCTGCTGCACCGATGCATCAAACACAATCAGCGCATCGCCTTTGGCGACCCGACTGCCATCGGCAAACATGACCCGCGCGATTCGGCCTGGAATTTCAGATTTCAGCACCACCGACTCCGCGGACCGCAACGTTCCGACCGCCGTGACCGCATCCAGCAACTCCGCCACCCGAACCGGCTCGGCCTCAATCACCACGGGACCGCCAGCGGCCTTTGGCGCCGGCGCCTGGCTCTGGCTATTCATTTTGATGCCGGCCAGGCTCGCCGCAACGAGTCCAGCAATGACGATTGCAAGCACTGCCCAGCGGCGAGCGGATTGAGGAATGCGCATTATTTCTCTGAAGCGGAGGGATCCAATGCCGCTAGGGTAATGGATTCGACGCCCCGATTGGCCAGCGCATCGGCCCTTTCATTGCCCAAATGGCCCTGATGGCCCCGGACCCACTCCCAGGAAACCGTGTGGCGGGCGAGTTCATGGTCTAAGGCCTCCCAGAGCTCCTTGTTTGCGACAGGCTTGCCAGCCGAGGTTTTCCACTGCTTGCGCTTCCACTGGGCCATCCAGGATTGGACGCCCTTTTGCACATACTGTGAGTCCGTCACGATCAGAATCCTGCAGGAGCGGTTCAGGCAGCGCAGGGCCTCGATGACCGCCGTCAGCTCCATCCGGTTATTGGTGGTGTTTGCCTCTCCACCGAATATCTCTTTTTCTTGATGACCGTATTCGAGCAGCGCACCCCAGCCGCCAGGGCCGGGGTTGCCCTTGCAGGCGCCATCGGTATGGATCACGACCTCAGCGGAATGCGTCAATGGCAAGCACCCCTGTGTTCATTTGAGGCCGCCACTTGCCGTGATGAATCTTCCCGATGTAGCCGCACCGAGGAGGCCGTTGCCGCTTTGGCTCCCGTAACAGCCTTGCGATCACGCCAGCTGGGGCCAATGAGCTGCATGTGATGCACGCGTTTAACGGCCATCAGAAAATAAACGCCGCCGGCCATCGGCCACCAGCGGCGGCCCGCCGGATCCATCCACTGCATGCGATTCAGCCATCGCTCGGACTCAAAGGGCGGCACATACGCACCAAAGGCGCTTGCACCACCGGCACCGAGATCAAAATTGAGAAGTCGCAGCCAATCTTTAAGCCGCGGCAACGAAATCCAGGAGTGGCCGGAGGGTGGAAAACGTGTCACCGAGCGCGAGGTCTTTCGCAGGGCCCAGGGGCTGATGGGATTAAACCCGGTGATCACAATCCGGCCCTCGGGGATCAGCACACGCTGGGCCTCGCGCAGGAGATGGTGGGCATCATGGGCAATCTCCAGCGTGTGGGGCAGGACTAACAAATCCAGGCTTTCTGTCAAAAAGGGTAACTCATGGGCTGATCCCGCGACCGCCGAGATCGTGCCCGCATCATCGGTATCCTCTGCCGGCGGGCATTGGCCGCTTTTGGGCCATACCATCCGTGCCCGGCATGACATACGATTCGCCCTCAGGGCGTCCAGCGGCAGTGGGCCAATCTGGACCGCGTTGTATCCAAACACATCCTGCAGGCTGCTATCGAGCCAGGCCTGCTCCTCCTGGATGAGACGCCGGCCCAAGGGTGTCTCGCTCCATGGGCCCCAGTCTTGAAAAGGATTGATCAGTGATTCAGGCGATTGCGGCATTTGCCGATAACTATATCTGGGCGATTACCGATGACCAACAGGGCCTTGCTGCGGTGGTCGATCCGGGCGACGCCGGCCCAGTGCTGGACTTTCTGCAGCACCATCGGCTGCGGCTTGCTGCTATTTTGGTCACCCATCACCACGGCGACCACAC
>CAYFPT010000027.1:5065-7149 GCA_964345065.1 uncultured Bordetella sp.
TCAACCCATCAAGTATCTTGTGGTGTGCTCCGACCACGGCGACCACACCGGCGGAATCGCTGGCCTGAAGGCTGCCGATCAGAGCACGTCGTCGCCAGGGGGTCTGCGGATCTATGGGCCTGCGGCTGAATCAATTCCCGACATCACAGATCCACTGCGTGAGGGCGATTCAGTTGTGCTTGCCGGGCTCGACTGCGCACTCCAGGTGATTGAGGTTCCGGGCCACACGCGGGGCCATATCGCCTTTTACGGCCATCACCAGGCTGCGCCGGTACTCTTTTGCGGCGACACGCTTTTTGCGGCCGGATGTGGCCGGCTTTTTGAGGGGTCCGCAGCACAGATGTGGACATCACTGCAAAAGCTTGCAGGCCTTCCAGAGCAGACTGCCGTCTATTGTGCCCATGAGTACACCCTTGCCAATCTCCGTTTTGCATGCGCTGCATATCCGCATCACCGTGAGATCGCCAATCGATTCGCCGAAGTGAAATCGCTTCGCGATCAACAGCGCATCACACTGCCCAGTACGATTGCAGTTGAGCGCAGCACCAACCCTTTTCTGCTGTGCGCCGACGCACAGGCATTTGCCGAACTGCGGCTGCAAAAAGACAACTTTCGCGGATAATCGGGCCCAATGCGACTTCTCACCCTCTTGGCGGTCTCGCTTGCGCTTTCTGGCTGTGTGGTCGCACCGCCAGGCCCTGCGCCCGCCAGCGGCTCGGCCCCGGTGACCTCGGCCGCCACCGCCCAAACGCCACGGCCTGCGCGTGGATCGGCCGAGCGGCCCGCAGCGTCCGGTGCATCGATGGCCCGTGATGAATCGACCCAGAGCGCTGGCGGCAGCGGAACCGCTGCGGTACCCATACTTCAGACGGCCCGATATGAGGCATTAACCGACCGCATCGTTGCCGGGTTTGCAATGCCGCCCTTGCAGCTGGCATTGGTCGAGCAGCACGAGCGTTGGATTTTGCGCAATCCTGAATACTTAAAGCGTGTTTTAGAACGCGGCGGAAAATATCTCTATCACATTGTCGAGGAGCTCGAGGCCCGCAATATGCCAACCGAGCTTGCACTGCTGCCGATCGTCGAGAGTGCGTTTGTACCGAATGCGCTCTCGAAAGCAAAAGCTGCGGGGCTCTGGCAGTTCATCCCCTCCACAGGCCGCATCTACGACTTAGAACAGAACTGGTGGATGGACCAACGTCGCGATGTCATCGAGTCAACCCGGGCGGCGCTCGATTATTTGCAGCGGCTCTATGAGCTGCAAGATAACGACTGGTTTCTTGCCCTGGCCAGCTACAACTGGGGCGAGAACGCCGTCTTGCGCGCCCGTAAGCGCAACGCGTCGGCCGGCCGGCCCACCGATTACGCCAGCCTGAAGATGCCCAAAGAGACCCAGAACTATGTGCCCAAGCTGATTGCCCTTCGCAATGTGCTCTCGCGGGCCAATGAATATGGGCTCGTGCTGCCGATGATTCCGAATCGGCCATTTTTTGTGGTGATTGATAAGGAGCAGTCGATCGACCTGTCGTTGGCGGCCCGCTTTGCCGGCATGACCATTGCCGAATTCACGGAGCTCAATCCCTCGCTGAACCGTCCAGTGATTACCGTTACCCGCACCGATCGCATCATCCTGCCCGCAGACCGGGCCGCCGGCTTTCAGCAGCAGCTGCAAGACCATATCGCCCGCGGCCTGCCCCTGGTGACCTGGAAGCCTTACACACTTAAAGAAAATGACACCCTGCTCACCTTGGCCAAGCGCGCCGGTGTCGCCCCGCAGGACCTCATCCGTGCCAATAGCCTTAAACAAAATGCACGGCCACTGCCCGGCACGGTGCTGCTCGCTCCCGTGGCACTCGACAGCCCTGAACCCGCCATCGAGACAACACTGGCGCGCTTCACCGGCTCGCGTGTGATTGAAAAAGAAACCTTAGGGCCGGTCTATCACCGGGTCACTAAGAAAGATAACCTCGCGAAAATTGCAAAACGCTATGGCGTGACGGCCAGCGATCTGAAATCCACCAATCAACTCGAAGGCGAGCCCGTCGTTGGGCAGCGGCTTTTGATTCGGCCCGCGCGGACCCAGA
>CAYFPT010000027.1:7159-10217 GCA_964345065.1 uncultured Bordetella sp.
TTGATCTGGCCAAAAACGTGTTCCAAGTCCATGGCACCGATGAGCGCGGCAAGCGCACGGTTCTGTCCTCTGCCGAGGCTGCTAACCTGCCGCCGGCTGAGCCTGCGGCGAAAAAAGCGCCGCCGCGGAAAGCGGCCGAGAAGAAAAAAGCAAAACCCGAGAAAAAGAAAGCCAGTCCAAGCTAGGCTGCAATGGCGGTGCGACGCGGGCTCACCATTCGAATCCGCTTTGAAAAATCGGCAAGGGCCGCAATGCCGGAGGCTTCAGCACGATTGCACCACGATTGCAGGCCCGCCACTGCCTGCTCGACCGAGAGATGCCGAAGGCTCCACATGGTTTCAAACTCTTTTCGAAGCTCAGTCCATTTCTCGACCACGGACGGCTGAAACTGGGCACGATGGGCATGCTTTTTGAAGGATTTCGAAAGCATGGCCATCAGCTCATACTTATGTGAAATCACTGCCTCGACCGTGTCGGCATCAATCTGATTGCGCGCGGGATCAAGAAACATCTCGGCCGGCAGCGCACGTGGCTTGGCCAGGCCGAGCCCCGCTAGGCATCGGATATAGAGCCAGCCGATATCGAACTCATACCACTTCGAAGACAGCTTGGGCGATGTGGCAAATGTATGGTGATTGTTATGCAACTCTTCGCCGCCAATCAGAATGCCCCAGGGCACAATATTGGTGCTCGTATCGGGGCTTTTGAAATTACGATAGCCCCAGAAATGTCCAATGCCATTGATAACGCCGGCGGCCAGAAAAGGAATCCAGGCCATCTGCACCGCCCAGACGGCGGCACCGGCAACCCCAAAGAGCATCACATCCACAATCAACATGAGTGAAACACCCAGCACACTGTGCTGCGAATAAACATGGCGTTCGACCCAATCATCGGGCGTGCCGTGGCCATAGCGCTCAACGAGCTCGCGATCGGCAGCCGCCACGCGGTAGAGCTCGGCGCCCTGCCATAAGACTTTGTCGATGCCGCGGGTCTGCGGGCTGTGGGGATCTTCTTCGGTCTCGCATTTGGCATGGTGCTTGCGGTGGATTGCTGCCCACTCCTTGGTCACCATTCCGGTCGTCATCCACAGCCAAAACCGCAGCGGATGTGAGATGAGCGGATGCAGCTCCAGTGCGCGATGGGCCTGACAGCGGTGCAGATAGACGGTCACCCCAATGATGGTGAGGTGGGTCGCCGCCAGCGTGAAGAGCACGATTGCGCCGGCGCTCCAGCCCGTGAGGCCGTAGCGAACAAACTCCCAAAGCACAGCGACACCCGGCAGTTGCAGAAATGCGGTCATTGCGTCCAACAAGATCTCCCTTGATGCCCGGGGCCGAAAAATCCACGGCAAACGGGCCTTCTGTTACGAAAACCTCGGGATTATCCCACCCCCCTGCCTCAACTTCCAGCCCTGACCATACAAGCGGCGAAAAATCCGTCGGACCCAGCCCGATGGGGCCAAAGCATGAGATCACCGGCCGGGTTTAAGGGCTGCCATTCCGGTGGAATTCTGATCCGCTGACGCGCCAAGACCCCAGCGGCGGGAACCCGACTGAATTCGGGACAGCTCGATAAGAATCCTTCCACCAATTGTTCGTTTTCCTGCGGCAAGAGGCTGCAGGTCGCGTAAATCAATCGGCCGCCGGGCTTGACCAGCCGAGATGCTGCCCGAAGAATTTTTTCCTGCTGCGCTTGAAGCACAGCCACCGACTCCGGCCCAATGCGCCACTTTAAATCGGGATTTCTGCGTAAGGTGCCGAGCCCACTGCAGGGCGCATCCACCAGCACGGCATGGGCCTTTGACGACAGGCGTTTGATGCGATCGTCATTCAAACCCGAGATCGCAATCGGCCAGACATTCGACAGCCCGCTTCGCACAAGCCTTGGCTTAAATCGCGCCAGGCGGGCCGCCGACGTATCAAGGGCATAAAGCCTTCCGGTATTGTCCATCGCCGAACCGAGGGCCAAGGTCTTGCCGCCAGCACCTGCGCAGAAATCAACAATAAACTCTCCACGCCGTGCCGCCACCAGTGCCGCAATAATCTGGCTGCCCAAATCTTGGACTTCGACCAAGCCCTCACGAAAGGCGTGACTGCGCTGAAGCGCCGGCTTGCCCTCAACTCTCAGCGCGCCTTCAAGGGCCGCCAACGGCTGGGCCTGAATGCCGTCGCGACTCAACACCGCCTGCACATCGGCCAGCGATGCTCGAATCGTATTCACGCGAAGATCCAACGGCGCGGTCTGACGAAGTGCGCGGGCACAGGCCAGCGCCTCTTGCTCTCCGATCGCAGCAGTTAAGGCCTGCCCGATCCAGGCCGGAATACTCTCGCGTAAAAAAGGATCTGCCTCACCGGACTCCGCCCGCGGCAGGCCCTCGCGCCAGATCCGATCGGTTGAATCGCGATCGGCCTCAGGGGGAAGCGGCTCCTGTGCCTGCAGCACGCCTAAGATCGCAAGCCGCCAAAGGAGCCGATCTTTCGCAGTCGCATGCGCGAGATGCTCAAACCAGCTGAGATTACGCAGCACTGCCCAGGCACTCTCAGCATAAAAATGTCGATCGCGGCCGCCCATCTCGGGATGAGACTTAAAAAAACGCGACATCGTGCTGTCGGCAGGCGCCGAAAACTCCAGCAAATCGCTGATGAGTTTGGCCAGTGTTGCCAGCCGGCCCGCGGGCGCCGGCTTTCGGCTTACGCGAGATCGGGATGAACTCGGCACGGCATAAATCCAGTTGGAAACGCGCCCTCACCCCGATTGATGATCCGATCCTCTTGAATCATCAGCTGCCCAGAGAGCCAGGCCGCGATCGCCATCGGATAAATCTCATGCTCCATTTTCAGTACACGCGCGGCCAGCACTTCGGCGGTGTCATCCGGATGTACCGGCACGACAGCCTGCGCAAGGATGGGCCCATGATCCAGCTCGGCCGTCACAAGGTGCACCGTGCAGCCATGGACGCAGACTCCCGCGTCAAGGGCCTGCTGATGGGTCTCCAGGCCCTTAAAGGCCGGAAGCAGCGAGGGATGAATATTGACCAGCCGATTGCGAAATCGCG
>CAYFPT010000027.1:10227-15917 GCA_964345065.1 uncultured Bordetella sp.
GTCAATAGCCGCATAAATCCCGCCAGCACCACCAGGTCCGGACTTTGAGTTTCAAGCGCCTGGGCAAGCGCGATGTCAAACGCCTTGCGATCCGGGAATTGGGTATGGTCGATGACCTGAGTCGCAATCCCCTTGGCGCGCGCAATCTCCAGGCCCGGCGCATTCGGCCGGTTGGAAATCACACCGACCACCGCAATGGGCCAGCCATAACGCTGGATCGCACCAAGCAGTGCATCCAAATTGGAACCGCGTCCCGAGATCAGCACCGCTAGCCGCTTCATAAGGCCTCGATTCTAGCGGCCCCCTATAATCCACCGTTTCGATTCTCGCCCGGAAAGCCCGCATAACATGCTGATTTTTCAAGGAATTTCCCCCCGCCATCGGCCCCCTTTGGGCCGCGCGGTCACGATCGGAAATTTCGATGGTGTTCACCTCGGACATCAGGCTTTGATTGATCGCACCGTGATGCTGGCCCGAGAGCAGCATTTAAAGAGTGCGCTGGTGACCTTCGAGCCCCATCCCCGGGCCTATTTCAGCCCCCAGAGTGCGCCCGGAAAAATTCAAGGCCTGCGGGCCAAGGCAACGGTGCTGGCCGGCCTCGGCGTTGATGAGCTCTGGATTCTGCGCTTTGGCCAGTCGCTGGCCACGATGTCCGCAGAAGACTTCATGCAGAAATTTCTTTTTGAGTCGTTGCGGGCCAAAGAATTGGTGATTGGCGATGATTTTCGATTTGGTGCGCGGCGCCGTGGCAATCTGGAGTTGCTGCAGCAGGCCTCGGGCCAGTACGGCTGGCGTGTCCATTGCATCAAGCCTGTGCATGTCGGCGGGGAGCGTGCCTCGAGCTCGCGTCTGCGCACACTGCTTGCGCGTGGCGAGATTCGCGAGGCCGAAGCCTTAATGGGCCATCCCGTTTTTCTCTCCGGCCATGTGATTCACGGCAAAACGCTTGGCCGCGATCTTGGCTATCCCACCCTCAATATTCCCGTGCCCGGCACACTGCTGCTGTCAGGTGTCTTCGTGGTCAGTGTCAGCGGCCTAGCAGACATGCCGATTGCCGGTGTCGCCAGCCTTGGCCACCGGCCGACCATCGAGCAGTCGGGCCGACTGCTCTTAGAGGTTCATCTCTTTGATTGGTCTGGCGATGCCTACGGAAAAATCGTGCAAGTCAAATTTCATGAAAAGCTCCGAGACGAGGCCCGCTTCGAGAGCCTGCAGGCCATGACCGAGCAGATGCATCTTGATGCCCAGCAGGCCCGACATTACTTCAGCCAACATGTCCACTAATTCCCGCGCTATGCCTGAAAAAAATTCTCCCGCCGAATCCGGATCGCACGACAGCACTCTGAACTTACCGAAGACCAGCTTTCCGATGCGCGGTGATCTGCCCAAGCGCGAGCCCCAGTGGGTCGCCCAGTGGCAGACCGCGGGCGTCTATCGACGGATTCGGGCCCGCACCGCTGGCAGGCCCCTGTTTGTGCTGCACGATGGTCCGCCTTATGCGAATGGCGATATTCATATCGGCCATGCGGTCAACAAGATTCTTAAAGACATGATTGTGAAATCAAAGACTCTGGCAGGCTTTGATGCCCGCTATGTGCCCGGATGGGACTGCCACGGCATGCCGATTGAGATTCAGATCGAAAAGCAATTCGGCAAGGCCCTGCCCACCCGTGAAGTTCAGCAGAAATCGCGGGCCTACGCGGCCGAGCAGATCGAGCGGCAGAAAAAAGATTTCATCCGACTCGGCGTGCTCGGCCAATGGGATGCGCCCTACACCACGATGGCCCCAAAAAACGAGGCCGACGAGCTGCGGGCCCTGAAGAAAATCCTGGAAAAAGGGTTTGTCTTTCGCGGACTCAAGCCCGTGAATTGGTGCTTCGACTGCGGCTCCGCCCTGGCCGAGGCAGAGGTGGAATATGCGGACCGCAGCGATTCCGCCATCGATGTTGCATTCGAGGCCGATCCGGATGCCAAGCAGGCCATCGCCGAGGCCTTTGGCCTATCGCCGGCAACCCTTCAGGGCGCGCTTGCAGCGGTGATCTGGACCACCACACCCTGGACGATTCCTGCCAATCAGGCCTTAAATGCCCATCCCGAGTTTCAATATGCGCTGGTTGAAATCACTGGCCCCGCCGAGACCGCCGGCAGCCGGAAGTTCCCGCCGAATCTTCGCTACCGTTGGCTTCTGCTGGCCCAAGACCGCGTTCAGGCCTGCCTTGCTGCCTGGGGCCTATCCGGCAAGGTCGCCGGCCATTGTGTCGGACTGAAGCTGCAGAATGTTCGGCTGCATCACCCGCTGTCACGCGCCCATGAAGGCTATGCCCGTAGCGGCCCGATCCTGATCGCCCAGTATGTAAATCTCGATTCCGGCACGGGCATCGTGCATTCATCTCCCGCCTATGGCATTGAAGATTTTTTGTCATGCAAATCTGCGGGCATGGCCGACCAAGAGATTCTGACCCCTGTCATGGGTGATGGACGCTATGCGGCCGGGCTGCCGCTGTTTGGCGATCTGACGATTTGGGATGCCAATCCAAAGATCATCGCCGCCTTGGCACAGGCCGGAACACTCATGCATTCCGAGCGCATCACCCATAGCTATATGCACTGCTGGCGACATAAATCGCCCGTGATTTATCGGGCCACCAACCAGTGGTTCGCGGGCATGGACATCGCGCCGCACGGAGGGGGCAAAAGCCTGCGCGCGCTTGCCCTGGCCGGCATTGAGTCCACGGCCTTTTATCCCCAGTGGGGCAAGGCGCGGCTGCACGCCATGATCGCCAATCGGCCCGACTGGACGCTGTCGCGTCAGCGGCAGTGGGGCGTGCCGATGGCGTTTTTTATTCACAAGGAAACCGGCGCCCTCCACCCCCGAACCGCCGAGCTGCTTGAGGCCATTGCAAAGCGTGTCGAGGCCTCTGGCATTGAGGTCTGGCAGAGCATTACCGCAGAGGAAATGCTGGGCGATGAGGCGGCCTTATATGTCAAGAACTCCGACACACTGGATGTCTGGTTTGATTCCGGCACGACCCACGAGACCGTGCTGCGCGGCTCCCACGCCCAGGAATCCATCTTTCCCGCGGATTTGTATCTCGAAGGCAGCGACCAGCATCGCGGCTGGTTTCATTCATCGCTTCTGACCAGCTGCATGATCAATGGTGTTCCGCCTTACAAAGCACTGCTGACCCATGGATTTGTGGTCGACGGTGAGGGCCGCAAGATGAGTAAATCGGTAGGCAATGTGATCGCGCCGCAGAAGGTCTCCGACACCATGGGCGCCGATATCCTGAGGCTCTGGGTGGCGAGCACCGACTACTCGGGTGAGCTGTCGATTTCCGATACGATTCTAAAGCGTGTCGTGGAGTCGTATCGACGGATTCGCAATACGCTGTGTTTTCTGCTGGGTAATCTGAGTGACTTTGATCCCGCGCGCGACAGTGTGCCTGCCGCCGAATTGGCGGAGATTGACCAATATGCGTTGGCACTCGCTGCCGACATGCAGCGTCAGACCCTTGAGGATTTCAGCCGCTATGCATTTCATCCCGCAGTCGCACGACTGGTCAGCTTTTGTTCCGAGGACCTGGGCGCTTTTTATCTCGATATCCTGAAGGACCGGCTCTACACCAGCGGCCGCGACTCGCGGGCCCGCCGATCGGCACAGACCGCGTTGTGGCAGATCACCGAGATGATGACCCGACTGATGTCACCCTATCTGTCATTCACCGCCAATGAGGCCTGGCAGAGCCTGCACCAGGCGAGCCGCTTGGATCCTCAGGCCACCATCTTCGAGGAGGCCGCCCACAACCTCATCGAGGTGCCGCATGCGCCGGACTTGCTTGCCAAATGGTCATCGCTTCGCGCCGCGCGGGCTGAAGTGCTCAAAGCAATTGAAATTCAGCGCGAGGCGGGTGCGGTGGGCTCATCACTGCAGGCCACGGTGGAAATTCGGGCAGGCCAGGCCATCGGGGTGTTACTTAAAGGCTTGGGTGAGGGCCTGAAATTCGTCATGATCACCTCCGAGGCCCATGTCGTGATGGATCCACAGCTTGCTGCCGATGCGGTCGCTGTGCGTGTGAACGCGCTATCACAGCCCAAGTGCGGCCGCTGCTGGCATCTGCGGCCCGAGGTCGGCCAAGACCCGGCCCATCCCCAGCTGTGTGGCCGCTGTGTCAGCAATCTCTTCGGCGAAGGTGAGCGCCGTGCCATCGCTTAAAGGTCGCAGCCTGAATTCAGCCGCAGGCCGCTGGACGCTGCTCATTCTTCTGCTGGTGGGGCTGGATCAGCTCAGTAAGCTGGTGATCGTCAACAGCTACGCACTCGGACAGCAGACGGTAATCACCGGCTGGTTCAATATTGTCCGCGTTCACAACACCGGCGCTGCCTTCAGTTTCTTAGCCGATGCGGGCGGCTGGCAGCGCTGGTTTTTTATCGGCCTGGGTGTGGCGGCCGTGCTCACACTCGGTATTCTGATGGCACGACATGCGGGCCAGCGGGGCTTTGCGCTGGCTGCAGCCCTGATTATTTCTGGCGCAATCGGCAACACCATTGACCGGGCGACCTGGGGCTATGTCGTGGATTTTATTGACTGGCATGCCGCAGGCTGGCACTGGCCTGCGTTTAATTTTGCAGACAGCTACATCACCATCGGCGCCATCGTGTTAGTGCTTGACGAACTTTCACGCGTTCGGCGAGGATGAGTCATGCGGCTTTTGCATCGTCATTTCATCATTGGAGTTACCGGCGGGATTGCGGCCTATAAGACCTGCGAGCTGGTCCGACGTCTTCAAGACGACGGCGCGACGGTGCAGGTCGTCATGACCGAGGCCGGTAGCCGATTTGTTTCCGCACTCACTTTTCAGGCGCTTTCGGGCCGGCCGGTCTATACCGATGCCTGGGCGGGCCCCAGTGGCAGTGGGCCGGCCAATGGCATGCCCCATATCGATCTGTCGCGTGAGGCCGATGGCATTCTGATTGCGCCGGCAAGTGCTGATTTCATCGCGCAGCTGGCCAACGGGCAGACCGAGAGCCTCCTGGCCACGCTGTGCCTTGCGCGCGAAATCCCACTGCTGGTCGCGCCTGCCATGAATCGGCAGATGTGGCAGAACGCCGCCACACAGCGCAACATTGCCACCCTGCGAGCAGATGGCACTGTAATTCTCGGGCCGGGCAGCGGCGACCAGGCCTGCGGAGAGATCGGTGATGGGCGCATGCTCGAGCCCGCCGAGCTGCTGCAGCATCTGGTGGAACACTTCGGGCCAGACTCCGGCGCACGTGCAGCCGCTCAATTCCCGAACATTCGCGGCATCTTGCAAGATGCATCGGTCGTGATCACGGCTGGGCCTACGTTTGAACCGATTGATCCGGTGCGCGGCATTACCAATCGCTCATCCGGCAAGATGGGATTTGCGATTGCGCAGGCCGCAGTCCGCGCAGGCGCCCGCGTGACATTGGTGGCAGGCCCTGTGCATCTTGCGACCCCCGAGGGTGCCGCCCGCATTGATGTTCAGACCGCAGCGCAAATGCATCGGGCGGTGATGGACTGCATTGAAAAGACCGCGGCTGAGATTTTTATCGGTGTTGCGGCCGTCGCCGACTGGCGGCCCGAGACGACACAGACGGGAAAAATCAAAAAGAATTCAGGCAGCCTTCATGACATTCGATGGGTCGAGAACCCCGATATTCTCGCCGCC
>CAYFPT010000028.1:0-9447 GCA_964345065.1 uncultured Bordetella sp.
AGGCTTGCAATCGAGCCCGCATTCTGAAGCGCTAATCGCGTGACCTTGGCGGGGTCAATCACGCCCATTTCCATCATGTCGCCGTAGGTTTTCAGCGCCGCGTTATAGCCGTGATTCGGCGCGGCATTGGCCATGATTTTTTGCACAATCACCGAGGGCTCATCGCCCGCATTGCTCACAATGCAGCGCAGCGGTGACTCTAAGGCCCGGTAGACAATCTGTATGCCCGAGCGCTCATCGAGGTTCACACCCGAGAGGCCCTTGAGTGCTTCTCGTGCCCGCAGCAGTGCAATGCCGCCGCCGGGCACGATGCCTTCTTCCACCGCAGCACGGGTGGCATGCAGGGCATCTTCAACCCGCAGCCGCCGCTCTTTTAACTCGGTCTCGGTTGCCGCACCGATCTTGATGAGCGCCACCCCGCCCGAGAGTTTTGCTGCACGCTCCTCGAGTCGCTCTTTGTCGTATGGGCTGGTGGCACGATCACGCTCCGCTCGGATGGCCGCAATCCGCTGGCCGATTAGCTCGGCCGATCCCGCACCGCCAATCAGGGTGGTGTTGTCCTTGGTGATTTCAACCCGCTTCACCCGGCCCAGCTGCTGGGCGGTCACCTTGCTCAGCGGCAGGCCTGTCTCACGGCTCGCCACCACACCGCCTGTGAGCACGGCGATGTCTTGGAGCATCTCTTTTCGTCGATCGCCAAATCCGGGTGCGCGGACTGCGCAGGCCTTCAGGGACCCGCGGATCGAGTTGATCACCAGTGCCGCCAGTGTGTCGGGGTCGAGATCTTCGGCGATCACCAGAAGCGGCGCACCGGCCTTTGCCATCTCTTCCAAGAGCGGCAGCAGTTCATTCAGTGAACTTAGTTTGCCGTCGACAAGCAGCAGCTGGGCATGCTCCAGGATTGCGGACTGCCGCTCCGGCGTGTTGATAAAGTAGGGCGAGAGAAAGCCGCGATCAAACTGCAGGCCTTCGACCAGCTCCAGCACGCTGCTTAAGCCCGAACCCTCTTCGATGGAGATGGCACCATTGCGGCCGACTTTTTCAATCGCATCGGCCAGCAGGCTGCCGATGGAGCGGTCATTGTTGGCAGAAATTGTGGCCACATGCGCGATCTCGCGCGACTCGGCGCAGGGCCGTGCAATGCGCTGCAGTTCCTTGACCACCCGATCAATGGCCTGCTCAATGCCCTGTCGCAGATCCATGGGATTGAGCCCGCCGGCCAGGCAGCGCAGGCCTTCATGGATCATGCTCTGAGCAAGCACGGTGGCGGTGGTGGTGCCATCGCCGGCCATCTCGCTGGTGCGGGCGGCGACCTCGCGCAGCAGCTGGGCACCGAGGTTTTCCAGCCGATCGGTGAGTTCCACTGCGCGTGCTACCACCACACCAGAATTGACGATCTGTGGCGGGCCATAGTCGCGCTCCAGGATGACCGTGCGGCCGCGCGGCCCGAGCGTGACCTTTACAGCTTCAGCCAGGGCGTCGACGCCACGGCGCAGACCGTCGCGGGCGTTCTCATGAAAAACAATGTGCTTGGCGGTCATGCGGCGCGCGCGGCTCCCTTGTGGCCATCAATGCGCCCAGCCTAAAACAACGGCCCGCCTGCGACTGCAAGCGGGCCGTGCCAATCGCTGTGGGTTTAGAGGGCCTCGGTAGCGAAATCGGCAAGCCGTGAACGCTCGCCACGCTGTAAGGTGACATGGCCGCCATGCGACCAGCCTTTAAACCGATCGACCACATAAGTCAGGCCCGATGAGCCCTCGGTGAGATAGGGCGAGTCGATCTGGGCGATGTTGCCCATGCAGACCACTTTAGTGCCCGGACCAGCGCGGGTGATCAGCGCCTTCATCTGCTTTGGCGTGAGATTTTGGGCCTCATCAATGATTAAAAACTTATTGATAAAGGTTCTGCCGCGCATGAAGTTCAGTGATTTGATTTTGATACGGGTGCGAATCAGATCCGCTGCTGCCGAGCGGCCCCAGTCGCCACCGCTATCGACCCCCCGGTTGAGCACTTCGAGATTGTCTTCGAGCGCACCCATCCAGGGCTGCATTTTTTCTTCCTCTGTGCCCGGAAGAAAGCCGATGTCATCGCCCAGCGGCACAGTGGCCCGCGTGACAATGATCTCGTTGTAGATTTTGGTCTCAAGAATCTGGGCAAGGCCCGAGGCCAGTGCGAGCAGCGTTTTGCCGGTGCCGGCCTGGCCCAGCAGGGTGACAAAATCCACATCCGGATTCATCAGCAGATTCAGCGCAAAGTTCTGCTCGCGATTGCGGGCCGTGATGCCCCAGACCGAGTTCTTGGCGTGCGTGAAATCTCTGAGCGTGCGCAGCACCGCGGTGCGGCCCTGCACCTCTTGCACCAGCGCATACAGGGGGCTGGGGCCTTCTTCGTACACAAATTGATTGACATGAAAGGCCGCGCACAATGGCCCGGTCACCCGATAAAAGGTGTAGCCGCCTTGCTGCCAGGATTCGAGCCGCTTGCCATGGCTATCCCAGAAGCCCTCGGGCAGCCGCATGGCGCCCGAGTAAAGCAGGTCGGCCTCGTCAATGACCTGATCATTAAAGTAATCCTCGGCCGGCAGCCCCAGCGCATGGGCCTTGATCCGGATATTGATGTCTTTAGAAACCAGCACGACAAGCCGATCTTTTTGCTTGGCCTGCAAGGCACGCACGACACCGAGAATTTGATTGTCGGCCTTGCCAACCGTGAGGCCCTCGATAACAGCACTGGTCTCGATTTCTAGCGGCTGGGTCTGAAAATACAGCCGGCCGGTGGCTTCTTTATTGCCCAGCACCGATAGGGGGATGCCTTCGGCGATATTGAAACCGCTGTCGCCGGCATCCGCGATCGCCGCGATCATTGCATCCAAAGAGCGTGTGACCTGACGCACATTGCGGGCGACTTCGGAGACCCCTTTTTTGTAGTTGTCGAGTTCTTCGAGTGTCATCATCGGCAAGAAGATGTCGTGCTCTTCGAAACGAAAAAGACTCGAGGGGTCGTGCATCAGGACATTGGTATCGAGCACAAAGGTTTTGGCGACATCGGGATCAGTGCGCCGCCGTGATTCACGCAGCATCGCCGGCCGGCGGGGTGTCGTGACAGGCGCGGCCGCGGCCTGCGGCGGGATTGGAAATAGGGCTGCTCGGGCCGAGGCAGGGGCCTGCGGCAGAGGCGGCAGCGCGGGGCTGCGGGCTGCGGGCCCCGCGATTAAGCCGATTAAGCCGGGCTCGGCATCCTCTTGGGGGGCGAGGCCGCGGCCGGATGATTTTTTGTTGCGGTTCGGTTTGGCGATGAGGTCATCGGTGGGCTGCAGCAGGGTGGCGGGCTTGGTGGGGGCCTTCGGGAGCGGCATGCTGGGCTCAGTCCTTGTGAAGTGAAGAAATTAATGCGGGTTCTGCGGCCGGTGCGATTGCAGCCAGGCGATCAAACAGTAAAAACGCTGCGGTCTTGCGGCCTTCTGCGGCCAGCAGATTGAAGGTTCTGCAGGCGGCGGCCAGCGTCATGCATTCCACGCCGATGCGCTGGCTGAGCATGGGGGCGATGATCTCGGGCGCAAGAAATTTCTGACGCGATCCTGTCCCAACTAAAACAATCTCAGGGCCCCATTGGGCCAGCATCTCCATGTGGCGGGCCTGAAGGCCTTCGGCAGTGAGCCCATGGAGCTCGGCCGGACCGACATCGGAGCGTACTAATAACGAGGCGCTAAACCGGGTGCCGTTGACCTCGATGAAGTCGGACCCGTAGGCGTTGATTCCGAAGGCGCTGCCATTGGGCTGCGCTGTAAAGCTTGTGGAGACCGGTGACAAAGCCATCGAGGGTCAAGCCTAACAGGTTTTCGGCGGTTTTTTGCAACTCCGAGGCTCGGTTAAAGTTAAGGTTTTCCCAACCGCTGGCCCTGGAACAAAACCGCCATGAAGCCCTTTCCCCGCATTCAGCGACTGCCCCCCTATGTGTTTAACATCACCGGGGAGCTCAAGATGGCGGCCCGCCGCAGGGGCGAAGACATCATCGATATGAGCATGGGCAATCCCGATGGTCCGACGCCGCGGCATATTGTGGAAAAGCTGATTGAGACCGCCGACAAAGAGCACACCCATGGCTACTCGGTCTCCAAGGGCATACCCCGGCTGCGCCGGGCGATCTGTAATTGGTATCAGGGCCGCTACGGCGTTGATCTTGACCCGGAGACCGAGGCCATTGTCACGATTGGCTCAAAAGAGGGCTTAGCCCATTTGATGCTCGCCACCCTGGATGCGGGCGACACTGTGCTGGTGCCCAATCCCAGCTATCCCATTCACATCTACGGCGCGATCATTGCCGGGGCCAGCATCCAGTCGTTCCGCATGGGCAGCGGTGTTGATTTTTTTCAAGAGCTTCAGCGCAACATTCGCGAGTCGATTCCAAAGCCCAAGATGATCATCCTGGGCTTTCCAAGCAATCCGACTGCCCAGTGTGTGGAGCTTGATTTTTTTGAGCGAATTGTCGCGCTCGCCAAGCAGCACGACATTTTGGTGGTGCATGATTTGGCGTATGCCGACATCTGCTTTGACGGATTCAAGCCGCCTTCGATCATGCAGGTGCCCGGCGCCCGGGATGTCGCGGTGGAATTTTTCACCATGAGTAAAAGCTACAGCATGGCGGGCTGGCGTGTCGGGTTTATGGTGGGCAATCGGGAACTGGTTGCGGCCTTGGCCCGCATCAAGAGTTACCACGACTACGGCACCTTCACGCCCATTCAGGTGGCCTCGGTCATCGCACTGGAAGGCCCGCAGGATTGCGTTGAGGAAGTGCGGCTGAGGTATCAGCACCGGCGGGATGTGCTGTGTAAGGGCCTGCATGAGGCCGGCTGGATGGTGGAGATTCCGCGGGCTTCTATGTATGTCTGGGCCAAGATTCCCGAGGCCTATCAACACATGGGATCGCTGGAGTTTTCTAAAAAATTACTTGCCGAGGCCAAGGTGGCGGTGTCGCCCGGCGTGGGCTTTGGCGAGTACGGCGATGATCATGTGCGTTTCGCAATGATCGAGAACGAACAGCGCACCCGGCAGGCCGTGCGCGGCATTAAAGAAATGTTCCGCAAAGATGGCTTGATCAAGCCCTCGGCCTCCGCCCACGGAGAGGCAGCATGAGTGTGGCCGCCTTGCGGGTTGGACTTGCAGGCTTGGGCACTGTGGGTGGCGGCACCTGGACTGTTTTAAATCGCAACTCCGATGAGATTCAGCGTCGGGCGGGCCGGCCGATTGAAATCACTGCGGTTGCCGACCTTGATCAGGCCAAAGCCAAGGCCCTGACCGCGGGCAAGGCCCGGGTGCTGGCCGATGCCATGGCGCTGGCAAAGGACCCGCAGATCGATGTGGTGATTGAGCTCATCGGGGGCTACGGGTTCGCAAAAGAGTTTGTGTTGGCGGCGATTGCCAACGGCAAGCATGTGGTGACTGCCAATAAGGCGCTGCTGGCAGTGCATGGCAATGAAATTTTCGCAGCCGCGCAAAAGCAGGGCGTGATGGTGGCCTTTGAGGCGGCCGTGGCAGGCGGCATTCCGATTATTAAGGCCCTGCGCGAGGGCCTGACTGCAAACCGTATTCAGTGGATTGCCGGAATTATCAATGGCACCACCAATTTCATTCTCTCCGAGATGCGCGATAAGGGCCTGCCCTTTGATGCTGTGCTCAAAGAGGCCCAACGGCTCGGCTATGCCGAGGCCGACCCCACCTTTGATGTGGAAGGTATTGATGCAGCGCATAAGGCCACCATCATGTCGGCCATTGCCTTTGGCGTGCCGATGCAGTTTGATCGGGCCCACGTGGAGGGCATCAGCAGCCTGCAGGCCAAAGACATCGCCTATGCAGAGCAGCTCGGCTATCGCATCAAGCTTTTGGGCATCACCAAGCGCCACCCTGAAGGCATCGAACTGCGGGTGCATCCGACACTGATTTCATCGAAAAAGCTGATTGCAAATGTGGAAGGCGCAATGAATGCCGTCTGGGTCAAGGGCGATGCAGTCGGCCACACCATGTATTACGGCAAGGGCGCAGGCGCCGAACCGACAGCAAGCGCGGTGATTGCCGATTTGGTGGATGTGGCCCGCACGCTCACCGCGGATCCGGATCATCGGGTGCCGCACCTGGCGTTTCAGCCCGATGCGCTGGCCAAGCTGCCTGTGGTGCCAATTGAAAGAATCGAATCGGGCTACTACCTGCGGCTGCGTGTGAAGGATCAGCCGGGCGTTTTGGCCGATATCACGCGGGCCTTGGCCGACCGACAGATTTCGATTGATGCATTTTTTCAGCGTGAGCCCGATGAAGGCGAGCACGAGACTGATGTGGTGCTGATCACGCACCTGTGCAAGGAGCAGCAGATGCGTGATGCGATCGCCCGGATCGAGCAGCTGCCCACCGTGCTGGCCAAAGGCGTGATGCTGCGGATGGAAAATTTCGCCTGATGGCGCTGCGTTATGTCTCGACCCGGCGCCGTGATGCTAATGCGGCCATGGGCAGCTTTCAGGAGATTCTGCTCGAGGGCCTAGCACCCGATGGCGGGCTGGCAATGCCCGAGGTGCTGCCGCAGTTATCGGTGGCGCAGCTCGCTGAGCTCTCGACGCTGCCCTATCCTGCGCTGGCGGCAGCCCTGATTGGCCGGTTTGCCACCGATATTCAGCCCGATGTGCTGCGCCGTCTGTGCGCGCAGGCGTACACAAAAGAAAAATTCGGCTCTTCAGAAATCGCACCACTTTTATTGCTGGGCCAGGAAGCGGGCGCACCGCTTGCAATCTTGGAGCTCTCCAACGGCCCGACCCTTGCATTTAAAGATATGGCAATGCAGCTGCTGGGCCAGCTTTTTGAGCATGTGCTGACAGCGCGCGGCCAGACACTGAATATTTTGGGGGCGACCTCGGGTGATACGGGCAGTGCTGCGGAATACGCGATGCGCGATAAGCGGGCGATTTCGGTGTTTATGCTCTCGCCACAGGGCCGCATGAGTGCCTTTCAGCGGGCGCAGATGTACTCCTTGCAGGAGCCCCACATCCACAACCTCGCGGTGGCTGGGGTGTTTGATGACTGCCAGGATATGGTGAAGGCGGTTTCCTCGGATCTCGAATTCAAGGCCCGGTGGCGAATCGGTGCGGTCAATTCAATCAATTGGGCCCGCATCATGGCCCAGGTGGTCTATTACTTTAAAGGCTACTTCGCAACGATCGCCGCCTGCCAGCGCAGGCTGGGTGATCCGGTGTCTTTTAGTGTGCCTTCAGGAAATTTCGGTAATGTCTTCTCGGGCTTTGTTGCCAAGTCGATGGGCCTGCCGATACGCCACCTTGTTGTGGCCACCAATGAAAATGATGTGCTCGATGAATTCTTTCGCACCGGGGTCTATCGCGTGCGCAGCGCCAAGGAGACCCTGCAGACCTCGAGCCCATCAATGGATATTTCGAAGGCCTCCAATTTTGAGCGATTTATTTTCCAGATGACAGGCGGTGATGGCGCCACCACCGCCAAGCTCTGGCAGAGTCTGGCCCAGACAGGGCAGTTTGATTTGCGCGTGCTTCAGCCCCAGGCCTGGGCCCGGGTCCAGGAAAGCGGCCTGGTATCGGGCCGAAGCACGCATGCCAATCGACTTGAAACGATTCGTGATGTCGATCAGCGTTATCGTCGCGTGATCGATACCCACACCGCAGATGGCGTATTCATTGGCCGCCGTTACCTGGAGCCCGGGGTGCCGATGGTGTGTCTTGAGACCGCCCAGCCGGCCAAGTTTGAAGAAACCATCCTCGAGGCCCTCGGCCGGCCGGCACCGCGGCCGCCGGGGCTTGAGCAGCTGGAGTCGCTGCCACAGCGTGTGGCGCACATCAGTCAGGATGTCGAAGCGCTAAAGCGCTTTATCGAGCAGCACGCGTTGCGATGAAAACCGCTGCCGAGGCCCTTCAGATTCTGGTCTCCGCGATGCGGCCCGTCACCGAGACGGAGCCCATCTCAGTGGTTGATGGCTTAGGCCGTGTGCTGGCCGAGCCTGTGGTCTCGCCCATTGATGTGCCCGCTTACGACAACAGCCAAATGGACGGCTATGCGGGTGTTGCGGTGGAAATGAATAATGCGCTGGGCCCCTTGCCAGTCTCACAGCGCATTGCAGCGGGCCACCCCGGAAGCCCGCTCGCACCAGGCACTGTGGCCCGAATTTTTACTGGCGCAGCGATTCCATCGGGGGCAAACGCGGTGGTGATGCAGGAGCAGACCACCTCTGAGGATGAGCACAGCATTCGGCTATTGCAGCCCGTGGCACCCGGCCAGAACATTCGGCCCAAAGCAGGCGATCTTCATCGCGGCCAAGTGATTCTGGAAAAAGGCCGACGCTTATCGGCGGCCGATATTGGCCTGTGCGCATCGGTCGGTCTGGCACAGGTATCAGTGATTCGCAGGCTGCGGGTAGCGGTATTTTCATCGGGTGATGAATTGCGGCAGCCCGGCGAGCCCCTTGCGTTTGGCCAGATCTATGACAGCAATCGCAGAATGATTCTGGCCCTTGTGCAGGGGGCGGGCTGCACGCCAATTGACATGGGCTGCCTGCCGGATCAGTTATCGATTACACGTGATCGTTTGCAGCAGGCGGCAGGCCAGTGCGATGCCTTATTAACCTGTGGCGGTGTCTCGGTGGGCGAAGAGGATCACATCAAGTCGGCAATTGCTTCGCTGGGAACACTTGACCTTTGGAAAGTTGCCATTAAGCCCGGCAAGCCCTTTGCGTTTGGCCGGGTGGGCGAGGCGGTGTTTATGGGCATGCCCGGAAATCCTGTCGCTGCATGGGTCACGTTTTGCTTGCTGATTCGACCGGCCTTGCTCACCCTGGCAGGCGCACAGGTGGGCCCCGCGATTGGATCAAGGCGGCCGGCGGCTTTTGATTGGCCTCAGCCCGATAGCCGCCTGGAATATCTGCGGGGCTGGCTGGATGCACAGGGCGCTGTGCAGATTCACGCGCGGCAGAATTCATCGGTGCTGTCATCGGTAACGGAGTCTGCGGGCTTGGTGGAAATACCGGCTTCAACCCCGGTGCGGATGGGTGAAAGCGTTCGGTTTATTCCCTACACTGAGCTCTTCGATTAAACCGATCACTTTTTTTGGAATTGTCTGACCATGAGGATTCGTCTTCGGCTTTTTGCATCGCTTCGGGAGCAGACCGGCGTGGAAGACGAGTGGATCGATCTGCCCGAGCAGACACGGTCGCTTGCACAGCTGCGCGGTTATCTGCAGCTGCGGGGTCCGGCCTGGGCGGAGGCCCTGGATCAAAAGCGGGCGGTGCGGGGTGCGATTAATCAGCGCATGGCCGGCGAGAACGACGCGATCTCCGAAGGTGATGAGGTTGCATTTTTTCCGCCGGTCACGGGGGGCTAAGGGGCTATGACAGCTGCACCCGACTGCCGCATCAGTGTTCAAATTCAGCAAGAGGCCTTTGATG
>CAYFPT010000028.1:9457-11634 GCA_964345065.1 uncultured Bordetella sp.
GTGCGGGGTGCGATTAATCAGCGCATGGCTGGCGAGAACGACCGAATCTCCGAGGGCGATGAAGTTGCGTTTTTTCCGCCAGTCACAGGGGGCTAGGCGCGATGACCACTGCATTCGACTGCCGCATTAGCATCCAAATTCAGCAAGAGGCCTTTGATGTCGGCCTGCAGACGCGGCTGTTGCGCGCCGGCGCGGATGGACAGCCCGATCGCCGTGTGGGCGCTGTGGCAAGTTTTATCGGCACGGTGCGCGACCTAAACGAGGGCGATGCCGTCAAAGTCTTGAATCTTGAGCACTACCCCGGCATGACGGAGTCAGCGATTACCGAAATCATCAACGACGCACGGCAGCGCTGGCCGCTTTATGCGGTCTCGGTGATTCATCGCATCGGCCCTTTGCGGCCTGCCGATGAAATTGTCTGGGTGGGGGCCGCCAGCGCGCACCGCGAGGCGGCACTTGCGGCCTGCGCCTTTGTGATGGATTTCTTAAAGTCCCGGGCGCCGTTCTGGAAAAAAGAAGAGCTCGATGGGGCAAGCCGATGGGTCTCAGCCCGAGACGCCGATGAGGAAGCACTCAAGCGCTGGTAATGATCAGTGGATCTTGAGCTGCGGCTAAGCGGAAGTTTTAATGAAGTTGATCTGCGTCAGTGGAATGGGCTTCTTGCGGCCCAGCCGCAGCCAACGCCATTTCTGCGCTGGGAGTTTTTGAGCGCCCTTGAGCACACCGAGTGCACGAATGCGAAGACCGGCTGGCAGCCGCTGCCCTTAACCGCACTGGATTCAGATGGCCGCATTGTGGCCGCGGCCCCCGCCTACCTGAAGGGCCACTCCTATGGTGAATATGTTTTTGATTGGGCATGGGCCGATGCCTATAGCCGAGCGGGGCTGAATTACTACCCCAAGCTGGTGGTGGCAAGTCCGTTTTCGCCGATTGTGGGATCACGATTACTGGCTGCCCCAGGCCAGCCCGGGCTCAGGCGAAGGCTGCTGGCTGCAATTCGCAGCCATGCCCAATCCATGGGCCTGTCATCTGCACATGTGCTCTTTGCCACGGCAGAAGATCTTCAGGCGCTGCAGCAAGAGGGCTGGCTGATTCGCGAAGGCGTGCAGTTTCATTGGCACAACCCGGGCTATGCCAGCTTTGAAGATTACCTGGCCGCATTGGCGCAGCCGAAGCGAAAAAAGATCCGGGCCGAGCGTCGCAAAGTGCAGCAGCAGGGCGTTCAGACACGGATGGTCGAGGGCACCGATCTGGCGGTCGAAGAGCTTGCGTTTTTCTATCGCTGCTATGACCAGACCTATCGTGAGCATCATTCGACGCCTTATCTTTCGATGACATTTTTTGAGCATCTCTTGGATGTGCTTCCCGAGTCAGTGGTGCTGTGCATTGCCCAACGCAATGGCCGGCCGATTGCCGCATCATTTTTTATTCGTGATGCGGGGGTTCTGTATGGCCGCTATTGGGGGGCGATTGAGCGGGTGGACTGTCTGCATTTCGAGGTGGCCTATTACGCGCCGATTCAATGGGCCATTGCACAGGGCATTCAGCGGTTTGAAGGCGGGGCGCAGGGCGAACACAAATTGGCCCGCGGCTTTACTGCGGTCAGGACATTTTCCGGCCATTGGCTCAGCGAGCCGGCCTTCGGCGATGCGGTGGCGAGATTTCTGCAACGTGAGTCGCGCGGGGTCGAGGCCTATGTGGATGAGCTTGAGGCCCGCAGCCCCTTTAAGGCCGGATGACTTGAATTCGGCGGGCAGCGCCCCCAACTCCTTGTCAGACGTGGCAGCGGCCACACCAGAATTGGATGAAATCTGACTATGAGAACCGACAAACTTACGACCGCCTTTCAGCAGGCCTTGGCCGATGCCCAGAGCCTTGCGGTGGGCTATGACAGCCCCACGCTTGAGCCCTTGCATGTCTTGGCGGCGTTGCTGGGCCAAGAGGAAGCCGCCACGCGATCTTTATTGGCCCGTGCTGGCGCCAACCTGCAAAAACTTAGCCAGTCCGTCAATGCTGGGCTGGAGGGCCTGCCCAAGGTCGCCAAGCCCGAGGGCCAGGTGACCGTTGGCTCAGAACTGGTCAAGCTTTTTAATTTGACCGATCGCGAGGCCCAAAGCCGGGGCGATCAGTTCATTGCCAGCGAGCTGTTTTTGTTGCCGCTTGCCGATGACAAAGGC
>CAYFPT010000028.1:11644-12247 GCA_964345065.1 uncultured Bordetella sp.
TCGACATTGTCTTGCCGCGATAGAAATCCCGCGCAGGCTGTTGCGCGAAAGCGGACTCACCAGAAAAAATCTTGAGCTCGCGATTCAGGCAGTCCGGGGTGGCCAGTCCGTTAACTCTGCAGAGGCTGAAAGTCAGCGGGAGTCTTTGAAAAAATACTGTATTGATCTGACCGAGCGGGCCGCAAGAGGCAAGCTTGATCCTGTCATCGGCCGGGATGATGAAATTCGCCGCTGCATTCAGATTCTGCAGCGTCGCACCAAAAATAATCCTGTGCTCATCGGTGAGCCGGGCGTGGGCAAGACCGCCATTGTGGAAGGCCTTGCGCAACGCATCGTTAATGGCGAGGTACCCGAAGGCCTAAAGGGCAAATCGGTGTTGACCCTGGATATGGCGGCGTTGCTCGCGGGCGCGAAGTATCGCGGTGAGTTTGAAGAGCGGCTTAAGGCGGTGTTGAAAGACATTGCCCAGATGGCCGAGAGCCATCCCAGTGGCCACCCGATTGTATTTATCGATGAGATCCACACCATGGTCGGAGCCGGCAAGGCCGAAGGCGCAATGGACGCCGGCAATATGCTCAAACCTGCGCTCTCGCGTGGCGAGCT
>CAYFPT010000028.1:12257-15725 GCA_964345065.1 uncultured Bordetella sp.
GCCTTATCCCGCGGTGAGCTGCACTGCATTGGCGCCACCACGCTGGATGAGTACCGCAAGTACATCGAGAAAGACGCCGCCCTGGAGCGACGGTTTCAAAAGGTGCTGGTCGATGAGCCGAGTGTCGAGGCCACGATTGCGATCCTGCGCGGCCTGCAAGAGCGCTATGAGCTGCATCATGGTGTTGACATCACGGATCCGGCCATTGTGGCGGCAGCAGAACTATCACACCGTTACATTACCGACCGCTTTTTGCCGGATAAGGCGATCGACTTAATCGATGAGGCGGCCTCGCGCATCAAGATGGAAATCGATTCCAAGCCAGAGTCGATGGATAAGCTCGATCGGCGTCTGATTCAGCTCAAGATTGAGCGCGAGGCGGTTCGCAAGGAAAAAGATGAAGCTTCAAAACGACGTTTCGATCTCATCGAGCAGGAAATCGCCCGCTTAGAGCGCGAGCTTGCCGATTTAGAAGAAGTCTGGAAGGCCGAAAAGGCAGCCGTTCAGGGCGCCCAGTCGATCAAAGAAGAGATCGATCAGATTCGCCACGAGATCGAAGCATTCACACGCAAAGGCGACTGGCAAAAAGTTTCTGAATTGCAGTACGGCAAATTGCCCGAGCTCGAGGCGCGGCTTAAGGCCGCCGATGCCGGGGCGGCCGGGCAGGCAATGCGGCCGCGACTGCTGCGGACACAGGTCGGCGCCGAGGAGATCGCCGAGGTGGTCAGCGGCCTGTCGGATCCAAATCGGCCCTATGGATCGTTTCTGTTTCTTGGCCCCACCGGGGTCGGTAAGACCGAGCTCTGCAAGGCCTTGGCCCAGTTTCTGTTTGATTCCGAAGAGCAGATGGTGCGCATTGATATGAGTGAGTTCATGGAAAAGCATTCGGTCTCGCGTTTAATCGGTGCGCCCCCGGGTTATGTGGGCTACGAGGAAGGCGGCACGCTCACCGAGGCGGTCCGCCGTAAGCCCTACAGCGTGATACTTCTTGATGAGGTGGAAAAGGCGCACCCCGATGTTTTTAATGTCTTATTGCAGGTCTTAGATGACGGTCGGCTCACCGATGGCCAGGGCCGCACAGTGGATTTTCGAAATACCGTTGTGGTGATGACTTCGAATCTCGGCTCTCCTGAAATCCAGCGCATGGCCGGCGCCCCGGCGGCCGAGATCAAAGAGGCCGTAATGGGCGAGGTCAAGGTCCACTTCCGGCCTGAATTTATCAACCGGATCGATGAGATCGTGGTCTTTCATGCGCTCGATGCGCGGCATATCCGTGATATCGCAAAAATTCAGCTGCGTTATCTCGAGGGCCGGGTGGCTGAGCGCGAAATGCGGCTCGAGGTCTCGGATGCTGCACTCAATGAAATCGCAAAGGTGGGATTCGATCCGTTATTTGGCGCGCGGCCGTTAAAGCGGGCGATTCAGCAGCGGCTGGAAAATCCGATTGCGCGGCTAATTCTTGAGGGCAAATTTGGCCCCAAGGATGTGATTCCGGTGGATTTTAAAAACGGTGAATTATCGTTTGATCGGGTCGTTCATTAACGAGAGCGCTCAGAGGATTTTATTCAGTGGCACATAAACCAGCCGCGTGCCCGCCAGCCGATCATGCAGCGTCTGTGAGTCGCGATCAAAAATCGCCCACAAAAAGCCGATGCCCAAAAACACACTGGGAATCGCAATCAACGCACGCAACAACGCGGTCTTGATGCTGGGGTCTTGATCATCCTGCGTTTTGAGCTTTAGGCCCAGTGTCTGCATCGGCAGTGTGCAGCGGCCATTAGCCCAGCTCCAGGCAAAGTACAGCAGCAGCGCTGCTGCGATGATGAACTGCAGGCCAACGCGTTTGATCCCGGTCAGGCCGGGGTCCGCGCGGTCACTGAAATCAACCACAAACGAATAGACAAAAACCAAAACCAGCAGCGGCCCAACGAGCAGCAGGGCCTCATAGACCATGGCCATGAATCGCCTCCAGACGGAGGCTGATGCGGGGGTGCCCAAGCCTTACTGGGAAAGCGGCTTGGCGGGCCGGAGGGCGAGGGCGGAGCGGGCGGTTTCCGGGGGTGTGGCCGCCAGGCCTGCGGCATCAGTCGGCGCGCCGGCCTGGGCAACTATTTGCTGCGCGAGATCGATCAAGCGCTGTTTTTCCTGCGGGCTGAGCTTTTGGTATTCGTTCCACTTCATGACGCGGACATCTTCAGCGATGGCTTCAGTAACCCCCCCGAATGCTGCACGGGCCTGCCGGCGATCCGAGGCGGGCAGTGAGGCCCACTCCAGCATGCGCTCCTGGGCGGTGGCTTGTTGCTCGGGGCTTAACTGATGAAAGCGGTCGGCGATCTTGACCCATTTGCGGCGGCGATGCTCTTCCATTTCGGGCCAATTGGATTCCAGCGGGGCGAGGGCCTCGCGCTGAGAAGAGGTGAGTTTGCCCCAGGCCAGGCCCTGTGTGGATTGGCCGCGAAACAAGGCATTCGGTGTCCAAAACCGGCGAATTGCAGCGCCGGCCTGATTGCTAAGCGAGGCCACCGTAATGCCTGAGGCAGATTCGCTTAAGGTTTCTTCTTGGAATGCGAGAAAGCCAAGATCGAGGTAAGCCTGAACAGGCAGGCGATCCAGCATGACCCGCTCATCGATTGCAGCGATGCGGCCGATGTTTTGCTCAAAGGATTGCTCTTCGGCTAGGCCAAGGCCAATCACCACCGCGAAAATACTGGCGGCTGCCGCGCCCATGCCCCAGAACTGGCGTGGCGCGAACCGGGGGCTGGAAGCAGGCCGCATGGCCCCATGAGTGCGACGCGACTCGGCC
This sequence comes from uncultured Bordetella sp., assembly GCA_964345065.1. Lineage (GTDB taxonomy): Bacteria > Pseudomonadota > Gammaproteobacteria > Burkholderiales > Burkholderiaceae_A > Lacustribacter. The sequence goes on from CAYFPT010000028.1 coordinate 15,061, forward strand.
CGGTGCACCGCCGCATGCCGGGCCCGCGCCAGGGCATGGACGACCTTGGGCGAGAGGTCCTGATCGCCTTGTCGAAGTGCCTGCCGAATTCGGTAAATCAGTTGGCTCATGGTGGTTAATCTTTCAACTCTGGCTTTAAAAACGCTACCGATTCGCCCAGGGCCTTGACTGCCCGAAAGCAGTGGGTTTTCACGCTGCCCTCGGAGCAGCCCATGGCCTGGGCGGCCTGTGCGATGTCCAGTCCTTCCCAATAACGCAGCAAGAAGGCTTGCTGTTGACGAATGGGCAGGGCGGCAATCGCGGTTTCCAAGTGCTGCCGCAGTTTTTTCCGGGCCAGGCTCTGCTCGGGGCCGTCGGCCTGCTCATCGGGCATGAGGTCGGCCTCATCGGGCTCCGACCCCGGCTCGGACCCCTCATCGCCCTTGGGCCGCAGGTCACCGAAGAGCGAAACCCAGGCCCGGCGGACCTTTTGCCGGCGGTGGTGATCCAGGATGGCGTTTTGCAGGATCCGCTGAAACAGCATCGGCCACTCTTCGGGGCTTCGGTTGGCGTACTTTTCGGCCAGCCGCATCATGGCCTCCTGCACCAGATCCAGGGCCACATCCTCATTGCGAACGCCGCGCGTTTCGCATCGCAATGCTCGGCGTTCGCAATGAGGATGTGGC
>CAYFPT010000029.1:0-3032 GCA_964345065.1 uncultured Bordetella sp.
GGCGAAAATGAAAGATCAATCCATCGTCTGCAATATTGGACATTTTGATAATGAGATTGATGTCGCCGCGCTCTCGCGCTGTGGCTGGGAAGAAATCAAGCCCCAAGTCGATCACGTCATCTTCCCTGATGGCAAGCGTTTGATTCTGCTGGCTAAAGGCCGGCTCGTAAACCTGGGCTGCGGCACAGGCCACCCCAGCTATGTCATGAGCTCTTCATTTGCCAATCAGGTCATCGCGCAGATTGAGCTCTTCACGCACAAGGACTATTACGAAAACGGTAAGGTCTATGTGCTGCCTAAACATCTCGATGAGAAAGTGGCCCGACTTCAGCTGAAAAAACTCAGCGCACAACTGACGACGCTTTCCGATGACCAGGCCCGCTACATCGGCGTGCCGATCGAGGGGCCGTTTAAGCCCGAGACCTACCGCTACTAATCGGAGCGCAGGCAATGGCAGAAACGCCAGGCCTGAGCCTTGAGTTTTTTCCACCGAAAACGCTCGAGGCTCGGCAGCGGCTCGCATCGACTGCGGAAGGCCTTCGCGCCGTGCGTCCCGACTATGTATCGGTGACCTACGGCGCGGGGGGGTCGACCCGTGAGGGTTCACTCGAAACCGTTCGCCAGATGCTCGGGCTCTTTCCTTCCGTGGCGCCCCACATTTCTTGCATAGGCGCTACCGCCACGCAGATGCGTGAACTTCTTGATCTGTACGCCGAGATGAAGATTTCGCGGCTGGTGGCCCTGCGTGGCGACCTGCCCTCTGGCTACGGCCAGGGTGGTGAGTTTCAGCATGCCAGCGATCTGGTCCGGTTTATTCGGTCGCAGACCCAGTCATCATTTCATGTTGAGGTCGCGGCCTATCCTGAGATTCACCCGCAGGCGAAAAGCGCCGAAGACGACTTACGATTTTTTGTTGAAAAGGTCCGGGCGGGCGCCGATGGTGCAATCACCCAATATTTTTTCAACTCGGATGCTTACTTCCGGTTTGTCGATGATGTTTATAAGCGCGGTGTCGATGTGCCCATTATTGCGGGCATCATGCCCATCACCAACTTCTCCCAGCTGGCGAGATTCTCAGATGCCTGTGGCGCAGAGATCCCGCGCTGGATTCGTCAACGGCTGGCTGGATTTGGCGATGACACGGCTTCCATCGTGGCCTTTGGCGAGGCCGTGATCACTGATCTTTGCGATCAGCTGCTGACCGCCGGGGTGCCGGGGCTGCACTTCTACACCATGAACCGGGCCGAACCGACACTTGCGATTCTTCGCAACCTTAAGCTGATCGGCCCTTGAAATCACGCCAGCCGGACTCGGTCACGCAGGCATCAAGTCGCAAATCATGGGGCTCGGAAAACACCTCGTCGTGCAGGGCATGGTCAAAGCAAATGCCCACCAAACGTGGCCATGGCGTGGGCGTCGCCGCAATCGTCCGATCGTAAAGGCCAGCGCCCGCCCCGAGCCGGCCACCGATGCGATCGATACCCACACAGGGCACAAGCCAGGTATCACAGTCCAGAATCTGAGTGCCATCGGGCACCTGCAGGCCCATCACATCTCTGACCATCGATGCGCCAGGCTGCCAGAGCTGCATGATCAGGGGCGCATCCCGGCGCATCACCACCGGCAAAGCGAGTTGCATGCCGCGGGCATGCCAGGCCTTCCACATCGACATCAGGTCCGGCTCGCCCCGCCAAGGTAAAAAGACCGCGATTCGGGACCAGCCCTGCGTGACCGCCTTGGCGGAAAGAGCATCTGCGATCGCTTTTTCGGCAACGCGCCGATCCTCCTGAGCAAGGGCCGCACGCTGCTCTAAAAGCCGACGGCGAAGCGGGTCTTTCTGCATGAGTAGGATTCTCGACATTTCAGGGTTAAATTTACTCTCTGTGAATTACGCTAAAACCATCCCGGTGCCTAGGGGAAGCCCTTTGTTTTGTTGCGTAGCGATGATCCTTGCGAGTGTCGCAGCGCCATCAATGCTTTGGGCAAAGCCCGCTGCACCGTCCGAGTCCCCTGCGGCTGTCGTTATTGCAGCAAAAGAGGCTTTTTCCAAAGGCAAGCTGGCTGAACTTGATCGGCTGATGGCAAAAAGCCAGGGCCAGTTGCTCGCCGCCTGGCCAGACTACTGGCGCCTAAAACTCTTAATCGGCATTCCAAGCTCGGATGCAAAAACAATCCGCTCCAATGTTCAAGGCTTTCTCGCCCGCCATCCTCAGCATCCGCTGCGTGAGCATGCACAGCGCGACTGGATCGCGGCCCTGGTGACTAAAAATCTCTGGCCAGATGTCGCCACCGCCTTAGAGAGCCTGCCGGCGCAGGTCACGAGCCCGAACATTCAATGCGCCCGGGCGAAACTCGGTTTGCTAAACGCTGAGCCCTCGTCCACCAAGGCCGAATTCGCATCACTTGCCGTCGGCCAAGAGGTGCTCGATGCCTGCCTCGCCCTGATCGCTGATCTTGCAAGAAATGAGCAGGTCGCACTCGGCTATCTCCGGCAGCGTGCCCGCTGGGCAGCGCAAAGCGGCAGCGATACGAGCCACAACCGCATGATGGAGGTCTTGCGCGCTCACGCGAAATCGCATGAGACCAGTGTCCGTGGCGCTGATCCGTTAAAAACCGAGACCCTACTCGGCCAGGTGCTGAAAGTTTCTCGGGTCGACAGCCTGGCATCACTGCCGCTTTATCTCAAACATAAAAAAGACCTCAGCCATGAACAGGCCGACTACGGTGCCTTTGCGGTGGGGGCTGCGATCTGGCGCAAAAGCCACGCCAATGCCTGGCCGATGATGCTCGAAGGCTGGTCAAGCCTGCGTGATCAGCCCGATGATGCGTTGGCTGCTGCCGCCCGCGAGGCGATTCGACGCTCCGCATGGCCAAAGCTGCTGGAAATCACCAGCGCCATGCGGCTGCCGATGCGCAGCGAAGCGACATGGCAATACTGGCGCGCCATGGCACTGATGCAGGCCCAGCGTGCTGAACGCTCCGGCAACCACCGCGATGCCACGGCGCTGATGAACCAGCACCGTCAGGAGCAG
>CAYFPT010000029.1:3042-15371 GCA_964345065.1 uncultured Bordetella sp.
AATATTGCGCGACTTGCGCGATGACTTTGGGTTTTATGGACTGCTCGCTCAAGAGATGCTTGGCACCGCGGTTCGGCTCCCGGCCCGGCCCGACATCACACTCAGCCCAGAGGATCAGAAAAAACTGGATCGCGATTCTGGAATTCAGCGCAGCTACGCACTGGTGCGTGCGGGACTCAGGGCCGAAGCGGTGCTGGAGTGGGGCGCTGCCATGCGGCATCGAAGCGACGCGGAACTCATCCGTGCCGCAGAGCATGCCCGCAAGGCGGGCTTTTACGACCGCACCATCGCTGCAGCCGATCGGACCCAGCAGGAGCATGATTTTTCATTACGCTATCCAACACCGTTTAAAGACAAAGTGCTTTCTGCTGCCCAACAACGGTCGCTGGATCCCTGGTGGGTGCTTGGCCTGATTCGGCAAGAGTCGCGATTCATACCGGACATCAAGTCATCGGTGGGTGCCACAGGACTCATGCAGATCATGCCGGCCACCGGAAAAATGTTGGCCAAAGAAGTTGGGCTCGGCAACGCGCGGCCTCTGATGCTGGCCGACGTGGAGCTGAATGTAAAACTTGGGACGACCTATATGCGGCAGTTACAAGACCGCTTTGGCGGCTCGGCGCTGCTGGCGTCGGCGGCCTACAACGCAGGCCCCTCGCGGGCCGTGAATTGGCGGGCCGCCCTGCCGCGGCGCATCGACGGGGCCGCCTTTGCAGAGTCGATCCCCTTTCCCGAGACCCGTGACTACGTTAAACGGGTGCTGGCCAATGCAGTGCTGTATCACGCGGTTCATAATGGCGGGGCAGTTCCCTCGCTTCGGCGACTGCTCGGGGATGTGGCACCGGCAGAATCATCCTAGCCGCCACGGCCCCTTTTCAGTGAAGGTCCTCTCATGTCGCTTTTACACGCTGATGTTGTGATTGTGGGTGGCGCCGGCTTTATCGGCCGGGCCCTTGCCGCCACGCTCATATCGCGCAATAAATCCGTGCGCATCATCACGCGCAAGCGCGAGCGGGCCCGGGCCCTCTGGCCGCTTCCTCGAATTGAGATCGTTGAGGCCAATCCCAACGAGGAGGCCTCGCTGTATGAGGCCTTGGAAAATGCGGACGCAGTCATCAATCTGGTTGGCGTGCTTCATAGCAAGACCGGCCGGCCCTGGGGCCCCGATTTCGATGCGGCCCATGTCAAGCTCCCTGCCCGAATCGCGCGGTGCATGAATCGAAGAAAAATCTCTCGACTGATTCATGTGAGCGCGCTGGGTGCCTCCGATCAGGCGCCCTCGATGTATTTGCGATCAAAGGCCGCGGGCGAGGCGGCCCTTCGCGCGAATCAGTCACTTGAGCTCACCATTCTGCGGCCCTCGGTCGTGTTTGGTGCTGAAGATCAGTTTATGAATCTCTTTGGCCGAATGCAGAAGGTGTTGCCGATCATTCCCCTGGCGACGCCACATGCCCGCTTTCAGCCGATTGCAGTAACGGACCTGGCGATGGCGATTGCCAACTGTCTGGATCACCCAACAACCGCAGGAAAGCACTATGAATGCGTTGGGCCCGAAGTCTTAACACTGTATGAGCTTGTGCACTGGGCGGGCGTGTATGCGGGATGTCCGAGGCCAATCATTCCGCTTCCGGATGGCGCCGCATGGGTGCAGGCCTGGATTATGGAAAACCTGCCGGGCAAGCCCTTGATGTCGCGCGATAACCTGGCATCGGCCAGCGTGCCCAATGTGGGCAGTGGCCCGATGGCGGCAGAGCTCGGACTCTCCAGCCCGCAATCCATACACTCGGTTGTGCCGACTTATCTGGGCAAAGAAACGCCGCGTGCCCGACTGGCAGACCGACGCGCAAAGACCTGAGGGGGCCAGACTGCGCCAGGATGTCCAAGATCGCCTCAAGCCCCTGGTGGACGCCCTGCATCAGGCGGATCCCATTCGAGAAAAACTGCCAGCATCGATCGAGATTTTTTGTGTAGGTGGTGCGGTACGTGATGCACTGCTGGGACTGCCGGATAGCGACCGTGATTATGTTGTGGTTGGCGGCACCCCCGAGGCCATGCATGCGGCGGGATTTACTCCCGTAGGGCAGGACTTTCCTGTGTTTCTGCATCCGGTCACGCACGAGGAATTTGCGCTGGCCCGGACCGAACGCAAGACTGCAAGCGGCTATAAAGGATTTAGCTTTCAGGCAGATCCATCTGTGACGCTTACCCAAGACTTGATGCGTCGCGACTTAACGATTAACGCAATCGCTCTGAGTCGTGCGGGCGATCTGATTGATCCCTGTGGCGGCCTGCAAGACCTGCAGGCGCATTGCTTACGTCATGTTGGGCCAGCATTTTCTGAAGATCCCGTTCGGCTTTTGCGCCTGGCCCGATTTGCTGCACGCTGGCCTCACTTCTCGATTTCAGACTCGTCCTTGGCGCTGTGCAAAGAGATTGTTTTGCGGCACGAGGCCCAGGCCCTTGTCCCTGAGCGTGTCTGGCAGGAGATCGCAAAGGGACTCATGGAATCACAGCCCTCGCGAATGCTCGATGTCCTGGTGACCACTGGCGCATGGATGGCCCTTGGCGAGAAGCTTCCCGCCCCAAGCGCATCCACACAGCAGCAGGTCGATCAGGCCGCAAAAGAATCTGCAGCCTTAGAGTGCCGCTTTGGGCTGCTCATGTTCAATGCAGGAGGGGATCCGCTGCCGCTTGGGCTCTTTAAGGCGCCGCGGGCCTGCCTTGAGTTGGCCGAGCTTTTACAGCGGCAGCTCGCGCAGCCCGGCCACCTCGGCTCACTTGTTTCTCCAAAGGATTCAGATGGGCTTGTCGCGCTTTTAGAGTGGCTCACCCGCGCCGATGTACAACGCCGGCCAGAACGCTTTCAGCAGCTTTTAGACTGCATTCGCATCATGGGCGCGCTCTCTATTCAGCAGATCGATCGGCTCAGCGCTTATGCAAAGCATCTTTGCCAAGAGACCGCCCACCAACAAATTGCACTCGCAGTTCGCCAGGCACAGCAAGCGGGGGCTTCCGTTACGGATGCTGCCCGCAGTGCAAAGCTCGATGTATTGCGGTCCCATCCTGATCTGCGGTCAATTCCATAGCCCTGCGGTTTTAGGCAGGCAGAACGCTGGCCAGACGATCGCCTTCGGCAAAAGCAGGCGTAATTAAGGATGCGCGGACGTCATCTTGAAGTCCTTTTGTCAGCAGTAAGACTTTAAATACCTCGCCCATCTCCGACTCCGAGACCAGCATCTGAAGCTGCTGCAGTAGCTGCACCCGCTGGGCCGCCTGCGTCACCGTCTGCAGCATGGGCTCCAAGATCTGCAGGATTTTGCAATTCAATAAAAAGCGGCCCTGGCTTACAAATCCTCCGATTTGAAAGCCGGCTGCCTGGGCCTCGGCGGTGACCTGTGTGAAATCAACATGGGCGGTGAGATCCTGCTGGCCAATGCGCGTTAAGAGTGCATCACGCGCATCAATTCTCTGATGACGCCAGTGGGCGCAAAGCGTACCGTCGGATCGGCCGGGCTGATCCAGCTCAGCACGTCCGAATCCATAATCCAGCAGCAAGACTGCGCCGCAATCAAGTGCGTCGAATAAGGAACGTAGCCACGGGCCAATCCAGGGCGCCCACTCACCACGATAGCCGCGATCCCAGGGCAGGCCCCGCTGCTTGGCCAATGACTGCCGCTGCATCACGGCCTGCTGGAGCATCGGCCCAGCAGGCCGGCTGGACCAGCAAAAGCCCGGCCGTTGTGCGAAGGCAGCCGATGCGTTCGAATCAAGACTGACTCCCCACTCCAACACCTGTTCGCCGCCTGCCCACTCAAAACATTTCACGGGCATGGCATCTAAGACCTCGTTGGCCAAAATCAGCCCCGAGAACCCCGCCGTGGGGCTTTTGAGCCATTCAATGGGGTGGTCTCCTGACATTCGTTGCTGCTGCTGGTGCTGTAAATCGGCGCTGGGCTCAATCAGCTCAAGCGCAATCTCACCGGCCTGGGCGGCCTCTTGAAGGCCGGCTGCCAAGTCGCCCCGCCCGCCGCCAAACTCGCGAATGCGTAGGGCAGCGGCCTTGCCACCCGATTGGCTCAGCGCCTGCCGAAGCGGCTGGGCCCAAGACCAGATGGTCTTGGCCAGCCAGGGGCCCAGCATCGGCGCGGTGACGAAATCTCCGTTTGCCGATGATTTTTCCGATGAAAAAGGCGCGCCCCCGCCGCAGTAGTAGCCAAGCCCGGGGTAATACAGGGCCAGATGCATGAATTCATCAAATCCAATCCATCCGCCCGCGTGTTCAATCCGGGCGCGAATCCGCAACGACAGCTCATCCATGGCCTTGAGGGTATCAAAGCTAAACTTCAGGCCATGCAAGCAGCTCAGCCCAGTAATTCCTCTGCATCCGCGGCGCGGCCTGCCTGCCTCATCACGGGCGCTGCGGCCCGTTTAGGCAGCGCCATCGCGAAGGCGATGTCGGCCTGTGGCTGGGATGTTGCGATCCATTACCGACACTCGCAATCCGCCGCCGAGGATCTGGCCAGGACTCTGACACAGCAGGACCGGGCGGCCGCCTGTTTTCAATCCGATCTCGAATCGGATCAGGCCGTCAGGCAGCTCTTTGATCGCGTCACCGAGCGCTTCCCGCGGCTATCTTGCATTGTCAATAACGCCTCGCAGTTTGAGTTTGATCGGCCTGAAACCGTGAGTGCGGCCCTTCTTGAGTCCCATACCCAGACCAATCTCATTGCGCCCGTGCTGCTGACCCGCCACCTGCATCAGTTTCTTGCACCCCGCCATCAAGAGGGCCAAGACCCGGCCGGCGTTGTCATCCATCTTCTTGACCAAAAACTCGTGAATCCGAATCCTGATTTTTTTTCTTACACCGTCTCCAAGGCTGCACTGCTCGAGGCCACCCGGCTCTGCGCGGCCGCATTGGCACCCGTGCTGCGGGTTGTGGCGATTGGACCCGGAATTACGCTGCCCTCGGCTGATCAGACCGAGGCCGAGTTTCAAAAGGCCCACGCCATGACACCGCTCGGTGCCGCCAGCCGGCCCGAAGAGATTGCCGATGCGGTGGTCTGGCTGGCGCAGGCCCGAGCAGTCACCGGCACCATGCTGCTGGTCGATGGCGGCCAGCATCTCAGTCCACTGCCGCGGGATGTCATGATGATGATTCGATCATGATGCTGCTTGACCCTCGACTCTCGGACTGCCGGAGAATTTTTTTGCAAGATCTTGCGATCGATGCATCCATCGGCTTTCATGACTTTGAAAAAAAGGCTCCCCAGCGGGTTCTGATCAGCATTGACCTCTTTGTTTCAATCAGCGCCAGCACCTCGGCCCACGATGAAGTCAACGATGTCATTGACTATGACTTCGTTCGGCTTGGCGTGAAAACCCTTGCCCAGTCACGGCACTTTAATCTTCAGGAGACCCTGCTCGATCAGATCTGCGAACTCTGTCTGAAGACGCCGGGCGTGCGCGCAGTGCGGGCCGAAAGCCAAAAGCCCGATGTGTATCCGGATTGCAAAACGGTCGGCATTGAAGTCTTTCGCTGGGGCTAACCGAGATGGGGCACCACGATAAAACGGCTTTTGAGGCCAACAAACTCTCCAAGCGCCTACACCGACTCACGGGCCAGGCCATTATTGATTTCAACATGATTGAGGCCGGTGATCGGGTCATGGTGTGTATGTCGGGTGGCAAAGACAGCTATGGCTTGCTGGATATTCTGTTAAGCCTGCAGGCCCGTGCACCCATCACTTTTGAATTGATTGCAGTCAATCTGGATCAGGGCCATCCTGGCTTTCCCAAAGATACGCTGCCCAACTATCTACGCCAACGCGGTGTGAGGTTTCACATCGAAACCCAGGATACGTATTCAATCGTGAAACGCGTGATCCCGGAGGGCAAAACCATGTGCTCACTGTGCTCACGCCTGCGGCGCGGAATCATCTATCGTCTGGCCTCGGAACTCGGCGCAACCAAGATCGCCTTGGGCCACCATCGCGATGATATTTTGCAAACCTTCTTTCTGAATCTTTTTTTTGGTGGCAGCCTAAAGTCGATGCCGCCGAAGCTGGTTTCGGATGATGGCCGGCATATCGTTATTCGGCCGCTGGCCTATTGCGAAGAATCCGATCTGCAACGCTGGGCCGAGCTGCAGCAATTTCCAATCATCCCCTGTGATTTGTGTGGCTCGCAAGAAAACCTTCAGCGCCAACAAATCAAACGCATGCTGCAGCAATGGGATCGTCAGGCCCCGGGCCGCAGCGCCACCATGTTTCAGGCCTTGGGCAATGTGGCGCCCTCGCACCTGCTGGATCCCCGCCGTCACGATTTCAAAAGCATCCGGCCCGACGGCGTCCGGAATCCAGACGGTGATCGGGCTTTTGATCCGAACTGCTAGATCCGCCTGATGCGCTCGATATTTCGACTTCTTGCAATTGTTCGGGTTTTTCTCCGCCACGGCCTCGATCAGCTCGCGCTTGACGGGGCCGCCCGAACCTTTGATTCCCGGCTGCTCACAGCAGTCTTGAGGCTCTCGCGCATCGGCCGCACCATCACCACACCACGCGGTGTTCGGCTACGGCTGGCGCTGGAAGAGCTTGGGCCAATCTTTGTGAAGTTCGGCCAGGTGCTCTCCACCCGACGTGATGTCTTGGCCGAAGACATCGCCGACGAGCTCGCAAAACTTCAGGATCAGGTGCCGCCCTTTGACTCAAATCTTGCCGTCGCCACGATTGAGCGTGCATTCGGCAAATCCATCTCTGCCCTATTTTCCGAATTCGACCGTACTCCGATTGCCAGCGCCTCGATTGCGCAGGTCCATTTGGGCCGGCTCATCGACGGCCGCGAAGTCGCCGTGAAGGTATTGCGGCCCGGCATGCTGAAAATTATTGAGCAGGATCTGGCCTGGCTAAAACTCATTGCACGATTTGTTGCACGATTTTCTAGCGATGGCCGACGGCTTAAGCCGGTTGAGAACGTCGAAGAATTTGATGGCTATCTGCACGATGAGCTTGACCTCGTTCGCGAGGCTGCCAATGCAAGCCAGCTGCGCCGCAATTTCGCCGACTCCGGGCTTTTAAAAATTCCAGAGATGATTTGGGATCTCTGCCGGCCAGATGTCATTGTCATGGAGCGCATCTATGGCATTCCGATTAACCGCTTTGAAGAACTGAAGGCCAAGGGCATCGATTTAAAGCAGCTCTCGCGGCATGGGGTGGAGATTTTTTTCACCCAAGTGTTTCGTGATGGCTACTTTCATGCGGATATGCATCCGGGAAATATTCTGGTGGCGGATCGGGGCCCGCACTTTGGGAAATACATTGCGCTGGACTTCGGCATTGTGGGCACGCTGTCCGAGGTCGACAAAAACTATCTCGCACAAAACTTTCTTGCTTTTTTTCGCCGTGACTACCGGCGCGTGGCGGAGCTGCATGTTGAATCTGGCTGGGTGCCGGCCGAGAGTCGGGTTGATGCACTTGAAATTGCAATCCGCGGCGTCTGTGAACCTTTTTTTGACCGGCCGCTCAAGGAGATTTCCCTGGGCCAGGTACTGGTTCGGCTTTTTCAGGTTTCGCGCCGCTTTAATGTGGTGATCCAGCCGCAGCTGACCCTGCTGCAAAAAACGCTGCTCAATGTAGAAGGCCTGGGCCGGCAGCTGGATCCCGATCTCGATCTCTGGAAGACCGCCATGCCATTTCTGGAGCGCTGGATGCAAGAGCAGATTGGCTTTCGGGCACTCAGAAAAAATCTACAAAAAGAATCGGAGCGCTGGGCCCAGACCCTGCCGCAGCTGCCACGGCTTGTCCATCAGGCGCTCGCTCAGGCAGCGCAGGGCAGCCATAGCGATATCCAGATCCGATTGCGCGCGCTTGCCGCCGAGCAGCAGCGGCTGCGCCGGGCAATTTGGATCTTGGCCGGATTACTGCTTGCCGTGCTTGCGGTCTCGGGGCTCGGGCTTGGTGGAACCCCGCTCTTTTTCTAAACCAAAGGGCCCGACACCCCCTCCTATAATCGGGGCTTGCCTGCGTTTGCGCCTGCTGCCGAAAGGAGGTCTCCATGCTGCTTGGTTTGGTTGTCGCTTATCTGCTGATATCGATTGCTATCGGTTTATACGGCGCCACGAAAGTCCACAACGCACGCGACTACGTGACTGCCGGCCGTAATCTGCCGATGGCCGTCGTGCTGGCCATGGTCTTCGCGACCTGGTTCGGTGCAGAGACCGTACTGGGAATTTCCGCCACCTTCCTTGAAGAGGGCGCGCGCGGCCTGATTTCAGATCCGCTGGGTGCATCGTTATGCCTGATGCTGTTTGGCCTGGTATTCGCCCGGCCCCTCTATAAAATGAATCTACTGACGCTGGGCGACTATTTTCGTATTCGCTATAACCGTCAGACCGAGCTGATTTTGTCCCTCTGCATCGTCATCTCCTATCTGGGATGGGTATCGGCGCAAATCACGGCCCTCGGGCTGGTCTTTAATGTGCTGTCGGAAGATGCGATCTCCCAGACCCAGGGCATGCTGATCGGCGCCACTGTGGTCTTGATTTACACCATTTTCGGCGGCATGTGGTCGGTCGCGCTCACAACGTTTGTGCAGATGATTGTGATCGTGATTGGACTGCTTCTGGTCACCCAGAATGCAGCTGACCAGGCGGGTGGCATCGGGCTGGTCTTTGCCAAGGCCTCAGCAGAGGGAAAATTTGAATGGCTTCCCAGTATGGATGCGCTGGATATTTTGGGCTGGGTCGCGGCATTGGTCACCATGGCCCTGGGATCGATTCCGCAGCAGGATGTTTTTCAGCGCGTGAACTCATCCAAAAATGAGACCGTCGCAGTCTGGGGAACTACGCTCGGTGGCTTAAGTTACTTCTTTTTTGCCGCGGTGCCGCTCTTTTTGGCGTATACCGCCACCATTATCGATCCCGAGATGGTGAAAAAGTTTCTTGACGAAGACTCGCAGCTGATTCTGCCCTCACTGATCATGGGCCATATGCCCTTCTGGCTACAGGTGATTTTCTTTGGCGCGCTGATCTCAGTCATCATGAGCACCGCCTCGGGCACACTCTTGGCGCCGTCCGTCACTTTTGCGGAGAACGTTTTAAAGGGCTTTGCACCACGCATGAATGATCAGCAGTTTCTCTGGTCATTGCGAATCACCGTGTTGATTTTCACGATCATCGTGACGTTTTATTCGATCATGACCGATGAGAGCATTCATGGCATGGTCGAAAATGCCTACCGCATCACACTTGCCGGCGCCTTCGTACCGCTGGCAGCCGGCCTGTTTTGGAAAAAAGCCAGCAATCTCGGGGCGGGACTTGCCATTACCGCGGGCCTCAGTGTCTGGCTGGTGCTGGAGATCCTTGGAATTGAAGAGCCTATCGCGCCTCAGTTGATCGGAATGATTGCCAGCGGACTCGGCATGCTGATCGGCTCCACGATTTCGCCGAACCGGGCCCATGGCCATGGCGGGGAAGCCCGGCACGTATGAATGTCATCATTCTGGCAGCCGGCAAAGGAACCCGGATGCGCTCCGGCCGGCCCAAGGTGCTCCATCCCGTTGGGGGCATGCCGATGCTCGGCCATGTGCTCCGGACTGCGCAGGCATTAAAGCCGAAAAAAATCATTGTCGTCATTGGGCACGGCGCAGACCAGGTCAAAACGGCTATCGGGGCGCTGCCCGAGATCTCCGACGCCACCCCAATCGACTGGGTCATTCAAGATCCGCCTCAGGGCACCGGCCATGCGGTGGCCCAGGCACTGCCAAAGCTCGATCTCCGGTCGGCTGCGCTGATTCTGTATGGCGATGTTCCTTTAATCCGCAGCCAGACCCTGCGCGGGCTACTGGAGTCCGCAGAGAAAAATCGCGGCCTGGCAGTGCTGACCGCCATGCTCGACTCCCCGGCTGGCTACGGCCGAATTGTTCGCGATGCACATCAACAACTCCAAAAAATTGTTGAAGAAAAAGACGCCGATGCCGCCATTCGCTCTATTTGTGAGATCAATACTGGATTTATGGCGGCGCCCGCCGTGCAACTCGCCGCCTGGGTGTCTGCAATCGATAACCGCAATGCTCAAAACGAGTTTTATCTCACCGACATCATTGCCAAATCAGTAGCCGAAGGCAGGGCGGTGGACACCCTGCGGTGTGACCATGTCGAAGAAATTCTCGGCGTCAATCGCCAGGAGGACCTGGCCCGGATCGAGCGCGCTTATCAGCGTGGCATTGCCCAGCAACTTATGTCCGCAGGCGTTCGGCTGCAAGACCCCGAGAGAATTGATGTGCTTGGCCAACTGGAGTGCGCATCCGATGTCACCATCAGCGTCGGCTGTGTTTTTGAAGGCAATGTTCAGATTGGAGCAGGGGCCACCATTGGCCCACACTGCGTCATTCGTCATGCGCGCATTGGCGAAGGGGCGGTCATCGAGGCCTTCAGCCATATTGATGGTGCGGCCATCGGCCCGAATTCGGTGATCGGGCCCTACGCCCGGCTGCGGCCCGGCACCGAACTTGCAGAGGGCGTGCATATCGGAAATTTCGTTGAAGTGAAAAATAGCGTGCTGGGGCCACGATCCAAGGCCAATCATCTTTCCTATCTTGGTGATGCCAGCATCGGCAGTCGGGTGAATGTCGGTGCAGGCACGATTACCTGCAACTACGACGGCGCGGAAAAGCACCGTACCGTGATTGAGGATGATGTCTTTATTGGCTCAGACACCCAGCTGGTGGCGCCCGTGACCGTTGGCCGGGGCGCCACGCTTGGAGCGGGCACCACGCTGACCCAGGATGCGCCCGAAGATGCACTGACCATCTCCAGGGCCCAGCAGGTCACCATCAAGAGTTACCGACGGCCGCAGAAAAAGGAACACTGATATGTGTGGCATTGTCGGAGCGGTCGTCGCCCCGAATTCAGGGAGAAATGTTGTTCCCATTCTGATCGAGGGCCTCAAAAAACTTGAGTATCGGGGATACGACTCGGCCGGACTGGCGATCGCGGCGGCAAACGCAATTCGCCGCATTCGGGCCGTGGGCCGGGTTGCAGAACTGGAGCAGAAGTCGTCAGATCAGGCCGCAACCCTCGGCATTGCCCATACCCGCTGGGCAACCCATGGGGGGGTGACCGCTAGCAATGCCCACCCCCATCTATCTGAGCGTGATGGTCTGGCAATCTGCGTTGTTCATAATGGAATTATTGAAAACCATGACGCGCTGCGCGAGTCGCTCTCAGGCCAGGGCTATGTTTTTCACTCTGAGACCGACACCGAAGTCATTGCGCATCTGATTCATCTTTATCGTCAACGCTGCACGAGCCTTCAGCAGGCTGTGCAGGAGGCCCGTCAGCAGCTGAAAGGCGCTTACGCAATTGCCGTCATCAGTAGCCAAGATCCGCAGGAGCTCGTCGGCACGCGGCAGGGTGCGCCGCTTTTGCTTGGGGTGCCCGAAGATCAGCAAGGAATGTTTTTAGCCTCAGACACTTCGGCCTTGCTACAGGTGACGAGAAACATTGTTTATTTGGAAGACGGCGATCTGGTCAGGCTCACCGCCAATGCAGCAGAACTCCAAGACGCCCGGGGCGAGAAGATTCATCGCAACGCGGTCATCAGCAGTCTCTCGGCCGATGATGTTGAATTGGGCCCGCATGCCCATTACATGCACAAAGAGATTCTCGAGCAGCCGGGCGCCGTCGCCGCCACACTTGAAGAGGTAATGGGTGCCCATGCCTTACCGCCGGGCCTACTGGGCCCAGAGGGCGAGAGCGCCATCGGCCGCATTCAGCAGGTGCTGATCCTGGCCTGCGGCACCAGCTTTCACGCGGGAATGGTTGCGCGCTATTGGATTGAATCAATTGCAAGAATCCCGGTTGCACTGGAGATCGCCAGTGAATATCGCTACCGGGATTCGGTCATGCTGCCCAATACCCTGGTGATCGCCATCTCCCAGTCAGGTGAGACCGCCGATACTTTGGCTGCGCTTCAGTTTGCAACACGTAATGGTGCCGCAGCCAGCCTTGCGATCTGCAATGTGCCCGAATCATCACTGATGCGGGCTTGCACGCTGCGTCTGTTGACCCGGGCGGGCCCCGAGATTGGCGTGGCCTCGACCAAGGCATTCACCACGCAGTTGGCGAGTCTTTTTCTACTGACTCTGCTTCTGGCCAAGGCCCGGGGGCGCCTAGGCCGCGCGCAGGAGCAGGAGGCCCTGGTATCGCTGCGGCATCTGCCTGCCGCGATGGTCCAGATTCTGTCTGCCGAGGCGCAATTTAAATCCTGGGCCAATCACTTCATTGACAAACAGAATGCGCTATTTCTTGGTCGGGGCATTCACTATCCCATCGC
>CAYFPT010000030.1:0-4754 GCA_964345065.1 uncultured Bordetella sp.
GCATATTTGGTTGCTTCGCCAAACAAAATCGGCAGCAGGCCACTGGCCATGGGATCGAGCGTGCCCGCATGGCCGGCCTTTTTTGCGCCCAGCAGATGCTTCACATGGCCCAAGACCCGCTGTGAGGAAGGACCAACAGGCTTATCGAGAAGTAACACGCCATCAACCATTCGATTTTCCTGCCAGGGCCCGATCAATGAGCTCACTCATCGCAATCGCCCTTGCGGTTGAGTCATCCCGCATAAAGTGAAGCTCTGGCGTCTGATGAATTTTTAAAAGCCGCCCCAGCTTCGCCCGAAGAAATCCTCGGCAGGCCGCAAGGCCCTCTTCGGTGCGGGCGAGCTGCGCGGGATCATCGGGCAGCACGCTGTAGAAGACCCGCGCGTGGGCGTAATCCGGTGAGACCTCTACATCCGTCAGGGTCACCAGGCCCAGCCGCGGATCCTTGACTTCCAGACGAATCAGCTCAGAGAGGTCGCGCTGAATCTGATCCGCTATTCGATGGCCGCGCTCGGAAGGTCTATTGGAGTGTCCGCGCAATTTCTTGGATCTCAAAGACTTCGAGCTGATCGCCCTCTTGGATATCGTCGTAGTTCTTTAGGGTCAGACCGCACTCAAAGCCCTCTTTGACTTCTTTGACGTCATCCTTAAAGCGCTTCAATGAATCGAGCTCGCCTGTCCAGACCACAACGTTATCGCGCAGCAGTCGCACACTGGCACCACGCCGCACCAGGCCCTCGACCACCATACAGCCGGCGATATTGCCCAGCCGGGAGACCTTAAAGACCTGACGGATCTCTACCAGACCGATCACGTTTTCACGACGCTCTGGCGCCAGCATGCCCTGCATCGCGTTTTTCACATCATCAACCGCGTCATAGATGATGTTGTAGTAACGCAGGTCAATGCCGTTGCCTTCGGCAAGCCGCTTGGCGGATTGGTCGGCCCGCACATTAAAGCCGATCACAACGGCCTTGGAAGCAATCGCCAGGTTGATATCCGACTCGGTGATTGCACCCACGGCAGCGTGCACGATGTTGACCTTAACTTCTTCGGTGGAGAGCTTTTGCATGGCAGAAGCCAGCGCCTCTTGTGAACCCTGGACATCAGACTTCACGATCAGCGACAGGGTCTTCACACCATCGCCCATATTCTCGAAGATGTTCTCCAGCTTGGCGGCCTGCTGCTTGGCAAGCCGTACATCGCGGAATTTGCCCTGCCGGAAAAGCGCGATCTCGCGTGCCTTGCGCTCATCGCCTAAGACCATCATCTCATCGCCAGCCTGCGGCACCTCGGTCATGCCAAGAATCTCGACCGGAATCGAGGGGCCCGCCAGCTCGACCTGGCGGCCATTTTCATCCAGCATGGCGCGCACACGGCCAAAGGCAGCACCGGCAAGAATGACATCGCCTTTTTTCAAGGTACCCGACTGCACCAATACTGTGGCCACGGGGCCGCGGCCCTTGTCGATTCGGGCCTCCACGATCAGGCCTTTGGCCAGCGCCTCCACCGGGGCCTTCAGTTCCAAGACTTCGGCCTGCAGCAAAACGTTTTCCAGCAATGACTCAATGCCCTCGCCGGTTTTCGCTGACACCGCAACAAACGGCGAGTCACCGCCATATTCCTCAGGCACGACTTCTTCTGCCACCAGCTCGGTCTTGACGCGATCCGGATTGGCCTCGGGCTTATCGATCTTATTAATCGCCACCACAATGGGCACCTTGGCCGCCTTCGCATGGGCAATGGCTTCCTTGGTCTGCGGCATGACACCATCATCGGCCGCCACCACCAGCACCACAATATCGGTGGCGTTGGCACCCCGTGCACGCATGGCCGTGAAGGCCTCGTGGCCCGGTGTATCCAGAAAGGTCACCACACCGCGTGGCGTATCGACGTGATAAGCGCCAATGTGCTGGGTAATGCCGCCGGCCTCACCCGCAGCGACCTTCGTGCGCCGAATGTAATCAAGAAGCGAGGTCTTGCCATGGTCCACGTGGCCCATGATGGTGACCACCGGCGGCCGTGTAATGGCCGAGGCCTGGGCGACTTTTTCCGCCTCGGTCTCTTCCAGAAATGCCTCCGGATCATCAAGCTTTGCAGCAAAGGCCTTATGGCCCATCTCTTCAACCACGATCATCGCGGTCTCTTGATCCAAGACCTGATTGATGGTGACCATCTGGCCCATCTGCATGAGTGTCTTGACGACCTCAGCGCCCTTGACCGACATCTTGTGGGCGAGGTCTGCCACCGTAATGGTCTCGGGCACATGAATCTCGCGGGTCTGGGGCTCTACCGGGGGCACAAATGCAGGTGCATCCGAAGCGCTCTGCTTGGACTTTGACCTTGGGCCACCACGCCAGCCGCCCGCACCGCCGGATAAATCGCCACGGGTCTTGATCGTGCGGCGCTTAGCAGCATCGTCTTGCCAGGTGGAGGAGAGCTGAGAGGCTTTCAGCTGCTTTTCATTTTTCTTCTCTTTGGGCCGCTCCTCGCCATCGGCCTTACCTTCTGGCTTTTTCACAGCCGGCTTATGCAGGGTTGTCGAAGGCGCTGCCTCCTCTGCCTTCTCAGGGGCCCGTGCAGTTGCCGCGAGCTTGCCGCTGCGGGCCGCCGTCATCAATTTATTAATCGCTGCGACCTCGTCTTCGACTGCCCTGCGGGCCTCAACACTTTTTGCGGCGTCCTCGGCGGCCTTGCGGGCCCGCTCCTTCACAGCGCTTGCCTTTGCGGCAGCCGAAGATGATTTTGAGGAGGACTCCTTGGTGGCCTCGACAGCGCGGGCAGCCTCTTCGGCTTCTTGAAGGGCGCGGGCCTCACGCTCGCGCTCACGCTCAAGCCGTTCCTGCTTTTCTTTTAATTCCGCCTCTTGGCGCGCAAGCAGATCCGACTGACGACGGCTTTCTGCCTCACGCTGGGCGAGCTCTTGCTCGGACACCACCGGTGCAGCAGGCTCGGCCACCGCGGGCTCAGCAGTCTCACCGGCCTCACGTTTAACAAAGACCCGCTTTTTGCGAACTTCGACCTGAATGGTGCGGGACTTTCCCGATCCATCGGCCTGACGGATTTCGGTGGTCTGGCGCTTGGTGAGCGTGATTTTCTTGCGCGGCGCCTCATCTGAACCATGGGCCTTACGCAACGAGCTCAGCAGCTGCTCTTTATCGGTTTCAGACAGCGAATCGGTGCCGGCCGACTTGACCACGCCTGCTGCACGCAGCTGATCGAGCAGCGTTTCGACGGGCAGTTTTAACTCGGCAGCAAATTTTTCAACATTATTAGCGGCCATCGGCGGCACCTCCTGCCTCGGCTTCTTCAGACGCGAACCAGTGGGCACGTGCCTTCATGATCAACTCTTTTGCCCGCTCTTCATCTAAGCCAGCAATTTCCACGAGCTCATCAACGCCCAGGTCGGCCAAGTCATCCCGGCTGAAGATTTTTGAATCGGCAAGCTTCACTGCGAGTTCACGATCCATACCCTCAAGATCCAGCAAATCCTGGGTCGTCGTCTCAAGTTTTTCTTCCTGAGCAATGGCCGCTGTCAGCAGTGCATTACGGGCACGGTTACGCAGCTCGTTGACGGTGTCTTCGTCGAAGGCCTCGATTTCCATCATCTCGGCCACCGGCACATAGGCCACCTCTTCAAGCGTGGAGAAGCCCTCATCAATCAAGATATCGGCGACTTCGCCATCCACATCGAGCTTTTGCATAAACGACTCGCGAAGTTTTTGCCGCTCGGTTTCAGACTTTTGCGCCGACTCATCAGCGGTCATGATATTGATCTGCCAGCCGGTTAACTCTGATGCAAGCCGCACATTCTGGCCGCCACGGCCAATGGCCACGGCCAACTCGGCCTCATCGACCACCACATCCATGGCATGGCGTTCTTCATCGACCACAATCGACGAGACATTGGCCGGGGCCAGCGCTCCGATGACAAACTCAGCGGGATCTTCTGACCACAGCACGATGTCGACCCGCTCTCCGGCGAGCTCATGGGTGACCGCCTGCACGCGGGAGCCACGCACACCCACACAGGTGCCGATCGGATCAATACGACGGTCGGCGGTAAACACAGCGATCTTGGCCCGAACGCCCGGATCTCGGGCGGCGGATTTAATGATCAGCATGCCCTGCTCAATCTCGGGCACTTCCAGCTCAAAGAGCTTCATGATGAACTCAGGCGCAGTGCGCGACAAAATAATCTGCGGACCGCGCTGACTGCGCTCAACGCGCAGCATGTAAGCGCGCACACGATCGCCTGGACGAAGATTTTCTTTCGGAATCATCTGATCCCGCGGCAGTCTGGCCTCGATCTTGCCGGACTCAACGATCACATCGCCACGCTCAAGCCGCTTGACCGTGCCATTGATGATGACCTCACCGCGCTCCAGAAAATCCTTCAGGATCTGTTCGCGCTCGGCCTCACGAATGCGCTGCAGGATGACCTGCTTGGCGGCCTGAGCCCCAATGCGGCCAAATTCGATGGGCTCGAGTTCCTCTTCAATGAAGTCGCCCACCTCAAGTTCTGAGATCTGCTTGCGGGCCTCGGTGAGGATGATCTGCAGATCGTGGTCCTCGAGCTCGCCATCGGGAACGACCTGCCAGCGGCGAAAGCTCTCATAGTCGCCGGTTTCGCGATCAATCGATACGCGAACATCAACTTCTTCGGAGAAGCGTTTTTTTGTCGCCGATGCAAGGGCGCTTTCCAGGGCCTGGAACACAATTTCCCGTTCAACATTTTTTTCACGGGCCAGGGC
>CAYFPT010000030.1:4764-15281 GCA_964345065.1 uncultured Bordetella sp.
CACTCTCCTAAAACTTAACTTGGGGCACCAGACGCGCCCGATCCACATCGTGTAATTCAAACTTCAACTCCAGCACTTCGCCGGGCTTGGCCTCCCAGTGCAGCGACAGCGCCTGATCAGGGCCCACGACCAGCAGGCCCTCAAAATTGCGCCGGCCCTCCAGCGGCAGCTTTAGCCGCAGCTTGATGGCCTGGCCCGCAAACCGCAGGTAATGCTCCAGCTTGGTCAGCGGACGATCCATGCCGGGTGACGACACCTCAAGCCGCTGGAAATCAAAGCCCTCAACGGGCAGCTGATGCACCAACTGCTTGGAGACCAACTCACAGTCATCGACTGAGACCATGCGGCTGTGGTCCAGGGTGTCGATAAACACCCGCACCATCCCGCCGGGAGTCCGCTCCAGGTCCACCAACTCAAAGCCCACATCGCGGGCCGCCGATTCCACGACCTGCCAGAGATCCGCCATGCCCACAACGCCTTTCCAACCGCAAAAAAAAATGGGCTTTGTAAAGCCCATTTCTTATTGAAGACGCTGCCCGAACCGCCAAAAAGCTGCCCAAAAGCGCGTCGTATGTGCTTGATTTTACTGGACTCTCACCCCTGGTGCAAGGCGCTAGGGGCCCTTGCGGCCTTTGAATCCGGGCTTACGGCCCGGCCGGCCCCCGCGCGGCTTGTTGCGATTGCCGCCATCGGGCCGCTGCGGCGCCGATAGCGAGGCGCCCGCTGGCTTGGCAGCGCCCCAAGAGGTCTGCAATGGATTGGGTTTTTTCGGGCCCTGGGGCCGCTTTTTCATGCCACCGCCAAGGTGCGAGAGATGGGCATCGGGCCCCGAGGGCTGCCATTCATCATCGGGATGCGGCTGCGATAAATCTTCATCATCAATGAGCGGCCGATCATCGGCTTGCACCCGTGCAACACTGCTCGGTGAGTGCCACTCCTGTGCGCCCGGACGACGTGGGCCCTTATTGGGGGGCCGGCTGCCACGCGGGTTCGATCCGCGACGCGGGCCTTGGCCACGCGCCTGGTCCTGGCCCGCAACGCGTAAGCCCACCGACTGACACAGCGACTGGACCTCGGCCTCGGCAAGATCGACGGCCTGGCCGCGACGCAGGCCAGAAGGCAGGGCCACCTGGCCGTAACGAATCCGAATCAGTCGGCTCACGGTCAGGCCAACTGATTCAAACATCCTGCGGACCTCGCGATTGCGGCCCTCAGTGATCACCACGCGGACCCAGCGATTGGCGCCCTCACCGCCTGCGTCTTCAATCGATTCAAATTTTGCGGGGCCGTCTTCGAGCGTCACGCCTGCGAGCAGCTGCTCGCGGCCCTCGGCACTTAACTCGCCCAGAATGCGAACGGCGTATTCGCGCTCAACTTCTGAACGCGGATGCATGAGCCGATTGGCCAGCTCG
Source organism: uncultured Bordetella sp. (assembly GCA_964345065.1). GTDB lineage: Bacteria > Pseudomonadota > Gammaproteobacteria > Burkholderiales > Burkholderiaceae_A > Lacustribacter. The sequence continues at coordinate 6,177 of CAYFPT010000030.1, forward strand.
CCCGAAGTCGTAAAAAGCAGTAGGCCCTCGGTGTTCATATCCAGCCGGCCGACTGCAATCCAGCGGCCAAATCGAACAGGTGGCAGCTTTTTAAATACAGTAATCCGCTGCTGTGGATCATCGCGTGTCACGATCTCGCCAGATGGCTTGTGATACGCCAACACCCTTACTGGCGGCGGCGCCACACGAATACGAATCGGCTTACCGTTGACCTTGACTTGATCAGAGTGCAGGATGCGCTGGCCAATATGCGCGGGTGTGCCATTCACAGACACGCGGCCCGCAAGAATGAGTTCTTCCATCTCACGGCGAGAGCCCACGCCCGCATCAGCGAGGACCTTGTGAAGCTTTGGTGGATCGTAGTCCAGGCCCGCCCGTGAGGGGCCATCGGTGCGCGGGCTCGTGCCCTGCTGCGCAAAAAACGGAATCGGTTCGGCCTCGGCCTCGGGCTCTACAACGATGAACTCCTGATCCTGCTCACTCAAGATGCGGTCTCCGATAGGCCTGGCAGCAGGCTTGCTGCGGTATCACTCCAATTGGCATCCAGCGCGGGCAACTCTTCCAGCGACCTCAGTCCAAGGTCGTCAAGAAAATGCCGGGTCGTGGCATACAGCGCCGGCCGCCCTGGCGCATCACGATGGCCGATGGCCTCAATCCAGCCCCGATCTTCCAGTGATTTGATGACCTGGGTTGCCACGGCCACGCCGCGAATGTCTTCAATATCACCGCGCGTGACCGGCTGACGATAGGCAATGATGGCCAATGTCTCCATCGTGGCCCGCGAATACCGCGGTGGTTTTTCATTTTTTAATTTATCCAGATACTCGCGCATCTCCGGCCGGGTCTGGAATCGCCAGCCTGAGGCCAACGGCACGAGCTCCACGCCGCGGCCGACCCACTCGCGCTGCAAATCTTCAAGCAGCAGGCGAATGGTGTCTGCGTCGAGTTCATCATCAAAAAGCCGTCTTAGTTCGGACACCGGCATGGGTTCGGTGTGGGCGAGCAAGGCGGCCTCAAGTACTTGTTTGGCGTGGGCCGTGTTCATAAATAAAAGTGTTGTGGCGGAGAGAGGGGGATTCGAACCCCCGATGGGCTATTAACCCATACACGCTTTCCAGGCGTGCGACTTAAACCACTCATCCATCTCTCCGCGAGAGGAAGACAAGCCGCAGCCCGGACGTCTTATGGCTAGGCAGGTTCAGCGGTGGGGAGTGTAACAGAGACCGAGGGCGTCCACACCCTCGGCCAACCCTTATGCCGACTGCTTTAACTGATCAAGAATTGCCGGATTTTCAAGGGTTGAGGTGTCCTGCGTGATCTCCTCGCCCTTGGCAAGGGTGCGCAACAGCCTGCGCATAATCTTGCCCGAACGTGTCTTCGGAAGATTGTCACCAAAACGAATTTCCTTTGGCTTGGCAATCGGTCCGATTTCTTTGCCCACCCAGTTCCTCAAGTCAGTTGCAATTTTCTTTGCCTCATCACCGGCGGGCCGCGCTGACTTTAAGACCACAAAGGCCACCACGGCCTCTCCGGTGGTGTCATCCGGCCGGCCCACAACCGCTGCCTCAGCAACAATTGGATTGGCCACCAGCGCCGATTCAATCTCCATAGTTCCCATACGGTGGCCAGAGACATTGAGCACATCATCAATGCGGCCCATGATGGTGAAGTAGCCGGTGTCCTTATCGCGAATCGCGCCATCGCCGGCAAGATAGAGTCGGCCGCCGAGTTCTTCGGGGTAATAACTTTTCACAAAACGATCGGGGTCCCCCCAGATCGTGCGAATCATGGATGGCCAGGGCTTTTTCACCACCAGAATTCCGCCCTGCCCATTCGGAACATCGCTGCCCGCTTCATCCACAATCGCGGCCTGAATGCCCGGAAACGGCAGCGTACAAGAGCCCGGCACCAACGGTGTTGCGCCCGGCATCGGTGTAATCATGTGGCCACCCGTCTCGGTCTGCCAGAAGGTGTCCACAATCGGGCAGCGGCCACCGCCGACATGGTTGTGATACCACATCCATGCCTCGGGATTGATTGGCTCTCCCACCGAACCCAGCAGCCTTAGGGAATTTAAGTTGTAGTTCTTCGGCGCAGTTGCAGGATTGGCCTCATTGGCTTTAATCAATGAACGAATTGCAGTGGGTGCGGTGTAGAAAATCGAGACCTTGTGGTCCTGAATCATTTTCCAAAACCGTCCGGCATCTGGATAGGTGGGCACGCCCTCAAACACAATTTCGGTCGCGCCGCAGGCCAAAGGCCCATAGGTAATGTAGGTGTGGCCAGTTACCCAGCCGATGTCTGCAGTGCACCAGAAGACATCGCTGTGCTGGATATCAAAGGTGTACTTCATGGTGAGAATGGCATGCAGCAGATAGCCTGCTGAAGAATGCTGCACGCCCTTGGGCTTGCCCGTGGAGCCCGAGGTGTACAAAATAAACAAGGGGTGCTCGGCCTCGACCCACTCAGGCTCACAGGTGTCGGGCTGGCCCTTGCAGATGTCATCCATGTAGACATCCCGGCCTGCAGTCATCGGGATCTTGCCGCCGGTGCGGCGATAAACAATCACATGCTTGACGCCCTCGCATCCGCCCAGGCCGATGGCCTCATCGACAGCGGGCTTTAACGGAATTGCCTTGCCACCGCGGCACTGCTCGTCGGCGGCAATGATCAGCGTAGCGCCAGCATCGACCACCCGCTCCTGCAGGCTCTTGGCGGAAAAGCCGCCAAACACAACCGAGTGAATCACCCCCAGCCGTGCGCAGGCCTGCATGGCGACAACGCCCTCTACCGACATCGGCATGTAAATCAGAGCGCGGTCGCCCTTTTTGTAGCCCATGGACTTGATCGCATTTGCAAGCCGGCAGACCTGCAGATGCAGCTGCTGATACGTGACCCGCGTGACCGTGCCGTCGTCGGCCTCAAAAATCAACGCAACGCGATTTCCATTGCCGGCTTGCAGGTGCCGATCAAGACAGTTGTAAGACACATTGAGCGTGCCATCATCGAACCACTTGTAAAACGGCGCCTTACTCTCATCGAGGGCACGCGTGAAGGGTTTTTTCCAGATGATTTCTTCACGGGCCTGCTTGGCCCAGAACTCGGCATAGTTGGTCTCTGCCTCCTTGCACATGGCCTGATAGGCCTGCATGCTGCCCAGCCGGGCCTTGGCGGCAAAGGCTTTGGGCGGAGGAAATACGCGGGACTCGTGAAGTACCGATTCAATTGCCATGTTGTCTGCTCCCTCGCTGATGGACTTAGCGGTTTAGAATTCTTGTGTTGCAGCGCGACAAGGGCTCAGATGGCCCATCGGATTGTGCGGCTGCTTCTAAAATCTACAGCAAAACAGGGAGTTCTGCCATGGCTGCGATCCGACAAGACGACTTTATCCAGAGCATTGCCGATGCCTTTCAATTCATTAGCTACTACCACCCACTGGACTACATCCAGGCCCTTGGCAGTGCCTATGAGCGCGAGCAGAGTCCTGCCGCGAAAGATGCCATTGCGCAGATCCTGACCAATAGTCGAATGAGTGCCGAAGGCAGACGGCCAATCTGTCAGGACACTGGCATCGCCACCGTGTTTTTAAAAGTCGGCATGAATACCCGATGGGAAGGCGCCACCATGACGGTCGCTGAGATGGTCAATGAGGGAGTCCGTCGGGCCTATGGCGATAAAGACAACGTGCTGCGGGCCTCCGTGCTGGCGGACCCTGCAGGCAGCCGAAAAAATACACGGGATAACACGCCTGCAGTCATTCATTACGACATCGTGGCCGGTGATGGCGTCGAAGTGATCTGCGCGGCCAAGGGCGGCGGATCCGAGGCCAAAAGTAAGCTCGTCATGCTCAACCCCAGTGACTCAGTGGTGGACTGGGTGGTGAAGACCGTACCCACGATGGGCGCGGGCTGGTGTCCGCCAGGAATTTTGGGCATTGGTATTGGCGGCACGCCCGAGAAGGCTGCCCTGCTGGCGAAAGAAGCGTTAATGGATCCTGTTGACATGCCGCAGTTATTAAAGCGCGGGGCACGCAATCGCATTGAAGAGCTGCGCATTGAGCTTTACAACAAAGTCAATGCATTGGGCATCGGCGCGCAGGGGCTCGGCGGACTCACCACCGTGGTCGATGTAAAAATTCTGGACTATCCGACCCACGCCGCCAATCTTCCGGTGGCCATGATTCCCAATTGCGCCGCGACCCGGCATGTCCACTTTCATCTCGATGGTTCCGGCCCTGCCCACCTTGAGCCGCCGGCACTCGAGGACTGGCCCAAGGTGTCGTGGTCAGCCGATGTCGAAAAATCAAAGCGCGTTGATCTGGGGTCGCTCACCCCCGAAGAGGTCGCCTCCTGGAAGCCTGGGCAGACGCTGCTGCTAAACGGAAAAATGCTCACTGGCCGCGATGCAGCGCATAAACGAATCTCGGACATGCTGGCAAAGGGCGAAAAACTTCCGGTGGATTTCACCAACCGCGTCATCTATTACGTTGGCCCCGTGGATCCCGTGCGCGATGAAGTGGTCGGTCCGGCTGGGCCAACCACCGCAACCCGCATGGATAAGTTCACTGAGACCATGCTTGCGAAGACGGGACTCGTTGCAATGATTGGCAAGGCAGAACGTGGCCCTGAAGCCATTGAGGCAATCCGCCGCCACAAGTCCGCCTATCTCATGGCCGTCGGGGGCGCGGCCTACCTGGTGAGCAAGGCCATTCGGTCCTCCCGGGTGGTGGGCTTTGAAGACCTCGGCATGGAGGCCATCTATGAATTTGAAGTTAAAGATATGCCGGTAACTGTTGCGGTGGACTCCTCTGGCACCTCGGTCCATGAGACCGGCCCAAAAGAGTGGAAAATCAAAATCGAAAAAATGGTGGCGTAATTCTTTAAAGAGCCGCGATTGCCACCTTTGCGATCTGCGCATCTTCGCTGGATTTAACTGCCGAAACCCCAACTGCACCAATGCAGTGGCCCTCCACCAAAATCGGCACGCCGCCCTCAAGCATGGCTTGTAACTCAGGCGCCGAGAGAAAGGCTGTGCGGCCCTGATTGATGACTTCTTCGTATATTTTTGTTTCGCGGCGGCCCATCGCGGCGGTCTTGGCTTTCTGCGGCGCAATGTAGGCTGAGATGGCCGGCGCACCATCAAGGCGCTTTAGCCACAGCAGATGGCCGCCCTCATCGCAGATCGCGATCGACACATTCCAGCCATTTCTTTTTGCCTCGGCGACCGCTGCATCGCCGATGCGCTGGACATCATCCTCGGTCAGAACAGGGCGTTGAATCATGATGGCTCCTCGATGTTTGATAATTCGTTCCATGATAGTCGACCGACTTTCGATTGCCGCTGCGGCACTGCCGTTGTTGCTGTTGATCGGCTGCGCAAGCCCGCCAAAGCCTGCGCCCTCGGCGGGCCCACCGTCGTGGCGCGCGGAGGCCCAAATCGGTGCCTTCATTCAGCCGCCTGCCGGCATGTCGCGGGATCAGGCCGTCTCGGAAATCACCTCCCGATCGGTGTTGCTGCTGGGCACACCCTATCGCCTGGGAGGCAGCTCGCCCGCGGAGGGCCTGGACTGCTCGGGGCTGGTTGCCCATGTCATTCAGGAGGCATTTCGGGTCCGCTTTCCCCGCACCACCGAAGAGCAGGCCACTGTCGGGGCTGCCATTCCCATGCATGCCCTCGCACCCGGAGACCTGGTGTTTTTCAACACCACCGGCAAGCCCAACTCGCATGTGGGGGTCTATCTCGGCGAACGCCGCTTTGTGCATGCGCCGACTTCACGCGGTGTCGTGCGAATCGAGTCCCTGACCCAGGACTATTGGGCCAAGCGGTTCGACCAGGCCCGCCGGCTTATTGCCCGGACAGATTAAGCTTTAGCCGCTTTCGCAGTTCAGGGATCACCGCCAGCGCGGCCTTCTCGCCTTCAAGAATGGCAATGTTTCGTGCGGAAAAATCAGTGCCGCGAATCTGTCCGATGGCAGGGCGAATCACAAAATCGGCTGCGGCAAGCTCGTATTGGCCAATCCGGCTGCCCATGATGGTGAAAGTCTGCAGCAAGACATCGAGCGTTCCACCGACTTCTTGATTGCGCGGCCTTGCGGAAATATCAACGGCCAGCACAACATCCGCACCAAGCCTGCGGGCAATCGCAACCGGAACAGGGTGCGTGAGGCCGCCATCGACATAATCACGGTCAGCAATTTTCACCGGAGCAAAAATTCCTGGTACTGCGCTCGAGGCCCGGACTGCAGTGCCCGCATCACCGCGGCTAAACACGATCGGCTCACCCGATCGCAGATCCGTGGCGACAATGGCCAGTGTCCGCTTCAGCCGCTCGATGGGCTGCTGCTTTAACTGCTGATTCACGTACGCCGCCAAGGCCTCGCCCTTGAGCAATCCGCGGCTGCCAATCGTCCAGTCTGCAAACGTGCTTTCATCTAACGCTAAACCCAACCGCTGCAACTCAAAGGCATCCACACCCGACGCATACAACGCACCCACAAGGCTTCCCGCACTGGTGCCCACAATCAAATCCGGAACAATGCCATTGGCCTCAAGCACTTTGATCACACCGATGTGCGCAAAGCCCCGCGCTGCCCCGCCACCCAGCACTAAAGCAAATTTCTCTCGCCGATCGCTCGGCGCAGGTGTTGTGCCTGCGCAGCCCGCCAATAAACCGCCTGCCATTGTTGCCAGAATCAAATGGCGCCGCTGCTGTAAGGGCTGGCCCATCGGGAGTGGCTTGGCAATCCGCGGGTCGTGTTTAGTGTTCGTCGGCATCGGTCTGAAGTAAAAAATCACGGATCACACTGATCTGATCGGCATGCATAAGACTTGGCGCATGGCCAACGCCCGCAAACTCAATCACGCGGGGCTTGGGCCCACGGGCTGCCATCTGCTGTGCAATATCGCGGGTGAGCAGATCACTCTCGGCCCCACGCAGCAGAAGTGTCGGGCATCGCACCAAGTCATACAGGGGCCACATGCTTAAATCTTCCGGTGTCTGGCCCGCTGCTGCCTGGGCGCCATAGGCCTGCCGAAACGGCTCCGCAATCGCGGGGTCATAGTGCAGGCGGGTGCGGCCATCGGGCTGCACGATCACCACTGAATCAATTAATTGGCGCCATTGGGGTTCGGAGTGCGGGCCAAAACTGGCAAAGACCATTCTTAAAAAAGCGCTGGCCTGGGCATAAGAGTCAAACTCAGTCTTCACGCCGACATAGGCTGCGATTCTGCCCAATGCAGCACCGCTTAAGACTGCGCCCACATCATTTAACACCAGCCGCTCAAGGGGTGACGGCTCGAGCGTGGCCAGCGACATTCCGATTAAGCCGCCCATGGAGGTGCCGACCCATTTCACCCGGTCGACATTTAAGCGGGCAATCAGCGTGACCATATCGGCGGTGTACTGGGGTACCCCATAGAGCATCGGATTTTTAAGCCACGACGATCGGCCCCGGCCCACCACATCGGGGCAGACCACTCGAAAACGATCGGATAAAGCCTGGGCAAGATCCTGAAAGTCCTCGCTCACCCTTGTCAGGCCATGCACGCAAATCACGACATCCGTATTCTGCGGATCCCCCCACTCCTGGTACGCCATACGATGCAGGCCCGCCGTGCTGATGCATGCCACGGAGCCCCGCCGGGGTCCGACGGCGCCTTGCTCGCCAAGCTTTATCATTGCCATGAATTGATCCTAACACCCTCTCGTTACCCTAAGGAGTGCCCATGTCGGAGTCAAAACCTCACCGCTCAAAAGTCGCCCTCGTCACTGGCTCCACCAGTGGCATCGGCCTTGGAATTGCGCGGGCCCTTGCCGATCAAGGCGCAGACCTCATGCTCAATGGATTTGGTGAGCCCGCCGCCATCAGCAGCCTGATCAGCGAGCTCGCCTCACGCTATGGCGTGCGCGTGCTCCACCATGGTGCCGATATGAGTAAACCCTCTGAAATCGAGGACATGATTCGTTCAACGGAATCAAAACTGGGGCGAATCGATTTTCTGATTAATAACGCCGGCATTCAGCATGTCTCGGCAGTGGAGACATTTCCGGTCGAACGCTGGGATGCCATCATTGCGATTAATCTCTCGTCGGCGTTTCATACCACACGCTGTGCACTGCCGGGCATGAAAAAACGCGGCTTTGGTCGGATCGTGAATGTCGCCTCTGCCCACGGGCTTGTGGCCTCGGCAAATAAAAGCGCTTACGTTGCCGCCAAGCACGGCATCGTGGGCCTGACCAAATCGGTTGCGCTGGAATGCGCCACGACCGCCGTTACCTGTAATGCCATCTGCCCGGGATGGGTCCTCACGCCACTGGTGCAAAAGCAAGTCGATGCCCGTGCAAGCGAAAAGAAAATCTCCAACGAACAAGCCAAGCAGGATCTGCTCGCCGAAAAGCAGCCCTCCGGTGAATTTGTTACAACGGAACAGCTGGGCCAGCTGGCAGTATTTCTTTGCTCAGACGCTGCAGCACAGGTCCGCGGTGTCGCCTGGGCAATGGATGGCGGCTGGACCGCGCAGTAACGGCTAGAACATCAGCTCGGCGGCCCGGTTCAGATGCCACCAGCGCCGATGGTCACGCCAGAAATCCCAGTGCAGCAGCTGGCCAGCGCTCCAGCGCAATTCAATTGCACCCTGCAAATCCGTCCGCAGCACTGCCGGGGCATTAGCCTGGGCGCTCGCGATGCGATCCAGAGTCTCCTGATGCGGATGGCCAAACCGATTGCGATAGCCTGCCTGAATCACAACAAACTGCGGCGCTGCTGCCCGCAGAAGGTCCTCGCTTAAAGAAGTCTTGCTGCCATGGTGGGGTGCAACCAAAACCTGCGAGGCAAGCTGAGCGCCTGCCAAAGCCAAGGCGTCTGGATTTTCAGGATCCTGTAGGCCAACGAATCGGCCCACCAGCTCGCGATCCGTTTTGATTGGAATATCGCCCGCCAGCAAGAGGCTGCCGCCGGTCGCATCTTCGACGCGCAACACACAGGAATAACGATTGCGTTGAGCCGGTGTAATTGAAGGCGGCAGTGTGCTGGGGTGTAAAAACTGAAAACGAACGCCATTCAGGCTCCATCGGTCGCCTGCCCGGCAGAGCGTCTGACGCAGTCG
>CAYFPT010000031.1:0-11986 GCA_964345065.1 uncultured Bordetella sp.
GGTGTAAGTTTAACCGGCCCGCCTCCCCGACCCACCGACCCGTGCATCCCCGCCTTCTTTGCGCAGACCTCGCCTGCGGCCTGCTTGCGCTTGACGCAGAAAATAGCCACCACCTCGCTGTCGTACTCCGCGCCCGCGTCGGTGACCGGATCGTGATTTTCGATGGCCAGGGCCAGGAGGGACAGGGCGTTGTGCGCGCTGCCGATAAGACAAAGGCTGTCATCGAGATCGAGTCCATCCAGACCATTCGCCGAGAATCACCACTGCACATCACAGTGCTGCAGGCCCTCTGCACTGGCGATAAGATGGATTGGGTCGTGCAGAAATCCACCGAATTGGGCGCAGCCCGGATTATTCCCGTGGCGGCAGCGCGCAGCGTGCTGAAACTTGAACCGGATCGCGCGTTAAAACGACTCGCGCATTGGCGCGCAATTGCCCAGGCCGCAGCCGCCCAGTCGGGCCGCACCGTGATTCCAACAATTTCAGCCGTCATGTCCTTTCGTGAGGCACTTCTTGACTGGAAGCAAGCGCCATCTCCAAAGACCGGATGGCTCTTGGATCCTTTTGCCCAAGAGCGATTCTCGACAGCGGCCACGCAGGGTCCGGTGGCCATCTGGATTGGGCCCGAAGCCGGCTGGACCGATGAAGAGGAACAGATGGCCAGCGCCGCGGGAATTCGAGGCCTTCAACTCGGGCCGCGGATTTTGCGCACCGAGACCGCTGCTGCGGTCGCACTGACAGCACTTGCAATGCAGTGCGGCGAGTTTTAAGCCCTAGCCGAGCAGTCCGAATCCGCCAATCAGCGCGCCCAGAAGAATCATCACCAATGGCGGCACGCGCGTGACTGCGACCAGCGCCGTGCTCACCACCACCAAGGCCAACACGCTCAGCTCGCCCCACCATTGCTCCGACAAAATCCACGCGGTGGCCAGCATCAATGCAATAACTACTGGCGCCAGTCCTTGTCGCAGGGCCCGCATCCAAAACGTATCACCATGGTGATGGCTAATGCGACTGACCATCACCACCAGTAACGCCGAAGGCATGAGCACCCCCACGGTGGTCGCCAAGGCGCCCATTGGCCCCATCGCCTGCCATCCCAACACCGTGACAAATAAGATATTCGGGCCGGGGGCCGACTGAGCAATCGCCAATGCAGCCGTGAAATTGGAATCCGTGAGTAATCCGGTCTCAGTCACCATATAGCGGTGCATCTCGGGCGCGAGTGTGATTGCACCGCCCGTCGCTAAAAGCGACAGCATCAGAAAATGAATGAAGAGATCTAAAAGCATAACGTGCAGGCCGAATCGCGATTACAAACGCCGCAGCTGCCACCAACGCAGGCCGATCGCCGGAAGGCCCAGGGCAATCAGGACCATGCCCAGCGGCTTATGCAGAACCGCCACCAATAAAAACACGGCCGCACCAATGAACCATCCCGCCCGGAAATGGCCCTGGGTCCGTGCCAGCCGCAGGCCCATGCCAGCAATCATGCCGACCGAGACTGCGCTCATACCTAAAAGAATACGGCGCATCATTTCCAGCTCGGCCATAAACTGGTACAAGACGGTCAGGATCAGCACGATGATTGTCGGAAAAAGCATCATGCCTGCAAATGCAGCCACAGCACCCCGTGGGCCGAAAAACCGATCACCCACCATGAGCGATAAATTCACAATATTCGGGCCCGGTAGGGTCTGGGCGATGGCCAAGGCCTCCACAAAATCCTTGGGCGTCATCCAGCGGCGATCGCGCACCAGCACGCGTTCCGCGATGGGCAGGACCCCACCAAAGCCCTGCAGGGCCATGCGGGTGAACGTCCAAAACAAGTCCGAGAGTGAGCGGGGAACTTCAGTCACGCGCGCGCATTGGCATCCAAGACTGTCAGCGCAGTCATATTCACGATCCGACGCACGGTTGCCGATGAAGTCAGAATCGCTGCCGCAGCCTTGCAGCCCAATAGCACAGGGCCAATCGCAATGCCGTTGCCAGCAGCAATCTTCAGCAGGTTGTAGGAGATATTGGCGGCATCAATACTTGGACACACCAAGAGATTGGCCTCGCCCACCAGGGTGGAGCGCGGCATGATGTGCCGACGCAATTCTGCATCTAAGGCGATATCGCCATGCATTTCGCCATCAATATTGGTTCCGGGGGCGCGGGCGCGGACCAGCTCCAAGACCTGCCGCATTTTTTCCGCCGAAGCGGCGGTGCTGCTGCCGAAATTTGAATGTGACAACAAAGCAATCCGTGGTGTGATTCCAATTCGCCGCATTTCCTCTGCCGCCATCAGGGTGATTTCGGCAAGCTCTTCGGCGCTCGGATCAGCATTGACATGGGTATCCACAATCGCCACCGAACGCTTGGGCAGAATCAACAGATTCATCGCTGCATAGCAGCTCACATCTGGCCGGCGGCCTAAGACCTGATCCACATAATGCAGATGCAAGGAGTGGCTGCCGAAAGTGCCGCAGATCATGCCATCGGCTTCACCGAGATGCATCATCATGGCCCCGATCAGGGTGTGTCGGCGGCGCATCTCCAGCTTGGCGTACTGTTCGGTAACGCCTTTGCGTTCCGTCATCCGGTGATATGACTCCCAATACTGCCGATAGCGCCGATCCGACTCTGGGTTCACCAAATCGAAATCTACACCCGCGCGAATCCGCAGTCCGAAGCGCTCAATCCGGCTCTCCAGAACCGAGGGCCGGCCCACTAAAATTGGCCGGGCCAGTTCCTCATCGACCACCACCTGGACAGCACGCAGCACGCGCTCCTCTTCACCCTCGGCGTAGACGATGCGATTTTTTGTGGCCCGCTTGGCGGCCGCAAAAATCGGCTTCATGAAATTGCCGGAGTGGTACACGAACTCTTGCAGCCGATCCACATAGGCATCGAGATCCGCAATGGGCCTTGTGGCCACGCCGCTTTCAGCCGCCGCCTTGGCGACCGCAGGCGCAATCTTGACAATCAGCCGGGGATCAAAGGGCTTGGGGATTAAATAATCCGGGCCAAAAGAAAGTGATCCGCTGCCGTAAGCTGCCGATACCACCTCGCTTTGCTCGGCCCGGGCGAGTTCTGCAACCGCATGGACCGCCGCAAGCTCCATCGCACGCGTAATCGTGGTCGCGCCCGAATCCAAAGCGCCGCGAAAAATAAATGGAAAGCACAGCACATTGTTGACTTGATTCGCATAATCAGTGCGGCCGGTTGCGACAATCGCATCATCCCGAACCGCCTTCACATCCTCGGGAAGAATTTCAGGATCGGGATTGGCCAGCGCAAAGATCAGCGGCTTGGTGGCCATTTTTGCGACCATCTCTTTTTTCAGCACACCGGCTGCTGAGAGCCCAAGAAATACATCAGCGCCCTCAATCACATCGGCAAGCGTGCGGGCATTGGTTTTCTGTATGAAACGGTCCTTCTCCGGATCCATGAGTTCTTTGCGGCCCTCATAGACCACACCCGCGAGATCCGTTACCCAGATGTTTTCTTTGGGCAGGCCTAAATCCAGCAGCAGATCCAGGCAGGCAAGCGCAGCGGCGCCAGCGCCCGATACGACCAGCTTGACCTTTTTGATGTCCTTGCCCACAACGGTCAGGCCATTGACCAGTGCTGCGCCGACCACGATGGCCGTGCCATGCTGATCATCGTGAAAGACCGGGATCTTCATCCGCTCGCGCAGCTTACGCTCGACATAAAAACAATCCGGCGCCTTGATGTCCTCAAGGTTCACACCACCGAAGGTCGGCTCAAGCGCAGCAACAATATCGACCAGACGATCCAGGTTGGTCTCATTGACCTCGAGATCAAAGACATCGATGCCTGCGAACTTCTTAAAGAGAACGCCTTTTCCTTCCATGACCGGCTTGGCGGCCAGCGGGCCGATATTGCCTAGGCCGAGCACCGCCGTGCCGTTGGTGATCACGGCCACTAAATTGCCGCGTGATGTGTAGCGAAATGCGTTGGCCGGATCTTTGACAATTTCTTCGCAGGCCGCCGCCACGCCGGGCGAATAGGCCAATGCGAGATCGCGCTGGTTCACCAGCTGCTTGGTGGGCGTGACCGAAATTTTTCCGGGACTGCCGCTCTCGTGATATTCGAGCGCCTGCTGTCTGAGTTGCGGATCCATGGTCTCCCCCGTACTGATTTTTATAAAACGAAATTATCCCATGCAGCCGCCAAAACACTAGGCAATTGCATGCGCAATCACTTCTGCAATGTGTTTTGCGCTGCGGCGGGCGCCATCACGAATCTGATGCCGACACGAAAAGCCATCGGCGACAACCCAGGCATCGTCGGGCATGCTGCGGACTGCCGGCAAAAGACTGGCCTCGGCCATCGCCAAAGAGGTCTGCAGATGCCGGGCCTCGTAGCCAAAACTGCCCGCCATGCCACAGCAGCTGCTTTCAATCATCTGGGGCTTATTGCCGAGGGACTCAAGGGCGGTGATCGTGGCGGACATCGCCCCCATCGCCTTCTGATGGCAATGCCCATGGACCCAGATTTCCGGCAACGGTTTGGCGGCCGATGCATCCCATCGCGGCTTGCCATGCTGCAGCCACCATTCCTCAAAGAGCATCGCCTGTGACGCAAGCGCAGCCGCCGGCTGCCCCAGTCCGAGGGCCTGCCATTCATCGCGCATGCCCAAGATGCACGAAGGCTCAAGGCCCACCACGGGCACGCCGCGCGTAAGTGCGGGCGCGAGTGCCACCAGTGTCTGTTGCGCGAGTCCGCGGGCCTCTTCAATCATGCCCACCGAGAGATGGGTTCGGCCGCAGCACAGCGGTGTTGCAGATGCTGCCCCTGAGATCGCTACGCGAAAGCCAAGCTGACGCATTACTGCAAGTGCTGCATGCAGATGTTCTGGCTCATAGGCATTGTTAAACGTATCGGCCCATAGCACCACATCACAACCGGCAAGATCAGCCTCTGACGCGCGGAGTAAATTTTTCGCAAAAGTATCCGGCCGCCATTTCGGCAATGTGCGCTCCGCGGCAATGCCCAACCATTTCTCACCCAGCACACGCAGCATGCCGCTGTGATTGCGGAGATTCAAAAGTCCGGCGGCCAATGGCGTCTTGGCCACCCACTGGGCCAGCCCCGGCAGGCCGGCGATCAATCGGTCTTTTCTGGAAAATCCCGACTGCTTGCCATATTGATAGGCGGCCTCGATTTTCATACGGGCCATGTCCACGCCCGTGGGGCATTCGCGTTTGCAGCCCTTACATCCGACACAGAGTTCCAGGGCATCCCGTACTGCCGAAGACGACCAGGCATCGGCACCCAGTTGCCCGCTTAACGCAAGCCGAAGCGTATTGGCGCGGCCGCGCACTGAGTGCTGCTCATCACGGGTGACCCGAAAACTCGGGCACATGGTGCCGGCATCAAACTTTCTGCAGTGGCCGTTGTTGTTGCACATCTCCACCGCCTTGGCAAAGCCGCGGGCGGGATCCCCGCCGCTTCCTGCCGCCGAGACTGCAATGCCAAAACTACCGGGATCACCACGGCGCGCGGGATCGTTTTGCACATCCCAGGCTGTCCAATCAAGGCCGGTGGCAACAGGCTGCACCTGGTAGTCGCCCGAGAATCGAAACAAGCGGCTGTCGTCCATCGGTGCGCAATGCACGATCTTGCCGGGATTCATGCGTTGCTCAGGATCAAACGCTTCCTTCACCTGCTCAAAGGCATGGGTGATGCGATCGCCAAATTGCCATTTCACCCATTCGCTGCGTACCAGGCCATCGCCATGCTCACCTGAAAACGCACCCTTATAACGCCGCACCAAGGCTGAGGCCTCTTCCGCAATGGCCCGCATCTTCGTTGCGCCATCGCGACGCATATCCAGAATCGGCCGCACGTGGAGCGTGCCCACGGAGGCATGGGCATACCAGGTGCCCTGTGTGCCATGACGAGAAAAGACTTCGGTAAGGGCCGCGGTGTAATCGGCCAGATGCTCCAGCGGCACCGCACAGTCTTCGATAAACGAGACGGGCTTTCCATCACCCTTGAGCGACATCATGATGTTAAGTCCTGCCTTGCGGACCTCCCAGAGCGCGGACTGCGCCCGGGGATCGGTGAGGCAGACCACGGCGCCCGGCAGCCCCAGATCGGCCATCAGCGTCCGCAGATCGGATAGGCCACGGTCGGCACGCGCAGCGTCTTCATCAGCAAACTCGACGAGCAGCAGCGCATCGGTCTCTTTTCCTTGCACGCGGGTTAATGCGGTTTCAATCACCGGCGCAAACACCGGATTGGCACGCGAGAGCTCAATCATGGTCCGATCCACCAGCTCCACTGCCACTGGGCCGAGCTTCACAATGTGCTGGGTCAGTGCCATGGCCTGATGAAAACTGGGGAAGTTCACCACCCCTAAACGTTTATTTTTTGGCAGCGGCGAGAGCTTTAACTTGAGCGATTCAAAGTACGCCAGCGTGCCCTCAGAGCCCACCAACAACTGCGCGAAGTTCACCAGATGCTGCTGGCCCGCTGAAAGATACGGCCGCTCACTTTGCGGATAAAACACATCCAGGTTATAGCCGCCCACGCGGCGCAGCACCTTCGGCCAGACCGCGGCGATGTCGTCTTTCACCGACGCAGCAATTTCAAAGAGTTTTGGAATCAACCCATTTAATCGGGCGTTGGTCAGCGTCATATCGCCGCCATCGCCGAAACGCCCGAAATAGGCCTGGGTGCCATCGGCCAGCACTGCATGGATGCCTTCGACGTTGTGGACCATATTGCCGTAGTAAAGCGAACGCGAGCCGCAGGAATTATTCCCGGCCATGCCGCCCAGCGTGCACTGCGCAGAGGTCGAGACATCCACCGGAAACCAAACGCCGTGCGGCTTTAACTGCGCATTAAGATGATCCAGCACCATGCCGGGCTCAACGGTTGCAGTCATTGACTCCAGATCCAGCGCCAGCAGGCGATTGAGATATCGGCTGTCATCGATCACCAAGGCCTCACCCACGGTCTGGCCGCACTGCGAACTGCCCGCCCCACGGGCCAGCACTGGCACTTTTAGATCGCGGGCGATATCCAGAGCAATACGCGCGTCCAGGTCGGTCTTGGGCACCGCCACACCCAGCGGCATCAGCTGATAAATCGATGCATCCGTGGCATAGCGGCCGCGTGCGGCCCGATCAAAAAGCACCTGGCCCTGCATCTCCCGCGACAGCCGGGCCGCCAGCTGACTGCGGGCATTGGCAGCCTGCAGATTGCCGGATAAAAAGGCGCGTCGGCCAGAGCTTGGGGTGGGCATTACTCGCTTTAAAAGAGGCTATTGATCTACCATCATAGATCGGCCAGCCAACCCCACCCATTCGGACTTTCAGCCATGAAACGCGATCCCTCTCACGCCACGCATACCGCCATCAATCCTCGGGCCGCACTGAACCGGATTGGCCAGGGCCGGCACTTCCTGCAGATTCCGGGGCCGTCTAATGTTCCGGACCGGGTGCTGCGGGCCATCGACTTCCCAACGATTGACCATCGCGGCCCCGAGTTTCAGCAGCTTGGCCTGCGTGTGCTTGAGGCCATCAAGCCCATTTTCGGCACGATTAACCCGGTCATCATCTACCCCGCATCGGGCACAGGCGCCTGGGAGGCGGCCTTGGTCAACACCCTGAGTGCGGGCGACCACGTGCTGATGGTCGAGACCGGTCACTTCGCCGCACTGTGGAAAAAACTTGCTGAAAAGCTGGGCCTTAAACCCGAATTTATTGCGGGGGATTGGCGTCATGGGGTCGACTGCAGTCTGCTCGAGTCGCGACTTAAAGAAGACCAAGGCCGCAGCATTAAAGCGGTTTGCGTTGTGCACAACGAGACCTCCACTGGGGTCCTCTCGGATATCGCCGCCGTGCGACGTGCCATGGATGCGGCAGGCCATCCCGCGCTTTTAATGGTTGACACCATCTCCTCGCTCGGGAGCGCTGAATACAAACACGATGCATGGGGCGCTGATGTCACAGTCAGCGGCTCACAAAAAGGCATGATGCTGCCACCAGGAATCTCTTTTAACGCGGTCAGCGATAAAGCGATTGCCGCCAGCAAGACCGCCGGCCTGCCCAAGGCCTACTGGGGCTGGGAAGAAATCATCGCTGCAAACCGAACCGGCTTTTGGCCCACCACGCCTGCCACCAATCTTTTGTATGGCCTTGCGGAGGCGCTGGACATGATGTTTGAAGAAGGCCTGGCCAATGTCTTTGCCCGGCACCAGCGCCACGCGGAGGCCACACGGCGTGCAGTGCGCGCCTGGGGCCTGGAGATTCTTTGCAAAAATCCCGCCGAATACAGCCCGATTCTGACTGCGGTCGTGATGCCGAAAAAAGCAGATGGCGCGTATTACAACGCTGATGATTTTCGTCGCCTCGTGCTCGAGCGCTTCAATATGTCGCTCGGCACGGGTCTAGCGAAACTTCAGGGCTGGGTATTTCGTATTGGCCACTTGGGCGACTTCAACGACCTCAGCCTAATCGGCACCCTTGGCGGCGTGGAGATGGGCCTTCAAGCCGCGGGCATTCCGCACAAAGCAGGCGGCGTACAAGCGGCGATGGACTACCTTGCCGAGCAGTCGGGCCCCTAAAACTTATCGCCACTTCTTCGACTAGGCCAGGACGCGGCCTAACGCTGCGGCCAGGATCCGCTCGCGGGTCTGCATGACCCGGCTGGGATATTCGGTCGGCTGCTCAACGGAGCCAACATAGGCCTTCAGGGCCGCACTCTCTGAGCCAAATCGATCCATGTATTCGCGCAGAATCTGGGCACCGACCTGCATGTTGACCCAGGGGTCCAGGGCCAGCTTCTCCCCGCCGAAGGCCTTTAACTTATCGGCATGGGCCTTGGGCATGATCTGCATCAGCCCGACGGCACCCATATTGCTCTCGGCCAGCGGATTAAACCCTGACTCAATGGAGATCACGGCCAGCAGCAGATGGGGGTCCAGCCGATAGGTGGTGGCCGTCTCGTAGCTTGCGGCGACCAGCTGCTCCACCGCCTTCATGGCCACCCGGTGCCGGTTGGCAATCCATCGGGCGACCCGGCGCTGCTCTACGGTTAGGTTGGTGGGAAGGATCGTGTAGACCGAGCTCATCTGCCGAGGCTGGAGTGCCTCTAAAGCCAGGGCGCTCCAGGCCGCAAGGCGAGCGCGGCCCGCATCGGTCAGCAGCGTCGAGAGGGCCAAAAGCGCCAAAACGATGAAGGTCGTGGTCCGCTGTTTGAGCGACTCCCACCCCTGCATCATGGTCGGGCTGGTGGTGTTGGGATCCGTCATGGGCCGATTGGAACACAGCCCACCGGCCCCTGCAATCTATAAAAAACTTTTTAAAATCAATAACTTATTGAATTTCAATGATAAGTGTAGGCCCACTTTACAAGGGAGTCCATCGCCGGCTTGGCCTTGGCGGCCTGGGGGTCATTGACCACCGCCACGAAGACCACCCACCGGCCCTCCGCTGACCGGATATAGCCTGCAAGCGCCCGGACGTCATCCAGGGTTCCGGTCTTCAGCCAGGCCCTGCCCTCCAGCACGCTGTTGCGCATCCGGTTGCGAACGGTGCCTTCAATGCCAACCGCCGGCAGGGTCTCCACCCAGGCCTGGGCGTCTGGGCCGATCAGGCCATCGGCCAATAGCCGCGCCAGACTCTTGGCGGAGATGCGCTCCTCGCGGCTTAGGCCCGACCCGTTATCCATCACGAGCTCTGGAAATACCAGTCCCCGAGATGCCAAGTAAGCCTTTACTGCCAATCGAGATTCCTGCCGTGTGGCCGGCCGGCCTTCGCCCGCCGATAAGGTGAGAAAGAGCTGCCGCGTCATCGGGTTGTTGCTCAGCTTATTGATGTCGGCGACCAGCTCAATTAGGGGCCGGGGGGACTCCCACTGCACCAGAGTCCGCGCGCTATCCGGGGTCACGCCAGTCTGCAGCTTGACCTTCATGACGCCACCGGCGGCCTCCCAGGCCGCCCGAAAGGCCATCATTGCAAAACGGGCGTGGTCCATCACGCTGACGTAAAAATCAACGCCATTGCATTGCTTACCGATCACACCGCTCACCAAGAGTTTGGGCTCTGCGCCCTTGGTGGCCTGCTCCATGCGGGCAGTGACTCGGCTTTTATTACAGCCACCCTCAATGAGCTGAATCTTTTGCGAGAGCTCTTGATCCCGAAACCGGGGCTCGGTCATCACACGGACCCGCCTACCGGCCTCCGACCAGACCGACACCTTGACGGATTTAAAATTCACCATCGCGGCATGGGGGCCGACGTTGTAAGTCGAAAACGGTCGGCCATCGAATTGGCCCGGATCAATTTCTGGCTCATCGAATCGGGTGCCATCCACCACCAAATTGCCCTCGATGCGGTCAATCCCCATCGCTTTAAGCCGCTTGGCAATCTCATCGAGATCCTCAACCACCAGCTTTGGATCTCCCCCGCCCTGGAAAAAAAGATCGCCGCGCAACACGCCTGATTCAAGCCGCCCTGTAGTCGCAATCCGTGTCTGATGACGAAACTGCGGTCCCAGCAGCCCAAGGGCCGCACGCGTGGTGACCAGCTTCATTACGGAGGCAGGATTCACAGGCGACTCCGGGTTTAAACCGAGGCCGTTCAGTACCGGGCCCATCACCACTATCGGTGGCAGGGGAATAATCGCCACCGACCAGGCGCTCTCAGGGATGCCGCTCGCCGAGATCTCTTTTTTAACCTCTGCAGGCAGCGACGCAAACCGGATGATCGGCGTAAACTGCGCGGTCGCCACGCAGGGTCCGATCATCGCGAGGAAAAAAACAATGGAGCGCGCGTTTGAGATCACTTCGTGCGATATTCTGACAAATAAACGTGGGACGACCGTTATGGGACTTGAGAAAAACGAAAATTACTTTGAACTGACCGATGACAGCGATCGCGCATCCGCGATCGAGGCCCAGTTCAACGAAGACGCCCTCGAGGAGGCCCGGCGCAAGATCGTGCCCGAGACCAGCCCGGACTTCGATGGCAAGCACTGTATTGAATGCGGTGAAAAGATCCCCGCCGCCCGGCTCAAGCTGGGAAAGATCCGCTGCATCGACTGCCAGACCGTCCGAGAGCAGAAGACCCGCTTCTTCGGCGGCTAATAATCCTAGGGTAAACCCTTAAATTCCTCAGGCCGTCCCTTGAAAAGGTCGGTCCTCGCCCCTATTATTAGCCCTCAAGAGCGCTGAGTGCTAACAGCATCTCCCCGGCCCCTTCCGGGTCGCCTGAATTGCTGGCCCTCCTCCCGGACCGGCCAGGCCGCGCCGCTCGAGATTTTTGTTCAACCACTGTCTTATTTGGAATGGAGTTCGAAATATGAAATTGCGTCCCCTGCACGATCGCCTCGTGATCAAACGCCTTGATAACGAGCGTAAAACCGCCTCCGGCATCGTGATTCCTGACAACGCCGCCGAGAAGCCCGATCAGGGCGAAGTACTCGCGGTGGGCAACGGAAAGATCCTGGAAGACGGCAAAGTGCGCGCCCTGGATGTGAAAGTCGGCGACAAAGTGCTGTTCGGCAAGTACTCCGGCCAGACCGTCAAGGTCGACGGCGATGAGCTGCTTGTCCTGCGCGAAGACGATGTGATGGCCGTGATTGCCTAAGCGTTATCGCATCGCTTCAAGCAACCCGTTCATTTAGTGCGTTAAGAATTTTTATTGGAGATTAACAATGGCAGCAAAACAAGTAATGTTCAGCGATGATGCCCGCCACAAAATGGTGGCTGGGGTCAATATCCTCGCAAATGCAGTAAAAGTCACCCTCGGCCCCAAAGGCCGCAATGTCGTGCTCGAGCGTTCCTTTGGCTCACCCACGGTCACCAAGGACGGTGTCTCGGTTGCCAAAGAAATCGAACTGAAAGACAAGTTCGAAAACATGGGCGCCCAGATGGTGAAAGAAGTTGCCTCCAAGACCTCGGACTCCGCAGGCGATGGCACGACGACTGCCACCGTGTTGGCCCAGGCCATCGTGCGCGAAG
>CAYFPT010000031.1:11996-15171 GCA_964345065.1 uncultured Bordetella sp.
GGCATGAAGTATGTTGCCGCCGGCATGAACCCGATGGATCTTAAGCGCGGCATCGACAAAGCGGTTAGCGCGATCACCGAAGAACTCAAAAAGATCAGCAAACCATGCACCACTTCCAAAGAAATCGCCCAGGTGGGCGCGATCTCCGCCAACTCCGATCAGGAAATCGGCGACATCATCTCCCAGGCGATGGAAAAAGTGGGCAAGGAAGGCGTGATCACCGTCGAAGACGGCAAGTCCCTGAACAACGAGCTTGATGTGGTTGAGGGCATGCAGTTTGACCGTGGCTACCTCTCGCCTTATTTCATCAATAACCCCGAAAAGCAGATCGCTGTGCTCGATGATCCGTTCATCCTGCTGCACGACAAAAAGATCTCCAATATCCGTGATCTGCTGCCCGTGCTGGAGCAAGTCGCCAAGGCTGGCCGTCCGCTCCTAATCGTTGCCGAGGAAGTCGAGGGCGAGGCCCTGGCCACCCTGGTCGTGAACAACATGCGTGGCATTCTGAAGACTGTTGCTGTGAAGGCACCAGGCTTTGGTGATCGCCGCAAGGCGATGCTCGAAGACATGGCCATCCTGACCGGCGGCGTTGTGATCTCGGAAGAGACCGGCATGTCGCTGGAAAAAGCGACCTTAAATGATCTGGGCCGTGCCAAGCGTGTCGAAATCGGCAAAGAGAACACCACGATCATTGATGGCGCAGGCGATGGAAAAAATATCGAGGCCCGCGTCAAGCAGATCCGTGTTCAGATCGAGGAAGCCACCAGCGATTACGACCGCGAGAAACTCCAAGAGCGGGTTGCGAAACTCGCTGGCGGTGTTGCCGTGATTCGTGTCGGTGCTGCCACCGAAGTCGAGATGAAAGAAAAGAAGGCCCGTGTGGAAGATGCACTCCACGCGACCCGCGCTGCTGTGGAAGAGGGCATCGTGGCAGGTGGTGGTGTTGCGCTGCTGCGGGCACGCGCCTCCGTTGCAGTCAAGGGCTTAAACGCAGACCAGGAAGCGGGCATCAAGATCGTAATGCGTGCAGTCGAAGAGCCGCTGCGCCAGATCGTGGCCAACTGCGGCGAAGAGGCCAGCGTGGTCGTGAGCAAGGTGCTTGAGGGCAAGGGCAGCCACGGTTACAACGCTGCTTCTGGCGAATATGGCGATATGCTCGCCATGGGCGTGGTGGATCCCACCAAGGTCACCCGGACTGCACTGCAAAATGCAGCATCCATTGCATCACTGATGCTGACCACCGACTGCATGGTGGCCGAGGCTCCTGCTGAGGAGAAGGCCGGCGGCGGCATGCCGGGCGGCATGGGTGGTATGGGTGGTATGGGCGACATGGGAATGTAATTCCCACATTCGATATGCGCCGGGAGCGCTGCCGTTATGCGAAAGTGATCCCGGTTGCATTGAATGTCTCCTTTGTCTTGAGCCCCGCGGCAACGCGGGGCTTTTTTATTTATGATCAGGCCTATGAATTTCTCGGGCCGACTTAAGCATGCCTGGCAGCATCAGCAATCCATGCTGTGTGTGGGCCTGGATCCCGATCTCAGCAAGTTTCCCCAGCCGCTTCAGGCGCTTGCTGGCCGCGATCCACTGGCGGCCATTGAAACGTTTTGCTTGGGCATCATGGAGGCAACCGCCCCCTATGCCTGCGCCTTTAAGCCCCAGATTGCCTACTTTGCCTCCAGCCGGGCCGAATCGGTGTTAGAGCGGCTTGGTCAGACTTGCCGAGATCGCTATCCGGATCACCTCTGGATTCTGGATGCCAAGCGGGGGGATATTGGATCCACCGCAGAGCACTATGCAAAAGAGGCCTTTGATCGCTACCGCGCCGATGCGGTCACCGTCAGTCCCTATATGGGCACCGACAGCCTTGCGCCTTATCTGAATTACGAAAACCGGGGCATCTTTGTGCTGTGTCGCACCTCCAACCCGGGTGGTGATGATTTTCAAATGCGGCCCTCGCCCGAGCAGCCGCTCTATCTTCAGGTGGCGCAGCAGGCTGCCCAACACTGGAATCATCATCAGCAAGTCGGATTGGTCGTGGGCGCCACTTATCCGCGTGAGCTCGAGGCTGTCCGTCGAGCCGCGCCTGATCTGCCGCTGCTCATTCCAGGAATCGGTGCTCAGGGCGGCGACCTTGTGGCAACCGTCAAGGCCGGCCGCAACGCCGAAGGCGGCATGCTGATCAATTCATCGCGCGCGATTCTTTATGCAGGCGCTGGCGATGATTGGCAGGAGCGGGCTGCTGCAATTGCCCATCGCACCCGCGATGACATCAACGCAGTCAAAGCCTAGGGCCAGCACGCAGATGTCAAGCACCCCCGCCACCACGCTCAGCACTTTGTCAGCCACACCCGCCAACAGCTCTGGGGCCTGGGCACTGCTGCACAAAGAAACCATGCGTTTTGTAAAGGTCTATCTGCAGACCATCCTGGCACCGGTGATCTCAAGTCTTCTGTTTCTGCTGATCTTCTCTTATCTGCTCGAGGGCCGTGTCGAGCCTTATCCCCAGGTCAGCTACACCGCTTTTCTGGTGCCCGGTCTGGTCATGATGACCCTGCAGCAAAACGCTTTTGCCAATACTTCATCGAGCATCACGCAAAGCAAAATGACTGGCAATCTCGTGTTTGTGTTGCTCTCACCCATGAAACCCTGGGAATGGTTTGTCGGCTATATCGGCGGGGCGGTGGCGCGGGGCCTTGCCTGCGGCCTGGGCGTGTGGCTGGTGGCCGTGCTGTTTGTGCCGGGCGCCTTGTATTCGATTGGCTGGGTGTTGATGTTTGCTGTTCTGGCCTGCATTGTGTTGGCAACCCTTGGCTTTATTGCCGGGCTTTGGGCCGAGAAATGGGATCATGTCTCGGTCTTTCAGAATTTTTTGATTAACCCGCTCACCATGCTGGCGGGAGTTTTTTATTCGGTAAAGCAACTGCCACCGGTCTGGCAGGCCATCAGTCATGCCAATCCGTTTTTCTATCTGATTGATGGATTTCGCTATGGGGTATTTGGGGTCGCCGATGTCTCACCCTGGATGAGTCTGACGATTTCAGGGGGCTGCGCCTTGGCGCTGACCGCAATGACCCTGCGGCTGATCGCAATCGGCTGGCGGATTCGGGGCTAGTCTGCCACGACAAGACCGTGATTCGGTTTTGGCAGTGGTTTTCCCTGTTGGAGATACAAC
>CAYFPT010000032.1:0-8371 GCA_964345065.1 uncultured Bordetella sp.
GCCGTCTGCTCGGCCCGCGCAAGCAGTGGTCGCCAGGACTCAAAACTGTTGCCGCGGTGGGCCTGCAGGGCAAGCGCTACGCATTGCAGGACTGTGAATTCCGGAAATGTTGAAGAGATTTGATACGACCTGCCCAGGCCCGAGAGGGCCCGCTGCCACGAGGTCTGATGCGTGATGCTTTGGCCGAGCAGATCAATCTCCCCGCTGTCGGGACTGAGATCGCCGCTGAGCTGGCCAATCAGCGTGGTCTTGCCTGCGCCGTTCGGACCAATGATGGCGTGGACCTCACCGGCTGCGAGGCTGAGACTGACCTGATCGGTTGCGAGCAGGCCACCATAGCGCTTGACCAGCGCATGCGTTTGTAGCGCGATGCTCATGGTGACGATTTATCGCGCATCAGGTACCCCACCAGTCCCCGGCGGGCGGTCATCACCACCAGCACAATCAGCGGTCCAAGAATAATCGGCCAGTGAGATGTCCAGGCCTTCAATAATTCCTCGCAGACCAAGAGCACCAATGTGCCAATGAGCGGGCCTGCGACGGTGCCCATCCCGCCCAACACGACCATCACAATGAGTTCGCCCGAGACGGTCCAGGTGAGATAGGCGGGCGAGGTATAGCCGGTGAGGTTGGCATAAAGCAGGCCGGCTAAGCCAGCGATGACGCAGGCCAGCACGTAGGCACTCAGTTTGTAGCGCAGCGTGGGAAATCCCAGCGACTTCATACGCGCTTCGTTCATGCGGCAGCCCTGCAGCACCATGCCAAAGGGCGCCTGAATCATGCGTTGTTTCCACCAAAGCACCAGAACCACCAGCACAAATGCGGCGTAATACAGGGTAACTGGCGAACCCAGATGAATGAATCCGAAATCGCTTTTCAGGCTAATCGAGAGACCATCATCGCCACCGTATTGTTTCAGGCTGACAAACAGGTAGTAAAACATCTGTGCAAAGGCCAGCGTGATCATGATGAAAGAGATGCCAGTGGTCCGCAGCGAGACCCAGCCCGTGACCAATCCGACAAAGGCGCACGAGGCCACGGTCACCAGCAGCTGCAGCCATCCGTTATCGATTTGATAGTGGGCCAGAAGCCCCACGCTGTAGGCCCCCAGGCCAAGGTAGAGGGCATGACCAAAGCTCACCAGGCCGCCCAAGCCTAAAATGATATTTAAGCCGAGTGCCGCAAGTGCAAAGATCAGCACCCGCGATAAGAACGTGATCAGAAAGGGCTCACCCGCCCACTGAGCATAAAACGGAACAAACGCCAGCAGCGTTAGTAGTCCGATCAACAGCCGGTTGACCATCGGTGATGCCGTCATCCGTTTTTCACCGGAAATAAGCCCCTGGGACGCAGTGCCAAAACGGTTGCCATAAAGATACAAGTCAGCATCGATGCAATTGCCGGGCCGGCAGCCTGCGCAATGCTGCGATCGATGAATTCACGCAGCAGCATGGGCAGAAAGGCCCGGCCGGCAGTATCGATCAGCCCCACCATCAAGGCGGCATAAAAAGCCCCCTGAATGGAGCCAATGCCGCCGATCACAATGACGATCATGACCAGAATTAGTACGGGCTCGCCCATGCCGGGCTGCACGGAAAGAATTGGGCCGCTCATCAGTCCTGCCACACCGGCAAGCGCACCGCCAAGCGAAAAAATCAACGCATTCAGTAAGCCGATATTGACGCCCAGGGCCGAGACCATGGTCGGGTTGACCGATCCGGCCCGAATCAACATGCCCACGCGCGTGCGCGAAATGAGCAGCCAGCAGCCGACCGCGCACAGCAGGCCCACCAGGATGATGAAAAACCGATAGGTGGGATAGGTCACACCCAGAATGCTGACGGTCCCAGAAAGCGCCGGTGGCACGCTCATAAAGACGGGCGAGGCACCCCAGATCCAGCGGGCGAGCTCATTAAAAAATAAAATTAATCCGAAAGTGGCAAGAACCTGATCAAGATGGTCACGCATATAAAGATGCTGTGCCATCAGGCGTTCGATCACGATGCCCAGTAGGCCGCCGCCCAGGACGGCCACGGCCGCTGCGACGACGAATGATCCGCTGGCGGCCAGCGCTGTAGCCGCAAAGTAGGCCCCCATCATGTACATGCAGCCATGGGCCAGATTGACAAAGTTCATGATCCCAAAGACGAGCGTAAGCCCGGCAGAAAGCATGAACAACAACACCCCGAGCTGAAGACCGTTAAGTAGCTGAATTAAAAATAACGATAGGGTCATCGGCTCGGGGACAAACGGATTACTTCATGGCGCACTGTGATGCATGGGGATCGGGATGATCCTTCAGCACAGTCGCGCGGGTGACAAAGGCCGCCTGCCCGCCGCTGTCGCGGCCTACATCGACCCGATAGAAATTGCGAATCGGGAATTGATTGTTGTTAAAGCGAAATGGCCCGGCCACCGAACGAAAATCCGCCTGCTTTAAGGCTGCACGGAACGGCTCCCGATCAATCTTTCCGCCAGTTTTTAGTAACGCCGAGTTCAGCAGCATGGCCGCATCGTAGCTCTGTGCGGCATAAAGAGACGGCACTCGGTTGTACTTTTTGCGGAAATCCTCAACGAATTTTTTGTTCTGCGGATTATCGAGGTCGGGGCTATAGGGCGATCCGGTAATGACGCCGACCGCAATATCTTTCAGTGCGGGGAGCGTAGTGCCATCAACGGTGGAGGCCGACAAAAGCGGCACCTTACCGAGCAGACCTGCCTGCTGATATTGCTTGACGAAATTCACGCCCATACCGCCGGGATAAAACACATAGACCGCATCGGGCTTGGCGGCCTGAAGCTGCGCGATTTCGGCCGAGTAGTCCGGCTGATTGACCGTGGTGTAGACCTCATCGAGCGGCTTACCTTTGTACTGGCCTTTAAATCCGGACAGTGCATCTTTACCGGCCTGATAGTTCGGCGCCATCAGATAGACACGCTTGTAGCCTTGCTCGCGGGCATAGACCCCCATGGATTCGTGCAGTGAGTCGTTATTCCATGAGGTCGAGAAATACATCGGACTGCAGCCCTTGCCGGTAATCGGTGTTGGTCCTGCATTCGAACCAATCAGAAAGACGTTGGCATCGGTGATGGGCTTATGAATCGCCATCATCACATTTGAAAATGTCACACCCGTGATGATGTTGACCCGATCACGCTCGATTAATTTCTTAGCGATCTCAACGCCCAGGTCTGGCTTGAGTTGATCATCTTCCTTAATGACCTGCACCGCCTGATTGCCAAGCCGGCCGCCCAGATGCTCAATGCCGAGCATCAGGCCATCGTATTGGTCTTGGCCCAACGCGCCCGCCGGCCCGGACAATGTGCCGATGAAGCCGATCTTCAGCGGCTGACTCTGGGCGTATGCCCCAAGGCTGCCCAGGCTGAGCATGCAGGCCAAGACCGCCGTTTGTACTGGTGAAGCTTTCATTGACGTCTCCTTATTAAAATGCGTTGCGAAATTGAACCTTAAAGTCGGGCTTCTGGGATCTAGGCGAAACCCCGAAGCAGGGTTAGGGCGGCACTTTTTCTGCGGCCCGCCGCCGTAATGCCCTCACGGGCAGCCGAGGGCTAGCCCCCCAGTCAGTCGGGAACAACCGCGGTAGCTTCAATTTCTACTTTCGCCCGATCCTCGACCAAATCGGCGACCTGGACCAGCGCCATGACGGGATAGTGTCGGCCGATGACTTCTTGATAAACCGTGCCAAGCTCCCGTGCGCGCGCCAGATACTCATGTTTGTCTTTGACATACCAGGTCAGTCGAACAATATGCTGCGGCCCAGCCTGCGCACAGGCCAGTGTCTGCACGATATTGCGTAAGGTCTGGCGGCACTGGCCAATGAAATCATCGGTCTCAAATTGAGATTTTTCGTTCCAGCCCACCATGCCTGCGACATAAATCTGACGACCACGGGCCTCGATACCGTTTGAATAGCCCTTCGGCTGAACCCAGCCCGGCGGCTGCAATACATTCCACATGAATTTATCCCTTACTCATTTGCCGAAGTTTGAAGCGCTGGAGTTTGCCAGTCTCTGTGCGCGGTAATTGGGCGACAAAGTGCACACGCCGCGGATATTTAAAAGGCGCGATGTTCGCTTTCACAAAATCCTGCAGGGCCTCAATCATGGCCGCATTGGCCTCATGGCCCGGCTTGAGCACCACGTAGGCGGTCACGACCTGGCCACGTTCTTCATCAGGATCACCGACCACACCACATTCGGCGACCGCCGGGTGCTGAAGCAAAGCGCCTTCGACCTCGGGGCCTGCAATGTTATAGCCCGCTGAAATAATCATGTCGTCATTGCGGGCGAGATACTGGAAGTAACCATCGCGATCCATGACAAAGGTATCCCCCGGAAGGTTCCAGCCGTCTTTGACATAGTCTTTCTGACGCGGGTCATCGAGGTAGCGGCAGCCAGTCGGTCCGCGCACGGCCAGCCGGCCCGGTGTGCCCGGGCCAACAGGCTGCATGTCTTCATCAACGATCTGCGCAACATAGCCTGGAATTGCCTGGCCAATAAAGCCTGGGCGGACTTGCTTTCCGGCGCTGGCGATATAAATATGAATGACCTCGGTGCCGCCAATGCCGTCGGTAATTTCAATGCCAGTCGCTGTTTTCCAGAGCTGACGGGTTGCATCAGGCAGGGCCTCGCCTGCCGAGACGGGATGGCGCAGGCTGCGCAGATCAAACTGGGACGTTAAGGCGGCCATCTGCCGGTAAAAGGTGGGTGCTGTGTAGCACTGTGTCGCATGAAAGCGCTCAATGGTCTGCAGCAGTGTTTCGGGTGTGTGCCGCTCCAATAAAACGGCAGAGCCACCGTGTCGCAAGGGAAACGTCAGCAGGCCACCCAAGCCAAAGGTAAATGCAATCGGCGGTGTGCCACAGACGATATCGTCTGGGCCCATATGCAGGATATGCCGTGGAAACAAATCGCTCATCACCAAAATATCGCGGTGAAAATGCATCGTGCCCTTGGGATTGCCGGTCGTGCCGCTGGTAAATGCAATCAGGCAGACATCATCTCGGCTGGTGGGGTAGGCGGTAAACGGTCCGGGCTGTGACCGCATCGCCTCGGACAAGGGATCAGTCTGATCGTTGCCGAAATGCAGCACCTGCTTTAAAAAAGGCGTGTAGTGGGGATGGGTTGCATCCCTGCAATGTTCAAGCTCCTCGGCCAGGCTCTCGGCGCATAAGGCGGCATGAATTTCTGCCTTGTCGATGATTTTCTTAAGCTCTGCGGCCCGCAGCAGCGGCATGGTCGGCACCACCACCAGCCCCGCTTTAACTGCGGCAAGCCAGCAGGCGGCCATCATGGGGCTGTTGGCCCCACGCAGCAGCAGCCGATTGCCGCTGACCAGGCCCAACTTACCGGTGAGCACATGGGCGATTCGATCGACCCGATCACTGAGCTCGTGATAGCTCCATTGAAAATCACCCGCAGCGTTGCGGCCGTGCAAGGCCACCCGGTTGCCGTGGCCGCGCCCAAGATGGGGCTCGATTAACTCGGCGGCCGCGTTAAGCGCAGTCGGATATTGCACCTCTGGCCGATCGAATAAAAATACTGGCCATTGATCGGCAGGCGGCAGATGCTGTCGGGAGAATAAGTCCTGATGGGATGAAGGGGCGAGTTCCTGTGGCATGCCAGCTCCTTGGCCTCAGCGCTTTAGCAATTCACGAGCGATGATCAGCTGCTGAACTTCCGTTGCCCCCTCATAAATACGGAGTGCGCGTATTTCTCGATACAGGGACTCTACGATGCTGCCGACCCGGACACCAACGCCGCCGTGTAGTTGAACTGCTGCATCAATAATGTACTGGGCTGATTCTGTCGCGGTGAGTTTGGCCATTGCGGCTTCCTGGGTGATGCGATGGCCTTGGTCACGCATCCAGGCAGCCCGATAGGTCAGCAGCCGGGCGGCATCCAATTCGGTGGCCATGGTCGCGAGCTTGGATTGTGTGATTTGAAAATCGGCCAGGGTCTGGCCAAACATGGTCCGCTCTTTTGTCCAGCGGATTGACTCATCCAGCGCACGCTGTGCAAAGCCCAGGGCCGCGGCCGCCACTGAGGTCCG
Source organism: uncultured Bordetella sp. (assembly GCA_964345065.1). GTDB lineage: Bacteria > Pseudomonadota > Gammaproteobacteria > Burkholderiales > Burkholderiaceae_A > Lacustribacter. The sequence continues at coordinate 6,074 of CAYFPT010000032.1, forward strand.
AAAGACATCGAGCGTTGCCATGGCGATCTTAAATCCGCCGCCCTCATCGCCAATTCGATGATGGGCAGGAATCCTTGCCCCATTAAATTTCAGATGCGCCAGAGGATGCGGCGCGATCACATCAATGCGCTGCGCGATCTCAAGGCCGGGGGTAGCGGCCGGAACAATAAACGCGCTGATGCCTTTTGCGCCCCGTGGGGCCACAGCGGAGCCTGCAGTCTCGGTGTCGCTGCGGGCGAAGACCACATAAAAGTCAGCGATACCGCCATTGGAGATCCAGGTCTTCTCACCATCCAGAATGTATTCGTTGCCGTCACGTCGGGCCTGGCACTGCATGGCGGCGACATCAGAGCCGGCCTGGGGTTCGCTGAGTGCAAAGGCGGCAATGGCTGCGCCCGATGCAACACGGGGCAGAAATGCTGCCCGCTGTTCGCTGCTGCCAAACAGGCTGATGGCGCCTGAGCCCAGGCCCTGCATGGCAAAAGCAAAATCAGCAAGCCCATGATGCCAGGCGAGTCCCTCGCGAATCAGGCAGATGCTGCGTGTTTCAATGGTGTCATGCCGCCCGCCATGGGCGGGCCCTGCCACGGCATGCGCAAGCCAGCCGTCTCGTCCAAGCGCAGCCACCAAACGACGGCAGCTGTCATCGACATCTTTTCCATCGGCATCGTGCTGTAGGTGTTGGCTCCCCCATGCGTGCAGCGACTGGCGTAAGGCGGCATGATGCGGATCGAAAAAAGGCCACTGCAGCGGGGCCATCAGGGGGGTTTCGGGCAGGCAGGCGGTCATCATCAGTCGCCTTGAAAGCTGGGCTTTTGTTTGGCGACAAAAGCGTGATAGGCCCGGTGAAAATCGTTGGTCATCATGCAGATGGCCTGGGCCTGGGCCTCAGATTCAATCGCCTCATCAACGCTCATGGCCCATTCTTGCTGCAACATTTTTTTGGTCATGCCGTTGGCAAATGTTGGACCCTCTGCCAATTCCTGCGCCATCGACTGGGCCTGCCCGTCAAGCGCCTCCGGCGTACAGAGGCGATTCAGAAATCCCCAGCGTTCTGCTTCCTCGCCGCCCAGGCCGCGGCCGGTATAAAGCAATTCTGCAGCGCGGCCCTGGCCAACGACTCGGGGCAGCAATGCACAGGCACCCATATCGCAGCCCGCGAGTCCGACGCGATTAAATAGGAAATAGGTTTTGCTGCGGGCGGTGCCCAATCGCAGGTCAGCGCCCAAGGCCAGCATGGCGCCCGCGCCAGCGCAGATGCCATCAATGGCCGCGATGATGGGCTGGGGGCAGGCCCGCATGGCCTTGACGACATCGCCGGTCATGCGCGTGAAGGCCAGCAGCCCTGGCATATCGAGCCCGGTGAGGGGTCCAATGATTTCGTGGACATCGCCGCCAGAGCAGAAATTCTGACCATCGCCGCGAATGACGATGGCATGCACATCATCTGCGGCGGTCATGGCACGAAACAAATCACGCAGCTCTGCATAAGAATCAAAAGTCAGTGGATTTTTTTTCTCAGGTCGATTCAGCGTGATGGTTGCTACGGACTGCTGAAACTCATAGCGGATGAATTGGCCCTGATAGTGGGCCAGCGGCTGCCGGTGTCGTGGCAGCTGGTGGGGCTTTCCCGGTAAGTAACGGCTGCTCATTGAGATTCCTCCTGGGCATGGGCCTGATGCTGATGAACTGCCGACTTCAGGTCGCCCAACAGGCGGTGCAGCTGCGCCCGCTGACGGTCCCCGAGGCCGGAGAAGAGATCAATGACCCACTGCTCATGCTGGCCCGCCATGCGATGAAAGCCGCGGCGGCCAGTGGCCGTGAGTCGCACACGAAAAGAGCGGCGGTCCTGTGGGTCTGCATGACGTTGCACGAGTTTTTCGCGCTCAAGCTGGTCCACCAAGGCCGTCACATTGCCGCCGCTGACCATCATTCGGCGTGTCAGCTCGCCCATGGTGAGTCCTTCGCGGTGCCGCTCAAGCTGCGCCAAGAGATCGAATCGGGACAGGGTGACATCAAAATGTTCCCGCAGACGTTGCCGAATCTCACCTTCAATCAGTAGGCTGCAGGACAGCAGTCGCAGCCAAAGCCTGAGCGACTCGTGTTGATCCTCATGCGCCCGCATTTCCCGATCAGGATGGCGAATCGGATCATGTGCGTAGGCGGCCTGATGATTCATCCGGCGAGCTCCCCGCCGTCGATCACGAGGGTCTGTCCGTTGATGGAGCCGCTTGCCGGATTGCACAGCCAGAGCACGGCGGTCGCCACTTCCTGCGGCTGCACGAGGCGCTGCTGTGG
>CAYFPT010000032.1:8381-11961 GCA_964345065.1 uncultured Bordetella sp.
TTCGGACATCATCCTCGGCGAGCGGGGGCTCATGGAGCTCGAGGCGCTGCTGTGGATTGCGTTTGGCCAGCATGGCGCGGGCCTCTTCGGCGGTTTTTCCAGTTTTGCTTTGAAGCACGTCAATCGCCTGCGTCACGATATCGGTCTCGGTATAACCCGGGCAGATGGCGTTGACGGTGATGTGGTGTTTTGCGAGCTCAAGCGCGAGGGATCGGGTCAGGCCGACGACGCCATGCTTCGCGGCGGTATACGCGCTGACTTGCGGATATCCCTGCAGGCCGGCCGTGCTGGCGATATTGATGATGCGTGCAAATTGGGTGGCCTGAGCGGCCTGACGCATCGAGCCGAGTGCTGCCTGTATCGCGTTAAAACTTCCCGTCAGATTCACGGCGATCATCCGTTGCCATAACGCGGGGCTTGTATCGTCAATGCTGCAGCTTTCGGCCTGGCCGGCGTTGTTCACGAGAATCGCAATCGGTCCGAGCCGTTCTGCGGCCGCCCGAAACGCGCGCTCTAGGCCGGCATGATCGGTGACGTCGACGGCCACAGCGTGATGTTCGGCCGCGCGTGGCAGCTCGGCCGTCAGCGCGGTCAGCGGCGGCATGCTGCGTCCGATCAGTGTCAGCTGAGCTCCCGCCGCTGCCAGTGTGCGGGCAATGGCGGCCCCGATGCCGCGGCCTGCACCGGTGATGACCGCATGCCGGCCCTGGAGTAATAAGGACGTCATGATCTTGCTGCGCCGGCGAGTGCTGCGGCCCGCTCAAAGTTGGTTTCGAGCTGCGATTTGCCCGCCAGATACTGACGCGGCCAGTCAATGCCACGAAAGCCAATGCGCGCGGCCTCGGTCAATGTCCAGGCGGGATTGGCCAAGTGTGGCCGCGCAACCGCACAGAGATCGGCCCGGCCTGCAGCGATGATGCTGTTGACATGGTCTGCCTCGCTGATTGCACCGACCGCGATTGTGGCGATCCCCGCTTCTTGCCGAATTCGGTCCGCAAAGGGTGTCTGATACATACGGCCATACGTCGGTTTTTGGGCGGGACTGACCTGGCCCGAAGAGCAGTCGATCATGTCAGCACCGGCGGATTTAAATGCCTTTGCGATCTCCACGGCATCGGCAGGTGTGATGCCGCCTTCCACCCAATCATGGGCCGAGATCCGAACACTGATCGGCAGATGATCAGGCCATGCCGATCGGACCGCAGAAAATACCTCCAGCGGAAAGCGCAGGCGATTTTCCAGGCGCACACCGTAGGCGTCGGTTCGATGATTGGTCAGCGGTGAGATGAACGCCGATAGCAAATAGCCGTGGGCGCAGTGGAGTTCAAGCCAGTCGAATCCTGCCCGCGCAGCCCGCTGCGTGCAATCGACAAATTGTTGAATCAGTGCCTGCATCTGGGCCTTTGACATGGCCTGTGGAAGCACCCCGTCGGGCAGGTAGGGCGTCGCGGAGGCCGACAGCAGCGGCCAATTTTTTTCTGGCAGCGGCTGATCCATTCCGGTGTGTTCCCATGGCGCATTGGTGCTGCCCTTTGGGCCCGAGTGGCCGATTTGAATGCCAATTTTTGCATCGGTCTGCTGGTGTACCCAGTCGACGATTCGGCCAAAGGCCTGCTGTTGCGCATCATTCCAGAGGCCGGGACAGCCGGGTGTAATGCGGCCCTCAGGGCATGGAGCGGTCATTTCGACCATGACCAGTCCCGCGCCGCCTAAGGCCCGTGCGCCGAGATGGACCAAGTGGAAGTCGCCCGCAATGCCATCGACTGCCGAGTACTGCGCCATGGGCGAGACCACCACGCGATTTTTCAGATGGACTGAGCGCAGCCGATAGGGCGTGAACATTGGTGGAATGGCGGCGTTGACGGGGCCCTGGGCCCGGCCGGCAAACCACTGCTCGTAGCCTTCAAGCCAGGTCGCATCACGCAGCCGAAGATTTTCATGGCTGATGCGCTGGCTGCGGGTCAGCATGGAGTACATGAACTGTTCGGGCTCAAGCTGATCGCAATAGCGCTGGCCGCAGACTTCAAACCATTCCATCGCATTCCACGCCGCATTCTGGATCTTCAGTGTTTCGACACGGCGCAGTTCCTGATAGGCAGCGAGCACTTGGGGAAGTTGTGAGGCCTCGTGGCCGAAGTGATCGAATTGGCGTGTGAGTTCAATGGCGTCCTCCAGTGCCAGCTTGGTGCCGGAGCCGATGGCAAAGTGGGCGGTGTGAACCGCATCCCCCATCAGGACAACATGACTGCCATGCCGGTTTTTCAGCCACCATTGATCGCAGACCACACGCTGAAAATTCAGCCACGCAGAGCCACGCAGATGCCGGGCGTTGGTCATGAGCGCCGCACCCTTTAACGTATCGGCAAATAGCGACTCACAAAATGCAATGGATTGCTCTTGATCGGCCTGATCGAGCTGATGTGCCTGCCAGACTGTTTCTGGACACTCCACGATAAAGGTGGTTGTCTGCTGATCAAATTTGTAGATATGCGCCTGGAACCACCCATGCTCAGTTTTCTCAAAGGCAAAGGTGAATGCATCGTAGAGTCGGTTTGTGCCCAGCCAGATAAAGCGATTGGGCCGCACCACGATATCGGGCCGAAAGTGCTCCGCGTAACGCGATCGAATTTTAGAGTTAATGCCGTCGCAGGCGATGATGAGATCAGCATCGGGGAAGTCCTCATCAGAGTCCACCTCGGTGCTAAAGCGCAGGTTTACACCCACGGCCTCGCATCGTGACTGCAGAATATTAAGGAGTTTTTTTCGGCCAATGCCGACAAAGCCGTGGCCGCCGGAGCGAATCACACGGCCTTTGAACCTTAATTCGATGTCATCCCAGTGGTTAAACGCCTGCTGAATTTCATCCGCGGTGACCGCGTCCCACTGCCGCATGTTGTCCATCGTGGCGTCCGAAAAGACCACGCCCCAGCCGAAGGTGTCGTACGGCAGATTCCGCTCAACGACGGTGACATCGTGCTGCGGATGCCGTGCTTTCATCAGGAGGCCGAAATACAAGCCGGCGGGACCACCGCCAATACAGACGATTTTTATGGGAAACCTCCGAGGCTTCAATAAATTTCAATATTGAAATAAATATCGGCCAAAAGCAGGGCCGCGTCAAGCCCGCCGGCCGTGGGTTTAGATGCAGATGCCGGGTGTGCGGTGCCGCAGAAATCGCAGGGCAGACAGTACGGTGAGCGCAGAGGTTTTGGGGTTTTCCGCAAGGGGCCGGCCCGCGAGCGTGACCCGCATCTCGCCAAAGGCGCCACATGCTGAAAATTCATGAATGTTTTCGCTGATGGTGGGGTCGGCAATCAGCTGCACCTGCGTCTGATCCAAGCCAATGCCCGCCAGCGCAAGCGCGGCGGCCACATTCGCATTTTTTGGATATTGGCGGGCTGCATCTCGGGCGCTTGCCTGCAGGATTAGCGTCGGCGCTTGAAGGGAATCGAGATCAAGCGCTGCCTCCGCTGCAGTCCCCCGCCAGCCGGCAATCGGTTTTCGGCCGATGTAAGTCACCGCCTCTAGGCCTGCGAGTCGGGCGGCAGAAAGGGCATCAATGCCGCCGATGGCGCCGGGC
>CAYFPT010000032.1:11971-15111 GCA_964345065.1 uncultured Bordetella sp.
GCCTCGAGCTGCTCCGCAATGCCGGGTGTCGCCAGTGCGCCGACCGACAGCATTGCGCACTCGATGCCAGCGGAAAGCGCGGGAATGAGGTGCTGCCCGACGGCCGCATGGCCGGCACATTCGAGCGCAAGATCGCAATCGTGGGGCAGATCGGTCAGCACTTCCGCACGGCCATCAATCCAGGCGGCCGCCTCGGCCCGCCGGCTCTCGGAAACCACAACCGCGCGAAACCGGATTCCGGGTTCCTGCCAAGCACGCTCAAAGATGGCGCGGCCAACGGCACCAAGACCAATCAGTGCAATGAAGATTTTGTTTTCACTCAATCTGAGTTTGTCCTACTGCAAAACTCAGCGCAGTATAGACCCGTCGTCGTGCCAGTCCACTTGCTGGCGGTATCATGGGCGTCATGCGTGAGATCGTGATGTCGAATTGGTCTGAGTTTGTGCGGCGTGTCGATGAACTCGAGGGCTGGGCTTTTCGTGGCGAGTCTGAGGCGGCCTGGCCTTTGCAGACTGCATTGGCCCGCCGGCTCAGCGCGTACTGCCCCGACAAGACGCTCTGGCCACTGCGGGAGACGCGTGCCCTGCGGGTCTTTCGGCGAAAAGGACATATTTATCTTAATGATTCTTCGACATTGCGAGATGACCTACGAACACTCGCCTTGATGCAGCACCATGGTGCGCCGACCCGTTTGCTGGATTTTACAAAGTCGGCCTTTGTAGCGGCATTTTTCGCACTCGAAAGTGCACTCGGCGATTCCGCGGTGTATGCGCTCAATACGCCACTGCTCTGGGGCCTTGCGCCAGCCTTTAACCCTGCGCTCACGCGGGATCGCATTGATCCGCGCGTGCCCGGGCATTTTGATAAGTATTTTGTGAACAATGAGTTTCCGGTGGTCTGGGTCGGCGAGCCTCTTGAGATGGATCGCCGCCTGATTGCCCAGTCGGGTTTATTTGTCATCCCCGGCCAGATTGATCGCCCGCTGTCTGAAGTGCTCGACAGCTATTCGACCGATGCTGAATTGCTGGTGAAGTATGTGCTGCCCCAATCCATTCGGGATGAGGCAATGAAGTCGCTCTACCGGATGAACCTCACGCAGGCCACACTCCTTCCGGATCTTGAAGGCCTGGCGCGGGCAAGTGCCTATGAGCTTGAAGTGGTCTGGGAAAGCCTGGTGGAGGATTTCCGCAAGCAGGCCCGCCCTCGGTAACCTGCGCCTCACCTCCACCCGCGCACGGCGAAGCCGCCTGCGGGTGGATCCGTCGGACTAAACCGAGGCGATCGCAGCGTTAAAGGTTGCGCTGGGCCGCATGATGGCGGCGATTTTTTGCGTGTCGATCATGTAGTAGCCGCCAATTTCCACGGCCTTGCCCTGGACTGCATTAAGTTCGGCCACAATTTTTTGTTCATTCTCGGTCAGGGTCTTGGCCAGGCCTGCAAAATGCTGGGCCAGCCCGGCGTCTTCAGACTGTGATGCAAGCTCCTGGGCCCAATACATCGCCAGATAAAACTGGCTGCCACGATTATCCAGTTCACCGGTTTTGGGGGAGGGCGACTTGCGATGATCGAGCAGCTTTCCGGTTGCAGCATCCAGCGTTTTGGCCAAAAGCTTCGCTTTTGAGTTGCCGGTTTTGATACCGAGCTCTTCGAGGCTTACGGCGAGGGCCAAAAATTCGCCAAGAGAATCCCAGCGCAGATGATTTTCCTCGGTGAGCTGCTGTACATGCTTGGGGGCAGATCCCCCGGCACCGGTTTCATACATGCCGCCGCCTGCCATGAGCGGCACGATCGATAGCATCTTGGCGCTCGTGCCGAGCTCCATAATGGGAAATAGATCGGTGAGGTAGTCCCGAAGGATGTTGCCGGTAACCGAGATGGTGTCAAAGCCGCGCACCACGCGCTCTAGCGTATAGCGCATCGCCCGCACCTGGGACATGATCTGAATGTCAAGGCCCTCGGTATCGTGGTCATTCAGATAGGCCTTCACTTTCTTGATCATCTCATTTTCATGCGGCCGATACGGATCAAGCCAGAATACGGCGGGCATGCCGGAGTTGCGGCAGCGGGTGACCGCAAGCTTGACCCAATCACGAATCGGCGCATCTTTGACCTGACACATCCGCCAAATGTCGCCCACCTCGACGTGCTGCGACAGCAGCACTTCACCGGTTTCGCAGTCAGTGATATTGGCAGTGCCCTCTTCAGCGATCTCAAAGGTCTTGTCGTGCGATCCGTATTCTTCGGCCTGCTGGGCCATCAGCCCCACATTGGGCACGGTGCCCATGGTTTTTGGATCGAACGCCCCATGCCATTTACAGAAGTTGATCATCTCTTGGTAGATCCGGGCAAAAGTACTTTCCGGCATGACCGCCTTGACTTCTTTGAGTCGCCCATCGGCGCCATACATCTTGCCGCCGTTACGGATCATGGCGGGCATGGAGGCATCCACGATCACGTCATTGGGAGAGTGAAAGTTGGTGATGCCTTTCGCAGAGTCCACCATTGCCAGCTCGGGCCGATGTTCGTGGCAGGCATGAAGATCGCGCATGATTTCCTCGCGCTCACGCTCAGGCAGAGTCGCGATTTTGTTATAGAGGTCGACCATGCCGTTATTGACATTGACGCCGAGTTCTTTCAGGACTTTGGCGTGTTTTTCAAAGGCCTCTTTATAAAAAATCTTGACGCAATGGCCAAAGACGATCGGATGCGAGACCTTCATCATGGTGGCCTTCACATGCAGAGAGAACATCACACCGGATTTGCGGGCGTCTTCAATCTCGCGTTCATAAAACTCGCAGAGGGCCTTGCGACTCATAAACATTGAGTCAATGATTTCACCCGCCTGAAGCGCGACCTTCGGCTTGAGCACCATGGTTTTACCGCCCTTGGTGATCAATTCCATCTTGACGGTGCGGGCACGATCCAGCGTCATGGATTTCTCGCCGTGATAGAAATCCCCATGGTGCATATGTGAGACATGGGTCCGCGAGGCCTGCATCCATTCGGCCATCGCGTGGGGGTTCTTGCGCGCATATTCCTTGACTGCACGCGGCGCACGGCGGTCAGAATTTCCTTCACGCAGCACCGGATTGACCGAGGAGCCGATGCACTTGGCGTACCGCTCCCGGATGGCTTTTTCT
>CAYFPT010000033.1:0-1437 GCA_964345065.1 uncultured Bordetella sp.
ACCGCCTGAATGCCGCCGTAGCGGACTTTCAGGTTTTTCAGTTCTAGGGCGGCCTGCGGCGGATGGTCAGCCATGCGCGGCCCCGCTGCCGAGATACGCTTCAATCACATCGGGATGACGTTGAACCTCCGCTGGATTGCCTTCGGCAATCACTTTGCCGTAATCGAGAACCGTGACCCGATCACATAGCCCCATCACGAGCTTGACATCATGCTCAATCATCAGGATGGTCTTTCCGTCATCACGAATTTTTTCGAGCGTTTCGCGCAGTGAATTTTTCTCGGTGGCATTCATGCCGGCGGCTGGCTCATCTAAAGCCAGCAGCCGTGGCTCGGTCGCCAGTGCCCGTGCGATCTCGAGCCGCCGCTGATCTCCGTAGGAGAGGGTCTTGGCGATTGAATCGGCGTAGCGACCAATTCCAAGATAGTCCAAAAGCGCGCGGGCGTGGGTGCGGATGCGGGCTTCGCCCAGCTGAAATGCCCGCGTCCGAAGGATTGCCCCGAACACGCCTTGCTGCAGCCCATGGGTCCGAAGGTGGCGGCCGACCATGACATTTTCCAAGGCAGTCATATCCGGAAAGAGCCGAATATTCTGAAAGGTTCTTGCAATCCCGGCCTCGGCCACACGATGAACTGCGGTGGGCTGGTAGGGCCTGCCCTCAATCTGAAAACTGCCGCCATCGGGCGCATACAGGCCCGTGATGACATTAAAAAACGTAGTCTTACCGGCGCCGTTGGGGCCAATCAATCCGTAGATTTGTCCAGCCTCAATGGATAAGCTGACGTTATCGAGTGCGACCAGCCCACCAAAGACTTTGCGGGCCTGCGATACTTTTAAAAGTGCTGGCTGGCTCATGGCGTACGCTTTGCAGAGAGCAGGCCGGTTGGCCGATACAGCATGATGAGCACCATGGCCAAACCAAAAAGCAGCATACGCAACACCTCGGGAGCAAGAATTTCAGTGCCGAAGATGGCTTCCTGAATCGGCCGGGCCACATAGCGCAGCGCTTCTGGAATTGCATACAGCAAAACAGCACCGAGAATCACGCCGGGCACATAGCCCATGCCGCCGAGCACCACCATCGCCACGATGACAATGCTCTCCATTAGGATGAAACTCTCCGGTGAGACGAAGCCTTGAAAGGCCGAGAACATCGCGCCCGAGACGCCGCCAAAGGATGCGCCCATCGCAAAGGCCAGAAGCTTGACGTTGCGGGTATTGATGCCCATCGCCTTGGCAGCAATCTCATCTTCTCGAATCGCAATCCAGGCCCGTCCGATTCGGGAATCTTGAAGCCGCACCGTAATGATGATGACGATTACGGTCAAGACCAGAAACAAGTAGTAATAAAGCTGTACCGAGGGAATGGTCAGGCCGAGCAGCTCAAGCGGCTTATTAAAGCTCACGCCGGCGATCTCAATCGGATCAATATTGCTT
>CAYFPT010000033.1:1447-14987 GCA_964345065.1 uncultured Bordetella sp.
CCATTGGTCAGATTAATGGGGGCGTTGAGGTTATTTAAAAAAATCCGAATGATCTCGCCAAAGCCGAGGGTCACGATGGCCAAATAATCGCCCCGTAGTTTTAAGGTGGGCGCCCCCAGCAAGACACCGAAAAAAGCGGCCAGTAACGCCGAGAGTGGCACGACCAGCCAAATCGAGTTGTGCAGACCATTAGGAAAGGTCTGCCGAATCCATTCGAATTGCTCAAATAAATGCGGAGAAGCCAGCAGCCCATATAGGTAAGCGCCGACGGCATAAAATGCGATGTAGCCCAAATCCAGCAGGCCGGCATAGCCCACCACGATGTTCAGGCCCAGGGCCAGCATGATGTACAGCATGGCAAAAGCCAGAATGCGAATCCATGCATTGCCGGCAAGGCCGGCCACGAACGGCAGAATCAGAAGCGCCACACCAATCCCAATCGCCGCCCAAATGGCGTTGCGACGCGTTAACGGAATTGACACATTGCCCCAGTGCATTGGCCCATCCCCAGACGTTAGGCCCGGTCGGCGACCCGCTCGCCGAGCAGGCCAGAGGGCCGGAAAATCAGCACCACGATCAAGACTGCAAATGCAAAGATGTCTTGATAGTGGCTGCCTAAAAACCCGCCGGTGAGATCGCCGATATAGCCCGCACCGAGCGCTTCGATAATGCCAAGCAGCAGTCCGCCGGCCACAGCACCGCCGAGATTACCAATGCCGCCGAGGACTGCGGCGGTAAACGCCTTCAGGCCAAGAAGAAATCCCATCGTGAATTGGGCGATGTTGTAGTTCATTGCCACCAGCACACCAGCGATTGCAGCCAGCGCAGCACCCAGCATAAAGGTTGCCGTAATGATCCGATCAGGATTAACGCCCATCAGATTCGCGATGCGGGGGCTCTCGGAGACGGCCCGCATGGCGCGGCCCAGCCGGGTCTTGTTGATCAACAGCAACAGGCCCGCCATTGAGAGTGTCGCCACGACCAGAATGAGTAATTGTTTGGGGGCCAGCAAGGCGCCACCGATTTCAAACGGCGTCGTTGGCAGCAGATCGGGATAGACCCGGGGATTGGGCGACCAGATGATCATGGCCAGCGTCTGCAGAATAATGGATACGCCAATTGCGGTGATGAGCGGGGCCAGCCGGGGTGAATTGCGCAGCGGCCGATAGGCGATGCGTTCAATTGCAGCGGCAACCAGCATGCAGACCGGCACGGCAACTGCTGTTGCGATCACCAGCTGCAGCACCAGTGGTGTCGAGGGCGCCACGGCGTTGATGATGCCGAGCACGGTCAGCGAGACCATCGCGCCGATCATCAGCACATCCCCATGGGCAAAGTTAATCAGCTGAAGAATGCCGTACACCATGGTGTAGCCCAGGGCGACCAGGGCATAGACACTGCCGAGCACAAGGCCGTTAATCAGCTGTTGGATGAGGGTGTCCATGGGCGGCGCGATTCAAGAAAAAAAGGAGAAGGTGGATCCGCTCCGACCTTCTCCTTTTCGAGGCTGCGTTGACGTTCTAAATGCGAACTACACAGCGCCTTACTGAATCACCTTGAGGGCTTCACGCTTGCCGTCTTTATAGGTAAAGAGCGTGAGTGTTCCGCCTTTAATATCACCTTTGTCATCGAAGGCAATCGGGCCGATCACGCCGTCGTACTGAATCTTCGCCAGCTCAGGCAGATATTTTTTCGGGTCGGTCGAGTTGGCTTTCTTCATGGCTTCCACCATCACCATCACGGCATCGTAGACGTACGGCGAATAGAGGTTTACATCAGCGCCTGTCTCTTTCTTAAAGCGCTCTTTGAAATCTGCCATTTTCTTCTCATAGGGGCCGACCACACCACCGGCCTCCGCACAGAAGACACGGCTATTGCCCAGGGCCTTATCGGCCAGCTTGATCAGTTCGCCCGTGCAGAGGCCATCGCCGCCCATGAATTTGGCGTTGATTTTCAGCTGGTCCATTTGGCGCAGCATCGGGCCGCCCACTGCATCCATGCCGCCAAAGAACACAACATCGGGCTTCTTGGCACGGATTGCGGTGAGAATCGACATGAAGTCGGTCGCTTTATCTGTCGTGAACTGGCGATCGACTACTTTGCCGCCTGCTGCTTCAACCCCCTTTACGAACTCATCGGCCACGCCCTGGCCGTAAGCGGTGCGGTCATCAATCACCGCAATGCTTTTGCCTTTTAGTTCATTCACTGCGTATTTGCCGAGCACACCGCCAAGGGTGGCATCGTTGGCCACCACACGGAAAGTGGTCTTAAAGCCCTGCAGGGTGTACTTCGGATTGGTTGCAGAAGGCGAGATCTGGGGAATGCCGGCATCACTGTAGATCTTGGAGGCGGGAATGGTGGTGCCGGAATTCAGGTGGCCAATCACGCCGGCCACCTTTGCATCCACCAGTTTCTGCGCTGCGGCCGTGCCCTGCTTGGGATCGGCGCCATCATCTTCCGAGATCAGCGTAAAGGTGACTTTCTTTCCATCGATCTTGACGTCGGCTTTATTGAGGTCGGCGATCGCGAGCTTGGCGCCGGCCTCGTTGTCTTTTCCGAGGTGGGCGATGGAGCCGGTGAGCGGCCCGACATGGCCGATCTTGACCGTCGAGTCTTTGGGCGCGCAGCCTGCCACTGCAACAGCGATTGCTGCGGCACTGGCCAGGAGCGTCTTTTTGGCAACAGAGGCCTTCACGAGGGTTGCGAACATGCAAATCTCCAGAGGTAGAAAAAAAGGGGGTCCCGGCAGGTGCCGCCGGGGGCAAACAGGCGCTAGTGTACGGATTTTCCTGTCAACATTTTCGGTACAACCGTAAAAACACCTAAACTTTTAAAAATGACAACCACTTCTCAAAAGCCGCATGTCCCGGGCCTCTTCAGGCAGATCGCGATCGCGGTGGTCTGGGTCTCGGCCGTCTCGATGATTGGCCAGCAGCTCACCGATCTCGGCCCCTGGTATCGGGCCCTGCGCCAGCCCGAGTGGAAGCCGCCGGACTGGGCCTTCGGGGCAATCTGGACCACTGTTTTTGTGCTCATTGTGACGGCGGGGGTTTTGGCCTGGCGACGGGCCAGCTCCGACGGCCAGAGGCGCTGGATCCTGGGCCTGTTTGCGGCCAATAGCCTGCTGCACATGCTGTGGAGCGGGCTATTTTTTACAGCCAAGCGGCCCGACTGGGCCATGGTGGAACTGGTATTTCTCTGGCTGTCGATTGCCGCGATCATGGCCTTATTCTGGAAAATCTCGCGTCCCGCTTTTTTGCTGATGGTGCCCTACATTGGCTGGGTCACCATTGCGGGATTTTTGAATTACGCCAATGTGGTCCTCAATGGGCCCTTTGATCGTCCGTTGGATGTGCCGACTGCGGCAGAAAAATCTGGCTAAGCCGCCCTTGCTGTGTAAGGCATGGATTTCTTTTACACTGGTTGGGCTTGCAAACCGCTTGGGCCTATTTCTTTGAACCAATGCGAAACGCGAGGGCTTGAAAATTGTCCGGCAGGCGAGAGTCGTCTCTTTGCATTCGACCCCAGAGCCGGTCTGATCTCGCCCACCTGAACCCTCGGTTCAGGAATGCCGCCCGGGTGGCTTGCAGGCCCCCACCCCCAGTCCGCCTAGTGGGCCTTGGCGATGCCGAGCAGGTGGGCCATGTCTTTAAAGAAAATTCGGACATGGGCCATGGGTTTTTTGCGAACCAGTTTTTTGTGCATATAGGATTCAAACGTCAGGGTCTGCACATCTTTGTCTTCGCAGATCTTGACAAACTTCTCACGGCGTTTATCGCTGGAATACCAGAAGTATTGAAGCATGCCGAGGACCCAGAACACCCGGCCGTGGTCTTTCATGAATCGTTTGCGTGCCAACGCCAGCCGACTGGCTTCACCGGTCTGCAGATAGGCTTCGACCGCCTCTGCAGCGAAGCGGCCTCCGGCCATTGCGTAGTAGATGCCCTCGCCTGAAGCGGGCGCCACCACGCCAGCGGCATCACCCGCCAGCACAACGTTCTTGCCGTTATCCCAATACTTCAGCGGCTTCAGCGGAATCGGCGCCCCCTCGCGGCGCAGTGTCTCAGCACCCGCCAGGCCGGCCGCCTGCCGCACAAGATGGGTGGCGCTTCTTAACGAAAACCCTTTGACGGCGCTGCCCACGCCGATACTCGCAGTCTTGCCATGCGGAAAGACCCAGCCATAGAAGTCGGGCGACATTTTGCCGTTGTAATACACATCGCAGCGGCTTGCCTCATAGTCGCCCGGCGGATGGTCGGGCGTGCGAACAATCTCGTGATAGGCCGAAACATATTTTGTCTTCTCGGCATCCTTCACGCTCTGCCGGGCGACCTCTGATTTTGCGCCGTCGGCACCGATGACCGTTCGGGCGCGTACCGAGGCGGGGAAGGACTCGGTATCGCCAGCAGCGTGGCGGCCCAGATAATGCACGCGCACCGTGCCATCTTCGAGCTGCTCAAGATGATCAAAGCTACCAATTCGACGATCTGCACCGTGGTTGGCCGCACGCGTGCGCAGCCACTCATCAAATTCACAGCGATCGACCAGGCCGACATAACCGTTGTCAATCGGGATATCGACCTTATGGTTCGTTGGCGAAATCATTCGCGCTTTTGTCGCCCGTGCAACCAGCATGGACTCCGGGATTTGAAAATCTTTCATGGCGCGCGGAGGAATTGCACCGCCACAGGGTTTGATTCGGCCTGCACGGTCCAGCAGCAGCACCTTGAAGCCTTTGAGCGCCAAGTCATCTGCAGCGGTGGCCCCAGCCGGCCCTCCACCAATCACGGCAACATCAAAAAGCATAGTGTCAGATGGCGGGTTCATGATGTTCCTTCCGTTTCCATTTGGCGGCGTAAGGCGTGGACTCCTCGGCCGTCTGCTGTAATTGTTGTGGTTCGATTCGAAATGCCAGACGTGCAGCAATTAAGAACAGGCCCGCCTCGGCAAAAAACACGACGCCATAGGCGATGCCGGCGTCGTTGATCCAATAGCGGCTGAAATCACTTGCTGCCGCACCCATTAAGCCCCCCGTGCCGAAGGCGATTGCCTGGGCTGCACCCCAGAGGCCGACCCGAGTGCCTTCGCGATGGCCGCGGCCCGCGCTGGCCAGTCGCATCATTGAGGCGATGGCCGCAATCGAAAACGCGCCATTAAAAAGGCCAAGCAGAAAAACATTCGCACGAATCGGATAGCTGCCGCCGATCATTCCGGCGGCCACCAGCCCGATTAATGCCAATCCCGATGCGAGGCAGCCACCGACCGTCCAGGCCCGCAGCGATCCAAATTGCAGCCCCATCCAGCGACTTCCAAATCGGCCGCAGGCAACGGCACACAGCACCATTCCACAGAGCACCCCCGCATGTTGCAGGCCTGAGAGTTTGGTGGTCTCACCCGGTGTGAATTGAAAAACGATTCCGGCAAAGGGCTCAAGAATCAGATCTTGTGCGGAGAATGCAAGCATCGAGACAAATACGAAAATCGTGAATTGGCGTGCGGATGGTTCGGACCAGACCCCACGCAGGGCCTCGGTGAAAGAGACCCGGGCCGTGGCCTGATCCTCAGAGGCGCTATTGATGGATCCTGGACTGCCCTCCAGGCGCACCAGGGCCACGAGGCTCACGCAGACGGCAAGCAAAGCAATCGTGAATGCAATCAACAACAGACGCTCATGCGAATACGGATCCAGCAGATGGCCTGTGATTCCAGCGGTCATGGCCAGACCCAGGATCATCATCAGCCAGACAATCGTGGCGGCAGCGGCGCGGCGATGGTCTTCGACACGCTTCGCCAGGAGCACCAGCACCGAGGTTCCCGAGGCGCTCACACCAACCCCAATCATCGCGAAGGCGAAAAACGAGAGCACGACGCCGAGTAAAAAATTTTCGGCCAGCATTGCAGTGGCGGTCGCCGCGAGGACACCGCCCGTGGCCAGCACCGCCATGCCACCGATAATCCATGGTGTGCAGCGGCCCATCATGTCGGAGCCATAGCCCATTCGCGGCCGCAGCATCTGCACCGCGTAGTGCAGCGCCACCAGCAGGCCGGGCAATAGGGCAGGCAGGGCAAGCTCCACCACCATGACACGATTCAGGGTGGAGGTCGTCAGCACAACGATGGCCCCGAGACTGAATTGCACCAGTCCCAGTCGAACAATCGCAAGCCATCCAAAGGGCCGGGCTGCCTGGGCAGCTTGCGCCAATTGCTGCGGGGGAATCGATGCGCTCACAGCGCGCTCCGAAGCGCAAAGGCACTGACCATCATGCCGCAGACATAAATGGGAACGCCGAATCCGCTATAAAAAAGTGCGCGCTCGACGGGCTGCTGAACAAACCATCGCATCATGAGCGCCTGTGCAACAAGCAGCAGCAGCACGGCAATCCCGTGGCCCGCTGCCCCCCAAGAAAAGAGCAGGCCAATCACAATGGCCTGGGGCAGGGCCATCGTCCAGCAGGCCAGCGCCGCCGCACGCGCTGCGCCCAGCTGAACCGGCAGTGAACGCACGCCCATCTGCCGGTCGCCCGCAATCGATTTGAAATCGTTGAGCGTCATGATGCCGTGGGCGCCAATGCCATACAGCAGGGCCAACATCATGGATTCCGAGGCTGGCATCACGCCACCCATCATCACAGCAGAGCCGGTAATCCACGCCAGGGATTCGTAACTCAAGCCGCAGGCGGCATTGCCGAGCCAGCCGTTTTCTTTCAGCCGAAGCGGCGGCATGCTGTAGGCCCAAGCCAGCATCAGGGCAAGCACGGTCGCCGCAAATCCCCACGGGCCAAGGCCGGTGGCGATAATTAGGGACAATCCAGACCAGATGACCGCGATCGCCAGCCCCCAGCGGCCCGGCAGGCGGCCGCTTGGAATCGGACGGCCGGGCTCATTGATCGCATCGACGTGCCGGTCAAACCAGTCGTTAACGGCCTGGCTGCTGGCGCAGACCAGGGGTCCGGTGAGTAAAAGACCGATCAAAATAAGATGCCAATTTGATCTCAGCTCAATATCAGAGGCTATTACACCGCAAGTGAATGCCCACATAGGAGGAAACCAGGTAATGGGCTTGAGCAGCTCCGCCACGGCCATCGGGTCGGGGCTGGCGCGTGTCGTAACGGACTGATTCATTGAGACATTTTCTGTCTGACAGATTTAACCGTCAACTAAAACTTACACATACAATGATCCGGTGAAAAGCCCGCTTGCCCACCCGTCCCGGCCGCATGCCATCGTGGTCGGCAGTGGCTTTGGCGGGCTGGCGGCGGCAGTCCGGCTCGGCGCGAAGGGCTATCGGGTCACGGTTCTCGAAAAGCTTGATGCCCCGGGCGGCCGGGCGTATGTCCACCGGCGCGGCGGCTATGTCTTTGATGCCGGGCCGACGATCGTGACGGCGCCATTTCTTTTTGAAGAACTCTGGGCGCTGTGCGGCAAACGATTTTCTGATGACATCACTTTAAAGCCGCTTGATCCCTTCTACCGGATTCGGTTTGATGATGGCTCCTGGTTTGACTACTCCGGCGATGCTCAGGCCATGCGCCGCGAGGTGGCCCGCGTTGCGCCGCAGGACCTCGACGGCTATGACGCATTTTTTCAAGAGGCCGAGAAATGCTATCGGCTCGGTTTTGAGGGCATGGCCAGCATCTCCTTTGTGACGCTTTCCGACCTGATCGCAGTGTTACCGGACTTCATCCGGATGCGGGCCTGGAAGACCATCTACAGCCGGGTGGCGAGTTTTATTCGCGACCCCAAACTGCGCATGGTGTTTAGTTTTCATCCTCTGCTGATTGGCGGCAATCCCTTTTCGGTCACCTGTGCTTACGCTTTGATCAATGCGCTGGAGCGTCGGCATGGCGTGCATTGGGCGATCGGCGGAACCGGCGCACTGGTGCAAGGGCTGGTGGGCCTAATCAAGGGCCAAGGCAATAGCGTGCGATGCGAATCCGAAGTCGCCGAGATTCTGGTCCGCCATCAGCGGGCCGTTGGGGTCCGCCTCGCTGATGGTCAAGTCATTGAGTCAGAGATTGTTGTATCGAACGCTGATACCGCATGGACGTACCGATACCTGATTCCCGCCCGGCATCGTCGTCATTGGACCGATGCCAAGATCGAGCGGACTAAATTTTCGATGGGCCTTTTCGTTTGGTATTTCGGCACACGTCAGCAGTTCCACGATATTCCGCATCACATGATTTTGATGGGCCCGCGGTATCGCGAGCTGCTGGCGGATATTTTTAAGCGCAAGGTTCTGGCCAAGGACTTCAGCCTGTATCTGCATCGGCCGACGGCCAGTGATCCGACAGTGGCGCCGCCCGGCCACGATACCTTTTATGTCTTATCTCCCGTACCCCATCTGCAGAGTGGTGTGGATTGGTCAGTGGCCGCAGAGGCCTATCGCCAGGCGATTGCCCAGTCCCTTCATGACACGGTTATGCCCGGGTTCGAGCAGCACATTACCGAATCCTTCATCACGACCCCTCAGGATTTTCAGGACCGTCTTTTGTCGTTTCGTGGTGCAGCCTTTGGCCCTGAGCCGGTGTTGACCCAGAGTGCCTGGTTTCGGCCCCATAACAAAAGTGAAGACATCGCCGGCCTGTTCATGGTGGGTGCCAGCACCCATCCGGGTGCGGGAATGCCTGGCGTGATTGCATCAGCAAAGGCCTTGGAATCCGTGATTCCGGATCCTAAAACGATGGCGCGTGCCTATGCGTGAGCCCCTCTCATGCCACTCAGCCGAGGTGTTGGCAAGCTGCGAGCGGCTGATGCGGACGGGTTCGCATTCATTTTTTGCAGCCTCAAGAATTTTGCCTCAGCGCTTTAAACAAGCCGCCACGGCGGTCTATGCCTTTTGCCGTGTTGCCGACGATGCGGTGGATGAAATGCCGCCCGGCGCATCGATTGACGTGGTTATGGATTACCTGCGTGAGCGGCTTGATGCGATTTATCGCGGCGAGCCTTTTTTGATTGATGCCGATATTGCATTTGCCGCCATCGTGCGCGAGCACGCCATACCCAAGGCAATTCCGATGGCGCTCCTCGAGGGCTTTCAGTGGGATGCCAGCAGCCGGAACTACGAAACCCTGGAGGCGCTCTATGACTACGCGACGCGAGTGGCGGGCACCGTGGGCGCGATGATGACCCTGATCATGGGCGGCCGCTCGGCCCAGACCATCGCCCGGGCCTGCGAACTGGGTGTGGCGATGCAGCTGACCAATATCGCCCGAGATGTTGGCGAAGATGCCTGCCGAGGAAGAATCTATCTGCCGTTGCAGTGGCTGCGCGAGGAAGGCATTGAGCCGCAGGAATGGCTGCGCCGGCCACAGCACTCCGCGGCGCTGGCGCGTGTGGTCGCCCGTCTGCTGCGCGTTGCCGATCAGCTCTACGTTCGGGCTGAGACTGGCATTGCTTCATTGCCCCGCGATTGCCGGCCGGCCATCATGTCGGCCCGATTGATTTATGCCGACATTGGCCGAGTCATTCGGCAACGGGATTGCGATGCGATCGGCCAGCGGGCAGTGGTGGGCAAGCCGCGCAAGTGGTGGCTCATGGGCCGGGCCCTGACGAGTCTGCTGCTCGCGCCACCGAAGGATTACCTCCTGCAGCCCTTGGCGGCGGTGCGGTTTCTTGTTGCCGCCGCACCCGTGGGCGAGCGCGATGCAGTCCAGCCCGATCTTTTGATCTCGACCATTGGCCTGCTGGAGCGGCTCGGCCATCGCAGTCGATCGCGGCGCAGTCAGACCTAGCCTTTAGAAAAGCAGGGCCGGGGTAGGGGTATACGGGGCCGTTGGCCCACCCGCCTGCCCTTAGAATCACGCTCTTCGGAATTCAAGGAGGTAGCGTGGTCATGAAGTTCAAGCGTTTCATTTCGGCTGCACTCGTCGGCACTGCTTTTGCTACGTCGAGTGCGTTCGCGTTTCCCGAGCGCGAAATCAAAGTGGTGGTGCCCTTTACGGCCGGCGGGCCCACCGATGTGGTGGCACGGACCATGGCCGAGGCAATGCGGAAGCATTTGAATAGCCCAGTCGTGGTTGAAAATCTCGATGGCGCTGGCGGCACCCGGGGTCCTTCAGTGGTCTCAAAGGCAAAGCCGGATGGCTATACGGTATTGATCCACCATATCGGCATGAGCACGGCGCCCGCGCTGTATCGCAAGCTGCCTTACAACCCGATGACAGATTTCGAGCACATTGGTCTGATCAATGAAGTCCCGATGACCTTCGTCGCCCGCAAAGATTTTCCGGCGACGACCATGAAAGAGTTTATTCAGGTCGTGAAGAAAGATGCCAAGAAATGGAATCTGGCCAACGCGGGCTTGGGCGCAGCATCCCACCTCTGTGGCATGTTGTTTCAGTCGGCGCTGGATACCGACCTGACCACTGTTCCGTATAAAGGCACCGGCCCGGCAATGACCGATCTGATGGGCGGCCAGGTGGATTTCATGTGTGATCAGACCACCAACACGACTGAGCGGATTAAGGCGGGCAGTGTGAAGGGCTATGCGGTGACGACCAAGACGCGGCTTAAAACCGATGGGCTTTCCAGCCTGCCGACGGTGGCTGAGTCTGGCCTGCCCAATTTTGAGGTGACCGTGTGGCATGGTTTGTATGCGCCAAAAGGCACGCCAAAGGCAGCATTGGATAAGTTAAATGCTGCATTAAACGCTGCACTGAAAGATCCTGAAGTGATCAAGCGTTTTGAGGCCCTCGGAACTGGCCCGGTGAGCCCAGATAAGGCAACCGCGGCGTATCACGCAAAGTTTCTTCAGTCGCAGATTGATCTCTGGGGCCCGATCATCAAGAAAGCCGGCCAGTTTGCTGACTGATTGTTGAGCGCAGTTGTGAACAAGCCGCGCATTTGCGCGGCTTTTTTATTTGAGTCGTGGCATTTTCCACGGCAGCATTAGCCGAGTCATCACTGTATTCAGACGGGCCACATTCAGTGTCTCGTGCATGGAGATGACCTGCTCGCCGCAGAGGCCAGACTCCAATATCGAGCGCACATAAAACGGTGTGTCTTCCAGGGTCTGCACCACGCGGGCTGGCCTTTCGGGTGCGCTGCGAACCGACCGGCCGACCCGCCAGACGGCCTTGGGCAGCGATTGTCGGGCGGGCGCATCAAACGTTGTGACTTCGCCATCGCGGCCAAATCGCAGCGCCAGCAGCCGGTCGGGACCGTGGCGTTGACGAATGTCGTAGAGCACTGCAACGCTGCCGTCAGAGAGATTTGCCCGCGACCAATCCCATTCGGTGAATCCCTCTGCAATGGGTGAGGCGCCTTCATTTGAGTCCAGATAGGCATGGCCCTGCCAGGAACAATTGGGGGACTCGAGCGCGACCTCGACCCGCGCGCGCGGTGCCAATGGGCCCCAGTAATGCAGGCGGGCATCATCGAGTGCTGTGGTGAAGGCGAACAGCCGATCCGGGATGACGCGAATGATGCCGCGCACAGGCCGTGGAATCGGCGCTGACCATTCGTTAATCTGAATTTCAAGATGTGTTCCGGTCCATCGCAGATGGCTCGGCCCCACCTGAAAACTGCGACTGTCGCGGCTGATGTGGCGCTGGCCGCGCTCTGTCATGGTCCAACGTCGGACGCCGCGGCCATACAACGCAACATTAATCGCGCAATGGTCTTCTGGCGAAGCGGCCGGATTTTTTTGTAAAGCCCAGTAGTAGTAGGGCGAAAACACACTGCCCACAAAGGCGATGATGGTCAGGCCGAATGCACCATCATCACTTAATGCATCGACATACCACCAGAGATAACCACCCGGCCGGACCGTCTGATCAAACCGAGGTGACCCATCAGGGTTGCGGCCGCCAGCCGGCCGGAAAGCGCCGCCATGGGTACTCCCGGGCCCGGATGCACCGAGCCCCCCGCCAGGTAAAGGCCCGGTATGGGACTGCTGGCGCCATGGCGCGAAAACACGCTCATCCAGCCGTGGGTCGCGGGACCATACAGGGCCCCGCCGGTTGCCGGAAAGCGCTGATGAAATGCTGTGGGCGTGGTCATTACCGTGGACTCGGGGTCGTGGTGAAGTGTCAGGCCACAGCGATTCATCAGTGAGGTGGCTGCATCGATGCATGCGTGAGTCTCCGATGTGTCAAAGGTGTGTCGATCGCCGGATGCCGGCGCGTTGATCAGCAGTAAAAGCCGCTCAGCTTGGCCCGAGAACGCCTGATCATCTCGCCGGTCTTGCGCACAAACATAGACGGTCGGCGACTTCGGCAGTTGTTGTCGGCTAAAAATGGCCTCGAATTCGGGCGCGTAGTCGCGAGGAAAAAATAGGTTGTGATAGGTCAGCGGAAATCCTGTCGATCGTGCATGCATCGAAAGGGTCAGTGCTGAGAGTGAGCGCTGCCGAAGGTCATCACGCGGCGGACCAAAGGCCTTGCGCGCCGCATCGGGATCCGACAGTGCCACCACACCCTGACGAAGCGCCGCCACGTCACCATTAAAGACCACCGCATCTGCAGTCAAAGTTTCACCATCGTGAAGCCGCACGCCGCAGGCCCGGCCATCGCGCATCAGAATGGCGGCGACATCGGCCTGTGTGCGGATAGCTGCACCATGCTGTTTGATGAGTTTTTCTAGTGTTTGTGCCAGCGCGGTCATGCCACCCTCAATGGCCCAGACCCCCTGCATCTCAACATCGGCAATCAGCATGAGTGTGGCGGGCGCCTGCAGCGGGGAGGATCCGCAGTAGGTCGCGTAGCGCGAAAAGAGCTGATGCAGTCTTGGGTCTTTGAAATATCGCGACAGGGATTGCCACAGACTCTGAAATGGGCCCACGCCCCACAGCGCAGAAAATCCACGCAGTCCCAGATCCCGATGCATGGAAAAAAGTGTCGGCCGCTGGGAGCGTATGGCCGCCTTCTCAAGGGCCCGGTAGGCGGCGCTGGCCTGCTCGCAGAATTCGAGAAATCCTGCGGCCTCTTTTGCGCCGGCAAAGCGGGCGACCGCGAGCGCTGACTGATGACGGTCCGCATAAAGATCCAGGGTCTCGGATTGATCCCAGGCATGCCTTGCCAGAATCTGAAGCGGCCGAATGGTCAGTTCATCCTCAAGTCGGTGTCCCGCCTGCGCAAAGAGTCCATCGAAAACCCAGCGCATGGTGAAGACGGTCGGCCCCGAGTCAATGCCCACGCCATGGACCCGCCGTTGATGGAGTTTTCCGCCAATGGTTTCAGCGCGCTCTAAAAGCGTGACACGAATTCCAGCGGCAGAAAGCGCAAGCCCACTGGCGAGTCCGCCGATGCCGCCTCCGACAACGATGACATGATGGTCGGCCATCTAGCGAAAGACCTTTCCCTTCCATACTCCCTCGGCTGCAACCGGAACGAAGCGGGCGAACATGGATTCAGCGAAGTGGCCTTGTTGCAAGGCCGCCTGAATGGCCTGCAGGTGGGCGCCGCTACGGGCATATTGATTCATCGCATGCACGCTATCCCAAATGCTGAAGGTCGCCTGCCGAAAAAACGGTGCTTCACCAAGGCCGACTGCAATCCGGCAGCCCTGCGCTGTGGCCAGAGATGTTTCGGCGGCGGGT
>CAYFPT010000034.1:0-14735 GCA_964345065.1 uncultured Bordetella sp.
GCTTCACGATTCAATTCATTCATCGCAAGGCCCATTGCCACCCGCATGAAAAACGCCTGCGGCATTTCGATACGACGGCCCTCGCCCGAGTACGGATCGTTGCGATCAATCAGGAAGTAACGGTCATACAGCGTCTGCAGGCCAAGATAATCGAACTGCAGATCCCGCTTCGGATCAATGGCCTGGGCCAGCTTTTGAAGATCAAAGCGCGCAAGCTCTTCGTTTAGCAGGCCAATCTCGATGCCCTTCTTGATGAATCGCGGGAAGTAGTCAGGATAGCGACGTTCCATCTCGGCCTGCGAAACCTCCGACTGCAGCATTTCCTTGCGAATCGTGTGCAGCAGCAGACGGGCACTGACTTTGGCATAGGCGGGATCCTTTTCAATGAGCGCACGGGCCGCCAGGATGGCGGATTTAAAAACCTCTTCAAGCGGCACACCGTCGTAGAGATTTTTGACGGTGTCTTGCATCACGGCATCGACGCTCACGGCCTCACCGAGGTCGGTGCAGGCAGCGGCAATGATGTCGCGCAGCCAGGCCTCGCTCAGCGGCTGAGCGTTTCCATCGACCAGCATGCGCAGTGCCGATTGGTTCGGAGCCGTTGTGGGCTGCTTGGCCGCCCGCTCCTGCGAGCGGCGCTCCCGATACAGCACATAGGCCCGGGCGACCTCATGCTCGCCTGAGCGCATCAGGGCCAGCTCGACCTGATCCTGAATATCCTCGATGTGCATCGTGCCGCCGGCGGGCAGCCGGCGCATCAGCGCCATGACCACCGACTGGGTCAGGGCGTCGGTGATCTCGCGGACCCGGGCCGATGCGGCCCCCTGATTGCCGCCAACGGCCAGAAACGCCTTGGTCATCGCAATCTGAATCTTGCTGGGCTCAAAGCCTACGACTGCGCCATTACGGCGAATCACCTTGATATCGGCGGCAACGGCCTGCGGCGACAGCGCGGAGGGTGCTGTCATCGACGGGCCAGACGGTGCCAGGCCCCCGGGTACTGTGGCGTTTTGTGATTGTGATTCGGCGCCCCACTGCATCATGAAACTCTCCCTAAAAATTCTTTAAAAAAATGTTGTAAACGCTTGAAACCATGGGCAAAAGAGGATGGGTTGTGGGAGGTGGCGTCTCCCCCAGAAAACACTAGATGTAGTACTTTTTTTGGCTGAAGGACCTAATTCTAGTAGTCCAAGGGATTCTGGGGCAAGGGCTTTGCTCAGGGCAAACCCGTGTGTGCAGTGCACACAACTCAGCCCACCAGGCCCGGCGCGAAAAGAAATTCTGGGGGCTGATTTGATGCGGGTTCTAGGCCAGAATCGTGTGGCGAGGGCCGAAAAATCAGGGGTAGGGCCGTGTGAGTAAACACCCACGCCCATCTAACAATCTGAGCATCTCGGGCCATGAGAAGGCTGGGCCGGGATCTGTCTTACGGCCGGGTGCAAGATCACAATGGCCGGCAATCCACTTCAAATGTGGCAGCGCGATGCAGGCACCGGCCAACACATCGGCAGCCGCCTGCATCTGAATGCTGGGATACGGCGCGTCGTCTACGCCCTCGAGTTCAAGCCCAATTGAAAAATCATTGCAGCCGGAGCGGCCGAGAAACTCAGAAATGCCAGCATGCCAGGCCCGGTCTTTAAGGCCGACAAACTGAATGACTTCGCCGGTGCGCCGAACGAAAACGTGGGCCGACACCCGCAGGCCCGCAAGCGCTGAAAAACTCGGATGCTGATTGCAATCCAGCCGGCCAAGAAACAACTCCTCAACAGCGCTGCCTTCAAAACAGCCTGCTGGCAGGCTGATGTTATGCATCACCGCAAGCGTAATTTCAGCATCTGCGGGCCGCGCATCCCAATGCGGCGAGGCCGATCGGCGCGCGCCCGAAATCAGCCAGCCCTGAGCATCAAACTGAAGCGCACCCATTAGCCCTTCGGTCCAAGATGCCGGTGGGTCATGCTGCAATAGGCCTGCCCATCCTTCCAGACCGCATCGGTGGCGGGCAGCCGGGCGCTGCAGTGGGCACACTGGATGAGTTTCGATTGGGCCGTTGTATCGGCAGAAGACTGCGGGTCTTTTGCGCTGCTGCCCTTTGAAAATGCACGCCTTAAAAGCCACAAGCCTGCGATCACCGCCAAAGAAATAATCACCACACGTAGCAGCATCTCAGCGATCCAATATGACTTCTAAAACAAAACGGGTGCCAACATAGGCCATCAATAACGTTGCAAATCCTGCAAGTGTCCACCGGGCAGCGACACGGCCCCGCCAGCCCCACCATTTATGGCCCACCAATACTGTCAGCGACAGGGCCCACGAGGCCACAGTAAACACGGTTTTGTGGTCAAACCGAAGCAGCCCCCGCCCAAGCTCAGCGCCCACCACCATGCCGGAGCCCAGAGTGAGCGTCACTAAAATGAATCCTGCAAACACCATGTGGACCAGCATCTGATCCAAGCCGATTAATGGCGGCAGGCCCTGCCACCATCCGCCCGAATCAAATCGGATGCGGCGCGTGCGGTGCAGCGCCCGCTCCATCGCCAGCATCAGCAGGGCGCTGGCCGCCGCCAGCGTGAAGGTGCTGTAGGCCAGCATCGCCAGCAGCATGTGCAGACGAAAGCTGATGTCCAGCGTGGTGGCCAGTGGCCGGCCAGGGAAGATCAGCGGCAACGCTGCGGCAATCGCTGCGACGATAAAAACACCTTGCGTAATCGGTGGCAGCCGCTGAAACCAGGATTCGATCCACAGCAGCAGCACCGCGAGCCATAGGGTCCATGAAATCGAGGTCGCAAAGCCAAACTGCAGGCCCTCACGTGAAAACCAATTCGGCAGCAGAGACAGCCCGTGGACGGCGATGACCGCCAACAGCATGGCCTGGCCCGAGCGCGAGGCCAGCGGCATGGCCGCAGCCGCAGTGCCCGCCCGGTGGGCCCAGGCCAGGCCCGCATAGCCTGCGGCCGCCACCAGCGATACGGCGCCGTAGAATGAAGCATCCATCACGAAGGCAGTGTAGCGCAGCATGCTTGAAAATCTGACCGAACGGCTCGCGCGGGTCGTTAAAACCATCAAGGGCGAGGCCCGGCTGACCGAATCCAACACGCAAGACATGCTGCGTGAGGTTCGGCTCGCCCTGCTCGATGCGGATGTGGCCCTGCATGTCGTCAAAGATTTCATTGCCAAGGTCAAACAAAAGGCCTTGGGCCAAGAGGTCCAAGCCAGTCTCAGCCCGGGCCAGGCCATGGTCGGCGTGGTGCACCAAGAGTTGATTCATCTCATGGCAGGAGAGGATGCATCGGCCCCCGGCCGCATGCAGCTTAATCTCGCCGTGGCCCCGCCTGCGGCCGTGCTGATGGCTGGACTGCAAGGCGCGGGCAAGACCACAACCGTCGGCAAGCTCGCCAAGTGGCTTGCTGACTCGCAGAAAAAACGGGTGCTGACGGTCTCGTGTGATGTCTATCGGCCGGCTGCGATTGACCAGCTTCGATTGGTCAGCGCGCAGGCCGGCGTTGAATTTTTCCCAACCCCCGAAGGCGCAAGCCCGGTAGTGATCGCGCAGCAGGCCCTGGACCACGCCCGGCGCCATCTCCACGATGTCGTACTCATCGATACGGCGGGCCGGCTTGCCATTGATGAGGCCATGATGCGCGAGATCGCGCAGCTTCACAGTGCCGTCAAGCCGATTGAGACGCTCTTCACGGTCGATGCAATGCAGGGCCAGGATGCGGTAAGGACTGCGGCCGCGTTTAAAGCGGCCCTTCCCCTGACTGGAGTCGTGCTTACCAAAATGGATGGCGACTCACGCGGCGGCGCTGTTTTATCGGTGCGGGCCGTGACGGGCTGCCCAATCAAATTTGTCGGCACCTCGGAAAAGATTGATGGCCTTGAGGCCTTTGATGCCGAGCGGATGGCCAATCGCATTCTGGGCATGGGCGATATTCTGGCCATCGTTGAGCAGGCCCAAAAGAGTGTTGACCTCAAAGCGGCCGAAAAGATGGCCGAGAAATTCAAGACGGGCGGCCGCTTTGATCTGAATGATTTCAAAATGCAAATCGGGCAGATGCGCAACATGGGAGGCTTGTCCTCGTTGGTCGATAAGCTGCCCGCCCAGATGCAGCAGGCCGCCAAAGGCACGGATCTGTCCGCAGCCGAAAAATCCATACCGCGCATGGAGGGCATCATCAACTCCATGACGCCCAGAGAACGGCAGCATCCCGACCTCCTAAAGGCAAGCCGCAAGCGGCGAATCGCAGCGGGCGCTGGCGTCTCGGTTCAGGAAGTCAACCGCCTGCTGAATCAGTTTGAACAGATGCAAGAGATGATGAAGAAAATGCAGAAAGGCGGCCTTGCGAAAATGATGCGGGCCGTCGGTGCCATGAAAGGCATGGGCGGAATTCCGGGAATGGGCGGGTTTGGCAAACGCTAAGCACTCGGGCCCGGCCACGACGCCCGGCAGGAGCAGGCCGCCACGAATCCCGGAGGACGCGATTGGCGCGCTGCTTTTAGCAGCGCTCCTCGTGATAACGCTGGCCAACGTGTTCGTTCGCTACTTTACCGATCAGTCCTTTGCCTGGACCGAGGAGGTCTCCAGCGTTTTGATGCTGGTGTTGGCGATGGTCGGCAGTAGCGCAGCGATCTTTCGCGACAGTCACATTCGCATCGAATATTTTTTTAAAAGTCGCTCGCCCAGCCGAGAACGCGGCTTTGCCCGCTTATCAGCGCTGGCCAATGGGTTGTTCTTTTTCTTGCTTGGCCTGCTTTCGGCACAGATGTGCTGGGATGAATTCCGGTTTGGCGACATTTCGCCAGCCATCGGCCTGCCCAAGTGGTGGTATTCGATCTGGCTGCCCATTCTTTGCGGTGTGCTGAGCGCGCGGTCCTTGGGCCGCACTCGTAATGCTGGGCAGTCGGCTGAAAAATATTCCGCAGCGAATCACCAATGATCGGTGGGCTACTGTTTTTAATTTTTATAGTGCTCATGCTGGCCGGGGTGCCGATTGGGGTATCGCTGGGCATCGGCGGCGCTGCGGCCATTGCGCTTGCCAACCTGGACACGGCGAATTTCGGTCTGATGGCAATCCCGCAGAATTTCTTCGCCGCTCTCACCAAATACCCCCTGCTGGCCTTGCCCATGTTCGTGCTGGTGGGATCCATCTTCGATCGCTCGGGTGTGGCCCAGCGATTAGTGAATTTCGCCATGGCAATCCTCGGCCGCGGGCCCGGCATGCTGCCCGTCGTTGCGATTTTTGTGGCCATGTTTCTCGGCGGTATTTCGGGATCTGGCCCAGCCAATGCGGCAGCAGTGGGCGGTGTCATGATTGCTGCGATGGCCCGCGCTGGCTACCCTGCCCCGTTTTCAGCATCCGTCATCGGGGCGGCGGCATCGACCGACATTCTGATTCCCCCTTCGATTGCGCTCATCATCTACAGCGTGCTGATGCCCAGCGCATCCGTACCCGCACTGTTTGCCGCAGGAATGATTCCCGGCGTCCTGGCCGGACTGGCGCTCATGATTCCTGCGTTTTGGCTATCCCGCCGCCATCGCTTTGGTGCGCTCGAGGCGCTGGAGAAACGGCCGCCTTTCTGGGCGAGCCTGAAGGAGGCTTCCTGGGGCATCGCCGCGCCGGTTCTGATTTTAGGCGGCATGCGCCTCGGCTGGTTCACACCCACCGAGGCCGCCGCTGTTGCGGTGGGCTATGGATTATTCGTGGGCCTGGTGATCCATCGCTCGATCTCGATCAAAGATCTTCTGCCGATTTTTCGCGAAGCAGCAGAGCTTTCCGCAGTCATTCTGATGATCATCGGCCTGGCATCAATCTTTGCCTATGCACTTTCAACCCTATCGATCATCGACCCGATCGCCCGGGCGATTCTTGCCAGCGGAATCAGTTCGACTACGGCATTACTCTGCACCGTGATCCTGCTGCTCTTCGTTGGCATGTTTTTAGACGGCGTTTCGATCTTTCTGATCTTCGTCCCACTGCTCGCGCCCCTCATCCGGGCCTTTGGCTGGGATCCGGTCTGGTTTGGTATTCTGATGACCATGATGGTGGCGGTAGGGCAGTTCACCCCGCCGATGGCCGTCAATCTGATGGTGTCCTGCAGGATGGCCCGGGTCTCGATGGAGGAGACTTTCCCCTGGGTCTGGTGGCTGGTCCTGGCCATGCTGCTGGCGGTGATCGCCGTCATGCAGATGCCATCGATTGCATTATGGCTGCCGAAGGCCATGGGCTATTGACCGCCCGCTGAAGAGTTCTCAAATCAATAAGGAGTCGTTATGAAGTCCATGACAATATCGATTGCCCGTTTGCTGGCCATGATCGGCGTGACTGCCACGCTTGGCCTCGGTGCCGCATTGGCCCAAAGCCTGCCGCCAGGCTACAAAGCCGAATACAAACTCTCTACCGTGCTTGGCAATGCATTTCCCTGGGGCAAGGGCGGTGACCTCTGGGCTGACATGGTCCGTGAACGGACGAAGGGCCGCATCAACATCAAAATGTATCCGGGCACCTCGCTGGTGGGTGGCGATCAGACCCGCGAATTCACCGCCATCCGCCAGGGTGTGATCGATATGGCGATCGGCTCCTCAATCAACTGGTCCCCCCAGGTCAAGGAACTCAACCTCTTTTCCCTGCCCTTTTTAATGAAAGACTTCCGCGCCATTGATGCCCTGACCGGCGGCGAAGTCGGCAAGGACATTTTTGCAATTCTGGATAAATCGGGTGTCGTGCCGCTGGCCTGGGGTGAGAATGGTTTTCGTGAGCTCTCGAACTCCAAGCGCGAGATCAAGACGCCCGCCGATCTTAAAGGCATGAAGATCCGCGTCGTGGGATCGCCGCTTTTTATCGATATGTTCACAGCGCTCGGCGCAAACCCGGTGCAAATGAGCTGGGCAGACACGCAGCCGGCACTGTCGTCTGGAGCGGTCGATGGACAGGAAAACCCCCTGGCGCTGTTTACCGCCGCCAAGCTGCACACCGTGGCCCAAAAACACATCACGATGTGGGGCTATATGGCCGACCCGCTGATCTTTGTCGTCAACAAAGAGGTCTGGAATACCTGGACACCGGAAGATCGAGAAATCGTACGCAAGGCCGCCATTGATGCCGGCCGGCAAGAGATCGTGATTGCCCGCACCGGATTGGTCGAGCCCGGCCGGCCGCTGCTGAAAACGATCGAGGATCTTGGCGTAAAGGTCACCTCCTTAAGCCCCGCAGAACGCGAGCAGTTTGTGACCGCCACCCGCAGCGTCTACAACAAGTGGAAGGCCCAAATCGGCGCTCCGCTGGTCGAGAAGGCCGAAAAAACCTTAGCAGGCGTTAAGTAGCCCGCGGGCCTTGCCTGTGCATCCGAAAAAGCCCGATTGACTTCGGGCTTTTTTCTTTTTAGCGGCCCTTCCAGATGGGCTCACGCTTGCCAAGAAAAGCGCCGATTCCCTCAGCGGTATCTTCAAACCCCATATTGCAGGCCATGGCCTGGCCGCTCACCGAGTAGGCGCCCGACAGGCCCATTTCAATCTGCTGATAAAAATTCTTTTTCCCCATGGCAATCACGGGGGCACTCTTGGATTTAATTACCGTAACAAGCCGCGCCACTTCGGCATCGAGCTGCGCGGCCGGCACCACCCGATTGACCAGGCCCCATTGCAGTGCGGTCGATGCATCAATCATCTCGCCCGTCAGCAGCATCTCCATGGCCCGTTTGCGGCCGATATTGCGTGCCACGCCCACGGCGGGCGTTGAGCAGAACAGGCCGATATTGACCCCGGGCAGGGCGAACCGGCTGTCGGCGCTTGCGACCGCAAGATCACACATGGAGGTCAGCTGACAGCCGGCCGCGGTTGCAATGCCGTGGACCTTGGCGATCACGGGCTGTGGCATTTGGGTGATACGCATCATCAATTCACTGCACGAGCGAAACAGCTCGGCAATCCATGCGGAATCCTGGGCATGGTTCTGCATCTCTTTGAGGTCATGGCCGGCGCAGAATCCTCGGCCATTGCCCTGGAGCACCACCACCCGAACCGATGGATCCTGGGCGATCGCATCGAATGTCTGGCACAACGCCAAGATCATCTCGGACGACAGGGGATTGAACCGCTCGCCACGATTCATGGTGATGGTGGCAAGCGCCTCGTGATCCTCACGCAAGACATACAGCTGATCGGGGGCGTTCATGTTGTGGTCTCCTTTTTTTAATTCGCGGACAGCAGGCCGCGGACTGCTGCAACCACACCACTGCGATCACAGACTGAGGCCGCCATGGTGCTGCGTTTTAGCAATTCGAGCTTTTCTTCCTTTAGCGACCGCTCGCCAATGGTGATCCGAACGGGCACACCAATCAACTCCCAGTCCGCAAACATCGCGCCCGGACGCTCATCACGGTCATCCAGCGCGACATCCATGCCCGCGGCCAGAAGTTCCTGATAAATCGCTTCGCAGGCAAGCCGCACGGCCTCCGATTTTGCAGCCCCGACCGGACAGATCACCACCTCGAAGGGGGCAATCGCGGCGGGCCAGACGATGCCGCGCTGATCGTGATTTTGCTCAATTGCAGCCCCCAGGATTCGGGTCACGCCAATGCCGTAGCAGCCCATCTCCATGAGTGCGGGCTTGCCATTCTCATCGAGATAGCTGGCCTTCATGGCCTCTGAATATTTGGTGCCCAGATAAAAAACATGGCCCACCTCAATGCCGCGCTGAATCGACAGGCGGCCCTTGCCATCGGGAGAGGGATCCCCCTCCACGACGTTGCGAATATCGGCCACCTGATCGGGCTCTGGCAGATCGCGGCCCCAATTAACGCCACAGAGGTGGTGGTCCCACTGATTCGCCCCCGTAATAAAGTCACTCATCTGCGCGACGGTGCGATCTGCAATCACCGTGATGGGCCGGGCGGGCGCAACCGGGCCCAGGTAGCCCGGCTTACAGCCAAAGTGGGCCTCAATTTCCTGAACGGTCGCAAAACGAAACCCCTGATCGAGGCCTTTGAGTTTGCCGGCCTTCACCTCGTTGAGATCATGATCGCCACGCAGCAGCAAAAGCCAGATCGTGGTCGCCACCACTGCACCTTTTTCATCACGGGCATCGGTGGCCAACACAATTGACTTCACCGTCTGCTGTAGCGGCAGGCCAAGAAGCGCGGCCACTTCAGCGCAGGTGGATTTGCCAGGCGTGGGCGTTAATGCCATCGGCTGCGCGGGTGCCTTACGGTCGGACAGCAGCGCGACCGCCTCAGCAAGCTCCATGTTGGCGGCGAAATCAGATTGGGGGCAGTAAACAATCGCGTCTTCTCCCGTGTCTGCGATCACCTGAAATTCGTGGGAACGCGAGCCTCCGATGGCGCCGGTATCGGCGGCCACCGAGCGATACCGCAGGCCAAGCCGATCAAAAATCCGGCAGTAGCAATCAAACATGTTGTCGTAGCTTTTTTCAGCGCCGGCGACATCACGGTCAAAGGAATAGGCATCCTTCATGGTGAACTCACGGCCCCGCATCACGCCGAATCGCGGCCGCCGTTCATCACGGAATTTGGTCTGAATGTGATAAAAGTTCTTCGGCAGCTGCCGCCAGCTTCTCAGCTCCTGGCGGGCAATGTCCGTGATCACCTCCTCCGAGGTGGGCTGAATCGCGAAATCCCGTCCGTGCCGATCCTTCACGCGAAGTAATTCCGGCCCCATCTTCTCCCAGCGGCCAGTCTCCATCCAGAGCTCGGCGGGCTGCACCAGGGGCATCAAGAGCTCAATGGCGCCCGAGCGGTCCATCTCTTGGCGAATAATGCGCTCCACCTTGCGGATCACCCGCAGGCCCAGCGGCATGTAGTTATAAATTCCCGCGCCCAGCCGACGAATCATGGCGGCCCGGAGCATCAGGCGATGGCTGACCACCTCGGCATCGGCGGGATCTTCCTTTAAGGTCTGGAAGTGGAAATGGGAAATTCGCATGATGGCCCTCTTATAATCGATGTCATTTTATGACCAATTCTTTTGTGCTCACGGCCAGTCCATCACGCCATCATGCTTGACGAAAACGGATACCGCCCGAATGTCGGCATCATCCTGACCAACAGTCAGCGCCAGGTCTTCTGGGGCAAGCGGGTGCGTGAACACGCCTGGCAATTCCCCCAGGGCGGCATTAAATCCGGCGAAGCGCCCGAGCAGGCGATGTTCCGCGAACTCGAAGAGGAGACCGGACTGAAGCCCCATCACGTTGAGATCATCGGCCGGACCCGCGATTGGCTGCACTACGATGTGCCCGAACGCTGGGTGCGCCGTGAATGGCGGGGCCACTATCGGGGCCAGAAACAGATCTGGTTTCTGCTGAAAATGCTGGGCCGCGATTGCGATGTCAGCCTGCGCAATAACCTAGAAAAACCCGAATTCGATGCCTGGCGCTGGCACGATTACTGGATTCCATTGGAGTCGGTGATTGAATTTAAGCGCAATGTGTATCGCTGCGCGCTCAATGAACTCTCAGGCTTGATTTTCTCTCAAGAAGAATTGCTACACCGGCCCGAGCACGCTGAGGCCGCTAGCCTCGGCCGAGCACAATAAGATTGTCGCGGTGAATGAGCTCCGGCTCTTCCACAAAGCCGAGAATCGATTCGATCTCACTTGAAGGCCGCCGCAGGATGCGTCGGGCATCGCTGGCGCCATAGTTCACCAGGCCCCGTGCAATTTCGTGGCCCTGCGGCGAATGGCAGCTGACCAGGTCGCCGCGCTCAAACTCGCCTTGGACCTGCGTCACGCCGATCGGCAGCAGGCTTTTGCCCTGCTCAAGCAGCACCCGAACGGCGCCCTCATCCAGCGTGATCACGCCACGGGTCTGTAGCTGATCGGCAAGCCATTGCTTGCGGGCCGCAATCGGCGCGAGTTCCGCCACAAGGCAGGTGCCCAGCGATTCACCAGCTGCAAGCCGCGACAAAATCTCAGGCTCTCGTCCGCTGGCGATTACGGTGGCAGCGCCGCTACGCGCAGCACGCTGTGCGGCTCTGACCTTGGTGGCCATGCCGCCCGTTCCGAACCCCGTTCCCGCACCGCCCGCCATCGCCTCAAAGGCTGAATCGGCCGCCTTGCCCCAGGCAATCAAGGTCGCGCTCGAATCATTACGCGGGTCAGCAGTAAAGAGGCCCGCCTGGTCCGTGAGAATGACCAGAACATCTGCCTCGATCAGATTGGTCACCATCGCCGCCAGCGTGTCGTTATCGCCGAGCTTGATCTCATCGGTCACTACGCTGTCGTTTTCATTAATGATGGGGATGACCCCATAGCCCAGCAGCGTGGAAATGGTGGCCCGCGCATTCAGATAACGACGGCGATCTGCAATGTCTTCATGGGTCAAAAGAATCTGCGCGGTTTTGAGGTTCCAGCGCGAAAAGCCCGACTCGTAAGCCTGGGCCAGGCCCATCTGGCCAACTGCTGCGGCCGCCTGAAGCTCATGAATCTCATGCGGACGGGTCAGCCATCCGAGCCGCTTCGTACCCTCTGCAATGGCACCACTTGAGACCAGCACCACCTCACGGCCCTGGCCCCGCAGCGCTGCGATTTGCGCGGCCCAGACCGCGATGGCCTCAGGATCAATGCCGCGGCCTTCATTGGTGACCAGGCTTGAGCCGACCTTCACCACCCAACGCTGGGCACGCCGCACCACCTGACGCTGACTGGCCGCGTTACTGGACACTTGCGCCCTCCTCGGAAGACGTGAAACGCACATCGGGCTTGGCCGAACCGATCGCTGCGATCCGTTGGGCATCGAGCCAGTGCTGGATATCCTGCATCAGGGCCTCACAGCCCACGCGACTGGCGCCGCTGACGCAATAGGCTGAGGACCGGGAGCGTAATTTCTTTTTCAATGCCACAAGAAACTCTTCGCCAAGCGCATCCCCCACGACATCGACCTTATTCAAAACAATCCAGCGGGGCTTACGGGCAAGTTTCGCGTCGTAATGCTTTAACTCCGCGACAAGGCCGCGAATCTCCGCGGCAAGACGATCCACCAATTCACGCCGATCCTGTTCGGACTCAATTCGACTGCCGGGCGGACAGACATCGACAATATGCAGCAGCAGCCGTGTTCGCTGCAGATGCCGCAGAAATTGATGGCCGAGGCCGGCGCCTTCAGCGGCGCCTTCGATCAGGCCCGGAATATCGGCCATCACAAAACTCTTGGCGGGCCCGGTCCGCACGACGCCAAGATTCGGATGCAATGTGGTGAAGGGATAGTCGGCGATCTTTGGCCGCGCGTTTGAGCAGGCTGCAATCAAAGTGGATTTTCCGGCGTTCGGCAGGCCCAGCAGGCCGACATCCGCAAGGACCTTGAGTTCAAGCCGAATGCGGCGATGTTCGCCCTCGGTGCCCTTTGTCGCCTGCCGAGGCGCTCGATTTGTACTCGACTTAAAGTGCAGATTGCCCAGGCCGCCGCGGCCCCCTTTGGCCAGAATCGCCTGCTCACCATCGAGGGCCAAATCTGCAATCAGCGCGCCACTCTCGGCATCCGTGATCACGGTGCCCACCGGCATTCGTAAAACGATGTCTTCGGCGGCTGCGCCGTATCGATCCGAGCCCTGGCCGTGCTCACCCCCGCGTGCCCGATGGACTCGGGCGTAGCGGTAGTCAATCAGCGTATTGATGTTGCGATCCGCCACCGCGATCACCGAGCCGCCGCGGCCGCCATCACCCCCGCTCGGGCCGCCCTTGGGGATGAACTTCTCGCGACGAAATGCAACGATGCCATTGCCGCCATTGCCGGCATGGACTTCGATGGTGGCTTCATCAATAAATTTCATCGGTGACTCAGAAATAAAAAGCCCCGCATCACGGCGGGGCTCTCAGATCAACAGCGCTCAGGGGCCTATTCCGCCACGACACTAACTGTAGAACGATTCAGTGGGCCGCGGACCGCAAACTTCACCCTGCCGGGTGAGAGCGCAAACAGGGTGTGATCCTTGCCCATGCCGACATTTTCGCCGGCATGAAACTGTGTGCCCCGCTGACGCACGATGATGCTGCCTGCGGCAATCTGCTCGCCACCAAAGACTTTCACGCCAAGCCGTTTGGCTTCCGAATCCCGACCATTTCGCGTACTGCCGCCGCCTTTTTTCTGTGCCATTTTGTTTCCTCAATCGCCCGCGCTGCCCCCGGCTGGAGATCAGCAGCCGGAATTATTTTTTGATCTCAACAATCGTTAATTCAGTGTAATTCTGCCGATGACCCTGGCTCTTGGCGTAGTGCTTGCGGCGACGGTGCTTAAAAATCCGAACCTTGTCATGCCGGCCGTGGGCCACCACAGTCGCCTGCACGGTGGCTCCCTGAACCCGCGGCGCGCCCACCACCACCGACTCGCCCTCGCCCACTGCGAGGACCTGATCCAATACCACCTGGCTGCCCACTTCGGCGGCCAAGGATTCCACTTTCAGGTTCATGCCGGCGGTCACGCGATATTGCTTGCCCCCGGTCTTAATTACTGCGTACATGGCAGACCTTCTTGCTTTGAATTTCGGAAACCCACCAATTTAGCCGTAAGTGCCTGTTTCGTCAAATGATTTTCAGCCGCTTGGCCCTGTTTTGCTGATAAAAACGGGCAAATTCAGGGTGTCATAATGCCGCCGTGAACGCCGTGATTAGCCCCATTTCCGCCCCCGCTGTGGCCGCCCAGGCCGGGCCGCAGGCCATCGTGAGCGCCGAGATGGCGGCCGTCGACAGGCTCATTCGCCATCGGCTGTCCTCCGAGGTGCCCCTGATCGGCCAGGTGGCGGAGTACATCATCCAGAGTGGCGGTAAACGGGTCCGACCATCATTGCTGCTCATGATTTCCGAGGCAATGAGTGCTCACTTACAATCTTCTGGCGCTGGCAAAGGACTGCTGAATCCAGAACGCTCGCAGATGATGGCCGCCGTTGTGGAGTTTATTCATACCGCGACCCTGCTTCACGATGACGTGGTTGACGAGTCCGCGCTGCGCCGCGGCCAGGCCACCGCGAATGTACTCTTTGGAAATGCCGCCAGCGTGCTGGTGGGCGACTTTCTCTACTCCCGGGCCTTTCAGATGATGGTGGAAGTCGGATCCTCTGAGGTCATGGCCGTCATGGCCGAGAGCACCAATGTGATCTCCGAGGGCGAGGTCCTGCAGCTCATGAATTGCCATGATCCTGATGTCACCGAGGAGCGCTACCTGACGGTGATTCGTTATAAGACCGCCAAGCTGTTTGAGGCCGCCGCAAAAGTGCCGGCCGTTCTTGCCAACGCAGATCCGGCCTTGGTCGAAAACTGTGCTGCCTTTGGTCGGCATCTTGGAACCGCATTTCAGCTCATCGACGATGCCCTAGATTACGACGGCAATGAGCAGGAAATCGGCAAATGTGTGGGTGATGACCTGCGCGAGGGCAAGCCCACCCTGCCGCTGATTACCGTCATGGCCAGAGGCACCGAGCAGGAAAAGCAGATGGTCCGGGCAGCGATTGAACATCCTGATCAGGCGGACTTTCAGCAGGTTGTTCGGGCGATTCAGCGCACCGGCGCCTTAGCGGCCACGCTGGATTCCGCCCAACGGGAATGCAGCCTTGCCCGCGCAGCGCTGTCGGGACTTGCGGCCTCGGAATATAAAACCGCCTTACTCCAGCTGCTGGACCAGCTTGCACAACGTCGCGCCTAAGCCCGCAAATTTCAGCGAAAAATCGGTTCCCTGCTAGACTTCGGCCTTCGTTTCGGGGTGTAGCTCAGCCTGGTAGAGTACTGCGTTCGGGAC
>CAYFPT010000035.1:0-13520 GCA_964345065.1 uncultured Bordetella sp.
CGGTTACCGAGATCGAATTGTCGGTATGTATCGTGACAACAATGTCGTCGCAATGGCCGGCCAGGGCCTCGTCAATTGCGTTATCCACAACCTCAAACACCATGTGGTGCAGTCCGCTGCCATCATGTGTATCGCCGATATACATGCCAGGCCGCTTGCGGACCGCCTCCAGGCCTTTGAGCATCTTTATTGAATCGGCTCCGTAGCCCTGGGCCTGATCTAGGTTTTCGTGTTCCTGCATTAAGACAGCCTTCAGCATAGTCACTCAATAGTCTCGATTTAATTAAGGTTTAGATCCGCATTGGCATTACGACATACTTAAACTCTGGATCACTTTCAGAAGTAATCAGCGCGCTCGCGTTGGGGTCTTGTAGCGCGATATGAATGGTGTCGCTTTTCAGGTTAGACAAAACATCGATGAGATATTGAACATTAAATCCAATGTCTACCGATTCGCCCTGGTATGCCACTTCGATATCGTCGGATGCTTCTTCTTGTTCTGCGTTTGTTGAGGATATCTTAAGCGAGCCCGCCGAAAGGGTTAGCCGCACACCTTTGAACTTATCGGTGGTAAGAATCGCTGCCCGCTGCAGGGCGCCCAGAAAGAGTTCTCGGCTAATTGGAACGATTTTTTGATGTTGGGCAGGAATGACCCGTTGATAATCCGGGAACTTACCCTCAATAAGTTTTGATAAAAGCTCAACCTGGCCGAAACGGAACCGGGCCTGGTTTGAAGCCAGCTCGATTGTTACGACACTATCAGAGTCATCAAGCAGCCGTTGGCATTCAATAATGGCCTTTCGTGGAATGATAACTTCTTGTCGTTCACCACTAATTTTTATTTCCACTTCTTTGGATTCTTGTGTGACGGCACTATAGGCCAGCCGATGGCCATCCGTTGCGACTGCCTTCAGGCTTGACTGATCGATGACCAATAAAAGCCCGTTTAGGTAGTAACGAATGTCCTGCTGCGCCATCGCAAAATGCACCAGATGTAAAAGCTGTTTTAGTGTGCGCTGTGGAAGCGTAATGCTCGCAGGGTACTGATCGGCCGCAACAACCGTTGGAAAGTCTTCGGCGGGCAGGGTTTGAAGACTAAACTTCGCTTTGCCCTGCGCCAGCGATAATTTCTTATTGGCATAAGAAACAGTGATTTCTGGCTGATCTGGCAGGGCTCGGAGAATGTCCAAAAGTTTTCTTGCTGCTACCGTCGTGGATAAGGGCTCATCCCCTGTTGCCATGTCCGACGATGTTCGAATTTGCATTTCAATATCAGTTGAGCAAAACGATACCGTTTGTTGGTTTTTACTAATTAGCACATTAGAGAGTATGGGGAGTGTGTGCCGGCGTTCAACAATACCCGTGACGGTTTGCAAGGGCTTTAGTAGGGCGTCGCGCTGAGCTTTGATCAGAATCATGATATTGAAAATTAAGATTAGTAGATAAGGAATCCAAGAGCTGTGGATAGTGTGTGCTGCCGGTTACTGGGCTTATCGGATCGGGAATCTAAAGGTTGGGGATAACTTTTGAGTAACTTATTGAGCCTGTGGGCAACCCGGCTTGTGCCGCTGCTTGGCCCCGAGTTTTGATGGGGTGGTCTTGGTTTATTCACAGCTTACCCACGGAGTTGTTGTTCAAGAACATGCAGCTGATGGTTGAGCTCGGCACTTCGAAGTCGCAAATCGGACACTTTTTTGACAGCATGGAGCACTGTAGTGTGGTCCCGGCCCCCAAACAAGTCACCGATTTCGGGAAAGCTTTTTTGGGTTAGCTCTTTTGCGAGATACATGGCAATTTGTCGTGGCATGGCAATATTGGCTGGCCGGCGTTTGCTGTACATATCAGCGACCTTAATGTTGTAGAAGTCAGCGACTGATTTTTGGATGTTTTCTACTGAAATAAGGGTTTTTTGTAGTGACAGAATATCTTTGAGTGCCTCACGCACGGTCTCGTTAGAGGGCGCGCAGCCATGAAAGTCGCAGTAGGCGATTATTTTTTTAAGTGCTCCCTCAAGCTCACGGACATTCGAGCGTAATTGTTTCGCAATAAAAAAAGCTTCTTCTTCTGGTAAAACAAAAGATTCAATTTCAGCTTTTTTCATCAGAATTGCAACGCGCATTTCAAGCTCTGGGGGTTCGATCGCAACAGTTAGCCCCGAGGAGAATCGGGTCAGCAATCGGGGGTTGATCTCGCCAAGTTCTGTAGGATAGGTGTCGCTTGTGATAATGATTTGCTTTTGGGCAGCAATGAGGGCCTCAAAGGCATAAAAGAATTCTTCTTGGGTGCGCTGCTTGCCGGCGAAAAACTGAATGTCATCAATCAGAAGCAGGTCGAGTGAGTGGTAGTACCGCTTGAACTCATCAAACGATTTGCGTTGGTAGGCTTTGACAACATCACTGACATAGGCCTCTGCATGAATGTAGCGTGCCCGAGCATTCGGGTTTCGTTGCATGAGTGCATTGCCAACAGCGTGAATTAAATGGCTCTTGCCCAGGCCCACACCGCCATAGATAAAAAGCGGGTTATAGCCCCGACCCGGGTTGTCGGCGACCTGAAGGGCCGCGGCCCGGGCGAGTTGATTGGCTTTTCCAGGAACAAAGGTTTCAAAATTCCAGTCGGAATTTAGGCGGCTTTGCGACACCACTGGTTCAGCAGGGGTGTCTGTGGTTTCGGGTTTTGGTCGGGAGGCTGCCGCATTCACTGGACGGCCGGATTCCGGCTGGCTGGGCTGGGCTGTCTGGCCATTGATTTCGATCTCAAGCTCAACGGGGGTGCCAAGATGGCTCGACCACCACGCACTTAAGGCCGACGAGAATTGATTTTTTGCCCAGCTTTGCTTAAAACGCGTGGGGGCCGATAGCACGACGCGGCTGCTTTGACCGTTTTGGTCAATGCGCAGCAACTCGAGTGGTTTGAACCAGGTCTGGAATTGCTGTCCCGGCAATTCCCGCTCAAAGTGCAAAAGGCAGTCTTGCCACAGCGATTCCATGCTCGGATTTTACCGGATTAAGAGAGTTATCCACAGGCCCTGCCGGGCCTGTGGGTGGTTCCAGCCGCTGGTTTCTTTTATACTGCCGGGTTACTTTCTGCATCCTATTTGGGACAGAACATTTGTTGGGAAAACAAAATGAAAAGAACCTTTCAACCCTCTGTTGTGCGGCGAAAAAGAACCCATGGTTTTCTTGTTCGGATGAAAACCCGCAGTGGCCGGGCCGTCATTCGGGCCCGTCGCGCCAAGGGCCGCAAGCGCCTGTCAGTCTAGCGGCGATCAGCCCGCGGGCTGGGGGGAGTTAAGCCTTGTTATGGGCAAGCGGGATTTTCGCTTGCGATCCCCCGAAGATTTTCGTCGGGCCCTTCGGTCACGGCCCGTAGGCCGAACCAATAGCGCCATGATTTACAAAATTGCGCTCGACAAGGGTTTTCGATTGGGGTTTGTGGTGCCGAAAAAACTAATTCGACACGCCAACCAAAGAAATCGCATAAAGCGCTGGTCTCGTGAACTGTTTAAAGAGTGCTTGATTAAAACCTTGGCCCTTCATCCTACAACTCAGCCGTTTGCTCTAGTGGTACGCCTGGCCAGTGTGGTAAACCCCGGCTGGGCGGCACCCCGCGGCGCGGGCCGGGCAGAGCTTCGAGCGCTTTTTGAAAAAGCAACTCAGGCCGTTGTAGCCGCGCCCCCGGCCAGCGAACACTCATGAAAGCCGTTCGCGCTTCTTGGTTTGGGGTGGCATTTGTCCGACTGTATCAATGGACCCTCCGGCCAATCATTGGCCCAAGATGCCGCTTTTTGCCGCACTGCTCCGATTATGCGATCGAGGCGTTTCAGGAGCACGGCCTGTTTTCTGGGGCATGGTTAAGCGCAAAACGGCTTGGTCGATGCCACCCCTGGTGTGATGGTGGCC
Organism: uncultured Bordetella sp.; assembly: GCA_964345065.1. Lineage (GTDB taxonomy): Bacteria > Pseudomonadota > Gammaproteobacteria > Burkholderiales > Burkholderiaceae_A > Lacustribacter. The sequence goes on from CAYFPT010000035.1 coordinate 3,903, forward strand.
TTGATCCTGTGCCGCCCCAACACCGTCGCCAATCCCCGATTCCTTCTGCTGAATAGCCCAAAACACCATGGATACTCGTCGCGCAATTCTTTGGATTATTTTCTCGATGAGCCTTTTGTTGCTCTGGGATGCCTACATGAAGCATTCCGGCCAGGGCTCGTTTTTTGGTGGGCCAGTCGTTTCTAGTCCAACACCCGAAAAGTCAGGCACTGCCGCATCTGCTGTCGGGCAGGGTTCAGCCCCCGCCGCACCCAAGGCGGATGCCGCTGCAATTCCGAGCGCATCAAAAGCGTTATCGCCCAGCGCCCAGCCCGCCGGGCCGGGGCCATCCGCCGCGCCAGCCGCAGGCGCTGAAAAAATAACGCTTGCCAATAATGAAATTGAGCTTGAAATCGATTTACAGGGCGCACGCATTGTGCGCGCGATTCTGCGGGACCAAATCTCAGAGGCCTATGACGGACAGCGCGTGGTGTTGTTCGATCTCGCTGCCTCCCGCCGTTACGAAGCCCAGTCCGGCCTTGTCGGCCAGTCTGCTGCCCAGGTTGCCTTTCCGAACCACACATCGCTGTTTAAAAAAGGCGCTCTGCGCGAGGATCTTGATCCGAAGCGGCATGCCGTGCTGGTGTCCGAGTCGGGTGGTGTGAAGCTCACCAAAACGTTTTCCTTAGACGAAAAAGGCCACACGATCCGTGTGGCGCATACCGTACAAAATACTGGCGCCGACGCCTTGGCACCGATGATTTATCTGCAATTGATGCGCGGTGGCGACCGGCCCCCCGGGGAGAGTCAGTTTTATCAAACCTTTATGGGCCCGGCGGTTTTTACCCAAGAGGGCAAGTTTCAGAAAATTGATTTTTCCGAAATTGAAAAAAACAAAGCAACTTATGTAAAAAACGCTAACGACGGATGGTTCGGCATCATTCAGCACTATTTTGTAAGCGCATGGATTCCGAAAAACGATGCGGCCCGCGAGTTCTACACACGCCGCATTGAAAATAACCTCTACAGCATTGGGCTGATTCAGGCCCTGCCCTCAATCCCGCCGGGCGCCCAGCAGACCCACGAGGCGACGCTGTACGCCGGGCCTCAGCTGCAGAGCGTTTTGGAAAAGCTCGCGCCAGGCCTGGATTTGGTTGTCGACTACGGATGGCTGACATTTCTTGCTAAGCCGATTTATTGGCTGCTGGAGCAGCTACATGGCGTTGTGGCCAATTGGGGCTGGGCGATCGTCTTGCTGACCGTCATTATCAAGCTGATCTTCTACCCCTTATCGGCAGCGAGCTATAAATCAATGGCCAAGATGAAGGCGGTCTCACCGCGGCTGATGAAACTGCGTGAGCTTTATGCCAACGACAAGGCCAAGCTGAATCAGGCGATGATGGAGCTCTACAAGACCGAGAAGATCAACCCCCTGGGGGGCTGCCTGCCGATTCTTGTTCAGATCCCGGTGTTTATTGCTTTGTACTGGGTGTTATTGGCCAGCGTCGAAATGCGCAACGCCCCATGGATTGGCTGGATCACCGACTTATCGGTGCCCGATCCCTACTTTATTTTGCCCATCATTATGGCCATCACAATGTTTATTCAGACCAAGCTAAATCCGCCGCCGCCGGATCCGATTCAGGCAAAGGTGATGATGGCGATGCCGATCGTTTTTTCAGTGTTCTTTTTCTTTTTTCCTGCGGGCCTGGTGCTGTATTGGCTTGTGAATAACGTGCTGTCAATCGCTCAGCAGTGGGCGGTGATGCGACAGATTGAGCGGTCTGCGGCCGCTCACCGCTAGCCAGGCGCGCGAGCGGGCCTGGCCCAAAGCATTGGCGCGCTGAGGTGGCGCAAGACACGATTGTCGCGATTGCAACCGCCGCCGGAAAGGGCGCGGTGGGCATCGTCCGCGTTTCTGGTCCTGCAACACGCACCATCATGCAAGAGGTCTGCGGCAGGGTGTTGGCGGCCCGGCACGCGACCCATCTTGCTTTTCTGGGCGGGCAGGGGACGCCAATTGACGATGGGCTTGCGATCTTTTTTTCGGGCCCAAATTCGTATACCGGCGAAGATGTCTTAGAGCTGCAAGGCCACGGCGGCATTGGTGTGCTCTCAGCAATCCTAAATCGATGCCTTTCAATTCAGCCCAAGGCTGCAGGCCGGATACGTCTTGCCGAGCCGGGGGAGTTTACGCGCCGCGCATTTCTGAACGACAAGCTTGACCTTGCCCAAGCCGAGGCGGTTGCAGATCTGATTAATGCCGGATCGGAGCGGGCCGCCCAGAGCGCCCTGGCCTCGCTGCGAGGAGTTTTTAGTCAGGCGGTCGAGGGCCTACAGCAGAGGCTGATTGATTTGCGCGTGCGTGTCGAGGCCTGCCTTGATTTTCCGGAAGAAGATCTTGAGTTCATTGAGCGCGAGGGTGTTGCGCAGCGGCTGCTGCAAATCCAGGCCAGCCTGAAGGCGACGCTGCTGGCCGCCCAGCAGGGCGCGGTCTTGCGTGATGGCCTGCGTGTGGTCTTGGTGGGCGCGCCTAATGTGGGCAAATCATCGCTGCTGAACGCGCTTTCGGGCCAAGAGGTTGCCTTGGTCACCGAGATCGCCGGCACAACCCGCGACCGCATTGTTCAGGAGATTGTCTTGCAGGGCCTGGTGATTCATGTGGTGGATACCGCCGGCCTGCGACCGACTCAGGATGCGGTCGAGCGGCTAGGAATCGCGCGCACCTGGCAGGAGGTTGAGCAGGCCCAGGTGGTATTGCTGATGCGTGATGCAAGCGGCGAGATCGCCGTCGATCGCGAACTGGAGCGTCGGGTTTTAGAGCGTGTGCCGGCCATGTGTCAGGTGGTCGAAGTCAATAACAAGACTGATTTGTTGGCCGCGAAGCGGTCAACCGCATTATCGAGCCCGAAGCGAAATGCCGCGGTCAGGGGCCCAGCAATGATTTCTTCGAAGACTGGCCAGGGCCTGGACCAATTGCGCGCCATGCTGATTGAGATTGCTGGTTTAAGTGAGCAGTCGGCAGTCGGGGTGTTTTCGGCGCGCACGCGCCATCTTCAGGCCCTGCTTCGGGCGCAGACCGATCTGCTTGCTGCCGAGTCGCATCTTTCTCAGCATCAGCTCGAATTACTGGCCGAGGATTTAGGCCAGGCCCAGCGGCATCTTGGTGAAATTACCGGGGAGTTTTCCGCAGACGATTTGCTGGGCGAAATCTTTGCGGGCTTTTGCATTGGTAAATAGATGCCCGGCTGTCGTGCTTAGTCGGGCTTTGCGGGCCGCTCTTCAAACCGGCCCGCAGCGGTATTTTTCCGGGCCTGGTCAGCAGGAAATATTTTTCCGTTCATCGCGATATATGTGCCGGCTTGCAAAAACTGAACCGCGGCACAGGCGAATCCAAAATTAAACAGTCCGTCGGATTCCTCAAGGCTTGCGGGAACCATGGCGCCAGTAAAGACAATCGTTTGATGCTCTTTGCGATGCAGCATTATTGTTCTGGCACTTTCGGCCATGGTGTCGGTGCCGTGCAAAACAACGATCCTCGATTCCGGGGTTTGGGCGATTTTTTGTGCCAGCTGTTGGCGGTCGCGATCGACCATTTCAAGACTGTCGATCAGCATGACGGTCTCGGCCCGCCAGGGGCCGGTGATCCTGCAGCGTTCCGCCCAGTCGGCGACCCGGGATCGGTCAAAGCCCAGCCGGCCGGCCTCAGGCAGATAAATCTTTTCAATTGTTCCCCCGCAACTCAGGAAAACCAAGGGTTCATTAGTGGCCATAGCGGACAGACTGAAATGTTAAAATTTGCACAATGCGCAATCATGGCATCAAACATCAGCGTGCCTAAATAAAAACACAACACTATGCAGAACGCCATTCCAGAGTACGTCAAACACCCGGGGCTGATTCAGTGGGCCCAAACGATTGCGAACAAGACCAAGCCTGACCGAATCGTGTGGTGCGATGGCTCGGCAGAAGAGTCCGATCGGCTATGCCAGGAGATGGTGAAGGCCGGAACACTCAGGCGATTGAATGCCGCTAAGCGGCCCAATTCATTTCTTGCGTGGTCGGACCCCTCTGATGTGGCGCGGGTTGAGGACCGCACTTTTATTTGCACCGACCGACAGGAGGATGCGGGCCCGACCAATAACTGGATAGCGCCAAATGAGATGCGCCAGACGCTCGACGGGCTCTTTGAGGGCTGTATGCAGGGCCGTACGATGTATGTCATTCCATTTTCGATGGGGCCGATCGGATCGCCGATCGCACACATCGGAGTAGAGGTCTCTGACTCACCCTATGTTGTAGTCAATATGCGGCTGATGACCCGCATGGGCCGCGCCGTCTACGATGTGCTTGGCACCTCAGGAGAATTTGTCCCCTGCGTGCATTCAGTCGGAGCGCCCCTGGCCAATGGCGCACGCGATGTAAGCTGGCCATGCAATCCAACGAAGTACATTGTTCATTTTCCCAAAACACGGGAAATCTGGTCTTATGGCTCGGGCTACGGCGGCAATGCGCTGCTGGGAAAAAAATGCTTTGCGTTGCGTATTGCCTCATCGATGGGCCGCAAAGAGGCCGAGTCCGGTTCGGCAGGCTGGCTCGCAGAGCATATGCTGATTCTCGGAGTGCAGGCCCCCTGGGGCAGGAAGTATCACGTTGCCGCCGCCTTTCCATCGGCCTGCGGAAAAACAAATTTCGCAATGCTGATTCCGCCGCAGGGAATGGATCAGGGAGGCTGGAAGATCACCACGATTGGCGATGACATTGCCTGGATCAAGCCGGACGCAGGGGGCCGCCTGCGCGCGATTAATCCCGAGAATGGTTATTTTGGCGTTGCTCCTGGTACTAACGAAAAGACTAATTTCAACTGCATGGCCTCGTTGAAAGAAAACGTCATCTTTACCAATGTCGCGCTCACCGATGATGGAGATGTCTGGTGGGAAGGCATGGGCGCCCCGCCCGCCCATTGCCTGGATTGGCAGGGCCGTGATTGGACCCCGGAGATCGCAAAGGCCGAGGGCCGCAAGGCGGCCCATCCCAATGCCCGTTTTACCGTCTCCTCGGTTCAGAATCCGGTCATCGATGCTGAATGGGATAACCCCCAGGGTGTCGTGATAGACGCCTTTATTTTCGGTGGCCGTCGCTCAACCACTGTGCCGCTGGTGACTGAGGCCCGCAACTGGGAAGAGGGCGTCTACATGGCGGCCACGATGGGCTCGGAGACCACGGCGGCCGCAATGGGTCAGCAGGGTGTGGTGCGACGCGATCCGTTCGCGATGCTGCCCTTCTGCGGCTACAACATGGCCGAGTATTTTTCGCATTGGCTCGAGTTGGGTGAAAAGCTGGGCCGTCGTGGCCCACAGCTGCCGAAGATTTTTTGTGTGAACTGGTTTAGGACAGATGAGCAGGGCCGCTTTGTTTGGCCTGGCTTCGGAGAAAACGCCCGGGTCTTAAAATGGATGCTGCAGCGTATTGAGGGCAAGGCGCAGGGCGCTGAGCACGTGTTTGGCATCACCCCGCGATATGAAGACATCGATTGGACCGGGCTGGCGTTTTCCGCTGATCAGTTTTCGCGTATCACCGCGATTGATCGAAAATCATGGCAGGAGGAGTTTGCCTTACACGCAGAACTTTTTGACAAGCTGCGCCATGGCCTTCCGGCCGCACTCCTGAAAACAAAGGCTGTTTTTGAGTCTCGGCTTGAGCAGCGCCTTGCTGCCTAGTCTTTGAGTAGCCGCTGATACTCCTGGGCCACGGTGATGTCGCGTGGCCCTGCCTTGACACGTATGTCATCGCCCGCCCTGAGCCGGCCCTCTTGAACGACTGCGGCATACCAGCCCGACAATCCGTTTTGCATCATGAGTTTGGCGGCGATATTGGAGCGCATTCTTGCGTTGAATTTGTAGCAGGGCTCACGCGGCTTGGTCACGCGCAGGATGAGTTCCTGGCCAATTTCCAAGAGATCACCGATCCAGAGATGAGATTCCACCAGGCCCTGAACACATAGATTTTCTCCAACCGTACCGAAGCAGTGTTCTTGATCGGCAAGCCAGGGATAGGCGGTCTTCCAAAAACTGTAGTGTTCAATCGGATAGCAATAGACCGCCTTATCAATTCCGCCATGAACGCTGAGATCGGCCTGCTCATCATCGGCAATTCCCAGCGTGCCGCAGCCGACTAAGGCGGGCGACGCCAGGGTGCTGATGGTCGATTTGTGAATGCCTGAAGCGACCCGATGCAGCTCTTGGTCGGCGTGCTCGCGCCGAATCAAAATGGGCTTTACTTTTCCAGCACAGATCGCAATCAGCTGCGGATTTTTTTGGTCAGACATGGATGCGTTGTGCCTCAGTGATTCATTAAAGAGGGCTGCGCCTGCTCTTGTTGGCTTGCCAGTCGATCGGCCAATGCAATGGCCGCAAGCAGTGAGCCAGGATCCGCAACCAGCCGCTCCGCAATATCAAAGGCGGTTCCGTGATCAACGCTGGTTCGAATAAACGGCAGGCCGAGTGTCATATTTACGCCCTGGTCCAGGCCCAGATACTTGATCGGGATTAAGCCCTGGTCGTGGTACTGGGCGATGACGACATCAAACTCTTTGGCCTGGCGGGCCCGCATAAATACGGTATCGCCCGGCCAGGGCCCCGAGGCATTGACACCGAGGCTTTTTGCCTGCGCCACGGCGGGCCCAATGATGTCTAGGTCTTCGCGGCCAAACAGGCCGGCCTCGCCGGCATGGGGATTTAGGCCCGCCACCGCGATTCTTGGGGCGGCGATCCCAAGCTGCTGGCAGGCGCTTTGCGCTAGCAAAATGGTCTGGACGAGGTCTCGGACGTTCAGGCCATCAATCATGTCTTTTAGCGCAACATGCACGGAGTTCAGCACGACCTTGAGCTCGGGATTGACGAGCATCATGCGGACTGCGGGCGGAGCGGATGGGCTTGAGAGCTCCGCCAACATCTCCGTGTGGCCCGGCCAGTTATAGCCGGCCAGGGCGAGAGACTCCTTCTGAATGGGGGCGGTTACCAGGCCGGCCGCCTCACGGAACATGCATCGGCTGACTGCCTGGCGGATCGACTCAAATCCAGCCTGACCAGCACTTTTTCCCACTTTTCCTAATAAAATTTCTTCTTTTTTCCATTTAATAGGAAGAAAATTGATATTTTTAGTGGGTATTTTTAACTTTACTCCTAGCTCACCAAACCATTCTGAATCCCCGGCTACAAGCAGGGGCCGGGCCGCCGCAGAGCCAGCCAGCCAGCTTGAGACTGCCTTAAGCACGATTTCTGGCCCAATGCCCGCGGGGTCACCAGATGTCACAATCAAGGGTTTCATCCGGCGATCCTAGCAAGAAGGCCTGTTGGGTCGCGGAAAACGGCCTTTTTTATTTCAAAAATTCCAAATGTGGCTTGAATTCGGAGCGGCAGGCGGCCCAGAGGGCGGCGTGCTGCTGATACTGGGCCTGGCGGCCTTTGCAGCCGGATTGGTCGACGCGGTAGTCGGCGGCGGCGGCCTAATTTCGGTGCCTGCCCTGTTTTCCTTTGTTCCCAATGGCTCAGCGGCCGGCCTGTTGGGGACCAACAAGATTTCATCGGTGTCTGGCACTGTCTTTGCGGCCTATCGGTATGCACGGGGGGTCCGCCTGGACTGGAACCCCCTGGTGCCCGCGCTGGCGGGGGCTTTGGTTTTTTCGTGGCTCGGCGCAGCCGCCGTGAGCCTTCTTTCGCGGGCCTTGGCGCAGCCTTTGGTTTTGGTGATGCTGGTTTTGGTGGCGTTTTCGACACTGCGTTGGCGAGAAATGGGCGCCCATCATGCGCCACGGCACTCGGTGGCGGCACAGCGTGGGATGGGGTTTGTGGCGGGCGCGGTACTTGGTTTTTATGATGGATTTTTCGGCCCTGGCACGGGGGCTTTTTTGGTATTCATTTTTGTGCGCTTCTTTGGTTATGATTTCTTACACGCCTCAGCTTCTAGCAAGCTGATTAATCTCACCACCAATCTGGCCGCGTTGGCGTTTTTTATCCCCGCGGGCGAGTTTTTTCTGTTCGCTGCCCTCGTCATGGCGGTCTGTAATATTGTCGGCGCCTTGATTGGAACTTCGCTGGCGGTTTTAAAGGGAAGCGGCTTTGTTCGACGCTTTTTTCTTGTGCTGTTGTTTGTCCTGATCCTGAAAATGGGGTGGGGCACTTTGGAGATGCTGATATGAATTCACCCCAACACCACCTCGGACAGGCCCTGGTGGGCAACTGGATTAATGGCCGGGCTTCTGGCACCCCAAAACGGGCGGCCCCCGTATTTAATCCTGCAACAGGCGAAATTGCGCGCGAGGTGCTGCTGTCTTCTGCTGAAGAGACACAACGTGCGATTGAATCGGCGTCGGCCGCGTTTGTCGGCTGGGCGGCAACGCCGCCCGTGAAGCGGGCGCGGGTGATGTTTGCGTTCAAGGCCTGGATGGAGCGCAATATGGATGCCCTTGCCCACGCGATTACTGCCGAGCATGGCAAGACCTTTGACGACGCAAAGGGCGAGGTGCAGCGCGGACTCGAAGTCGTTGAGTTTGCCTGTGGAATTCCGCACCTGATGAAGGGCGAGTACACCGAGCAGGTCGGCGCGGGCATCGATGCCTGGAGTATGCGTCAGCCGATCGGCGTCTGTGTTGGCATTACCCCGTTTAATTTTCCCGTGATGGTGCCGTGCTGGATGTTTCCGGTAGCGATTGCCTGCGGGAATAGTTTTGTACTTAAGCCCTCGGAGCGTGATCCCTCGCCATCGCTGATGATGGCGCAGGGCCTAAAAGAGTGCGGCCTTCCTGACGGCGTATTCAATGTCATTCAAGGAGACAAAGAGGCCGTTGAGGCATTGCTCTCTCACCCCAGCGTTGCGGCGGTAAGTTTTGTGGGCTCGACACCGATTGCAAAATTAATTCATGAGACCGCATCGCGGCATGGCAAGCGCGTCCAGGCATTGGGCGGCGCGAAAAATCATCTTGTGGTGATGCCCGATGCTGATTTGGATCAGGCAGTGGACGCGCTGATTGGCGCGGCCTACGGATCTGCCGGTGAGCGTTGTATGGCGATTTCCGTGGCAGTTGCGGTGGGCAATGTGGCCGATGCATTAATTGCGAAGGTCGCCGAAAAGGCCAAGGCAATTCGTGTTGCGCCAGGCGGCCAGCCGGGCGCCGAGATGGGCCCCCTGGTGACAGGCGCGCATCTTGAAAAAGTTCGTGGCTATGTGGATGTGGGGGTTGCCGAGGGCGCAGCCTTGGTGGTCGATGGACGCGGATTAAAAGTTGCCGGCCACGAGGACGGTTTTTACATTGGCCCTTGCCTTTTCGACCACGTGAAGCCTTCGATGAAGATTTATCGTGAAGAGATTTTCGGTCCGGTGCTCAGTGTTGTACGGGTGAAAAATTTTGAAGAAGCGCTCGCGCTGATCCATGGCCATGCATTCGCCAACGGGGTTGCCCTGTTTACTCGGGATGGCGACAGTGCCCGAGAATTTGCCGCGCGCATTCAGGTCGGAATGGTGGGCATCAATGTGCCGATTCCAGTGCCGATGGCCTTTCACTCATTCGGCGGCTGGAAGGATTCGCTGTTTGGCGATCATCATATTCACGGGCCCGAGGGCGTGCGGTTTTACACGCGC
>CAYFPT010000035.1:13530-14622 GCA_964345065.1 uncultured Bordetella sp.
CGCTACAAGGCGATTACTCAGCGGTGGCCAACTGGGATTCGATCGGGGGCGGAGTTTGTGATGCCGACAATGAAATGAAGATGAAGACGCAGGGATACATCAATGGCCGCTGGGTGGCGGCAAAGTCAGGCCGGGAGTTCGATGTATTTAATCCGGCCAGCGGCGAGAAGATTGCAAGTGTTGCGAATATGGGCCGTGAGGACGCACTCGAGGCCATCGCCGCTGCGCATGCGGCATTTGATGGCTGGAAGTCCAAGACATCAAAAGAGCGCGGCAGCCGGGTTCGGGCCTGGTACGAGCTGATTCTGCAGCATGCCGATGCGCTGGCAATGCTGATGACCACTGAACAGGGCAAGCCCTTGGCGGAGGCCAAGGGCGAGGTGATTTATGGCGCCTCGTTTGTTGAGTGGTTTGCCGAGGAGGTCAAGCGGTCTTATGGCGATGTCATCCCATCGCCGGCCCCTGGGCGAAAGCTGCTGGTATTTAAAGAGCCGATTGGGGTGGCGGCAGCGATAACGCCGTGGAATTTCCCCCTGGCCATGATTACAAGGAAGTGTGCACCCGCTATTGCCGCAGGGTGCACGGTTGTTGCAAAACCTGCGGAGGCAACGCCTCTGACCGCGCTCGCATTGGCCGACCTTGCTGAGCAGGCGGGCATACCCGCCGGGGTGTTTAATGTGGTGGTGGGGGATGCTGCAGCCGCCCCCGAAATCGGTCTGGTGCTCTGCCAGGACACCCGAGTCAAAAAGGTCTCCTTCACAGGGTCAACGGAGGTCGGCCGTATTTTGCTGCGGCAGTCTGCGGATACGGTCAAGAAGCTCTCGCTGGAGCTCGGCGGCAATGCGCCATTTATCGTTTTCGATGATGCGGATATTGATGCAGCCGTTGAGGGCGCGATGGCTTCAAAATACCGCAACGCCGGGCAGACCTGTGTTTGCGCCAATCGCATTTATGTGCAGGACGGCGTCTACGATAGTTTTGCGAAAAAACTTGCAGAGAAGGTTGCCCAGCTTCGGGTGGGGCCGGGAGTTCAGCCTGGCGTTCAGGTCGGCCCGCTGATTGAGGCTGCGGCCCTCGAGAAGGTGCAAAGCC
>CAYFPT010000036.1:0-207 GCA_964345065.1 uncultured Bordetella sp.
GATGAATGAGGGGGGCTTTTGAAATCGCAGAAACCTGCTCAGCGGGAGTAACGTCGCGGGAGTCGAAATCCATTTTTCCAGGCTTATAGGCACCGGCAGCTTGATAAGCCTGACGCACCTGCTCGTTTGTATTGATCTCTCCGTAGGCAAGCCCTGCGGTGTGCCGCAGCAAATCTTGAACTGTCATCGGCCGCTGCGCTGGCACCC
>CAYFPT010000036.1:217-10025 GCA_964345065.1 uncultured Bordetella sp.
GTCGTAGGTCATTTTTCCGTCCTGACCTTTGGTGGCAACACTGACCCTCATGTTTGCAAACTCGGGCAACCATTTCGAAACGGGATCCGTTAATTGAACAGTCCCATCCTCTACTAACTGCATCGCAGCGACCGAAACCAGAGGTTTTGTCATTGAGTAGATGCGGAAAATTGCATCCTTTGGCATTGCAGCAGAGCCGGTCGGATTATGCTTCCCGAAAGACTCATACATCACCAGCTTTCCATTTCTTGCCACCGCGATCACCCCGCCAGGCAATCGGCCAGCTTTGACTTCGCCCTCAAAGAATATTTTTAACTTTTGAAGACGTGATGACGACATTCCAACATCTTCAGGTTTCGCACGCGGTAAGGCTTCAGCAGCGAATGTAACAGCAGAAAACGTTACGAGCACTGAGGCGAGAACTGCGCGCAACGTTAAACGACGGTTAATTTTGAAATAAATCATGGTCTTCCTTTTTTAAAATTTAATCGCGAGTGTATCGATCCATGGTCAGCGCGAAAAGATGATCTAAGGGATAACACGGAGAACATTGTTGCGACGACCCTGAACTACCGGTATGAACTAAGGGACAAGCCGTTAGAGAACAGCAAATCTAAAAAGGATAGTGCCGCGGCTCCGTTTGCACGGTTATCCATCTCAGCTCTGTAAATTCGGCGATGCCTGCCTTGCCACCGAAACGCCCAAATCCACTGCCTTTCACGCCCCCGAATGGCATCTGTGCCTCATCATGCACCGTCGGCCCATTGATGTGACAAATTCCGGAATCAATTTTTTTCGCAACATTCATCGCGCGAGCGATATCGCCGCCAAAGACCGCTGCGGAGAGTCCATATTCGTTATCGTTTGCACAGGCAATCGCCTCTTCAATTCCCTTTACCCGAACAATCGCCTTAACAGGACCAAAGGTCTCCTCGGAATAGATTCGCATCTGTGGTGTCACCCGATCCAAAAGCGTGGCTGGCATTAGGGTCGAATCGGCCTTACTGCCACAGACAAGGCTCGCCCCTTTTTTAACAGCGTCATCAATTAACGCATTGCAATGCTCGACAGTGGCCATGCCGATCACACTCCCCAGAACCACTGGATCGGGCTTTCGCGGGTCCCCCAGCGGAAGATTGCGCGCTTTTTCTGAAAACTTTTTCACAAAAGCATCTGCAATTTTCTCATCGACAATAATGCGCTCTGTACTCATACAGATCTGCCCGCTGTTTGCAAAACAGCCAAAGGCAGCCGCATTGACTGCGTCTTCGATATCCGCATCGTCAAGGATCACTAACGGCGCCTTTCCACCAAGCTCCAGCACCGCTGGCTTCAAATGGCGCGCGCACGTGACAGCAATAATTTTGCCAACGCGGGTCGATCCTGTGAAATTAATCCGGCGAACCGCAGGATGCGCGACCATCGCTTCCACGACAGCCCCTGCGTCTTCCGGCGCATTGGTGACGTAATTCACCACGCCCGCGGGAAATCCCGCCTCCTGGAACGCCTCAATAATGAGCTGATGGGTACGCGGACAATTCTCCGATCCCTTTAAGATGACCGTGTTTCCACAGGCGAGCGGGGTGGCAATCGCCCTAACCCCAAGAATTACGGGCGCGTTCCACGGCGCGATTCCAAGGACCACTCCCGCCGGTTGTCGGATGGCCATTGCAAGACTGCCCGGAATATCCGATGGAATCACCTCACCGGCAACCTGCGTGGTCAATGCGGCCGCTTCGCGAATCATTCCGGCCGCCAGAAAAACATTAAATCCTGCCCACATTCCCGTGGCACCGGTTTCCGCAGGGACTGCCTCGATGAACTCGGGAGTCTTCGCCTCGAGTCGCTCGGCAGCTTTCAGTAATAGTGCGCGGCGTTCACTGGGCCCGGTCTCACTCCAGGTCTTAAAGGCCTCAGCGGCAGCCTCGCAGGCCATGACGGCATCCTGCGGTGTCGCAGCTTGTGCACGCGTTGCAACCGTTCCGTCCAGTGGATTGCGCCGCTCAAAAGTCGCACCATGCTCGGACGTCACCTTTAAGCCATTGATTAACATCGAGAGATTAGACATAGGTCGCTCCTTAATAGGAATAATTAAATACGCAAAAGTTTTGAATTGTTCTGTTTGCGAAGTACTGCGTCTTTCGCAGTGGTTGTTTTCTCAGTACTGTTACTGCCGAGGTAGGCCTCGCGAATTACTGTCGATCTTGCCAACAATGCCGCCGGGCCATTTGCCTGAATCGACCCCCGCTCAATTACATAGCCTCGATCAGCGATTGCCAGCGCCTTCTTGACGTTTTGTTCAACCATTAGCACCGTTGTGCCTGCATCTGCAATTCGCCTCACAATTACAAATAGCTCATCGACCATTTTCGGAGCAAGACCAAGACTTGGTTCATCGAGCATGAGTAATCGAGGCTGCGCCATCATGGCCCGAGCAACAGCAACCATCTGCTGTTCGCCTCCACTCATCGTTCCAGCGAGCTGATTAGACCTCTGCCGCAGCTTCACAAAGTCAGTAAAAACCCGTTCTAATCGTTCGGCCCGGTCAGCCTTTGAGGCGAGCCAACCCCCGAGTTCAAGATTTTCGAGAACCGTCATCTGCGGGAACAGCTGACGGCCTTCGGCGACGAGCGCCACCCCTGCCCTTACCACTTCGTGTGATTTCTCTGGAAAATCATTGCCGTCGAGTAATACCTCACCTGACCAGGGGTTCTGGCCACTGAGCGCACGCAGTAATGTCGTTTTACCCGCGCCATTCGGACCAAGAATAACGGTCAGACCCGGTGCAATATCCAGATTCAAATCTCGAATCACTAAAAATCCTGAGTAACCAGTGCAAAGACGTCGCACCCTGAGTCGCGCCCGAGACGTGTTTCCCAGTGCAAACTCAGATCTCTGGTACCACATCATTTAGCGCGTCTCCTTACCAAGATCCAGCACTTCATCGCCGAGATACGCCTCAATCACATTGCGGTCATGGATGATTTCAGTCGGCTTTCCATCTGCAAGCTTTTGACCCTGATGCAATACGATCACACGATCAACATAGCGGAGCAACGTGCCAACGGCATGTTCAATCCAAACCACTACCAGATCTAATTCGTCACGTAGCCGAGTAATTAAACGGGCCATTTCTTCGAGCTCGCCCTCGGTAAGGCCAGCAGCAACCTCGTCCAGCAACAGCATCTTCGGGCGGGTGGCCAGTGCCATACCGATTTCAAGCAGCCGCTGCTGAGAAGGTGTAATGGCCGCCGCCGGCAGCTCCGCAACCTGCGAAAGTCCGATCAGCGATAAGATTCCCTTTGCATCCCGAAGCGCCCAAGGAACCGTTGTCTCATCACCCCAGAGCCAATATTTCTTTCTCCGCCTGCCGGCGAATTTCAAGCCGAACTCGATATTGGAGACCACCAAAAGATCACTAAATACCCGGGGCGTCTGAAATGTTCTTGCCAGACCCCGTTGGGCATATCGATGGGGCCGCTGACCGGTGAGATTTCTGCCTGCAACCAAGAGCTTGCCGGAGCTCGGCCGAAGCACACCCGAGATGGTGTTGAAAAAAGTTGTCTTTCCGGCGCCGTTGGGGCCAATAATTCCAACGAGCTCACCCGGATAGAAATTAACGCTCACCCGATCCACAGCGGTTAAGCCCCCGAACCGCATGGAAATCTCGCGCGCCTCAATTAGCGGTTCTCTAGACAATTCTGCGTCTCCTCGCGCGTTGCTTGTCTCTTTCTTTGTCGCCACTTAGCTCATAGCGCCGCTGCCTTGCCCATGCCTTGGTGGCGCGCCCCCAATCCCTAAACGTCTCCCATCTCAATGACGCAAGGCCACCCGGTAGGTACAAGACCGATAAAATTAACAGCAGGCCCAGACTCATCATGTAGATCTGCGGCGCCTGTAGTCGCAGCGTTTCAGCAAGTACGCTAAACACAATGGCGGCGATCAGCGGGCCCCAGAGCGTCATTGCGCCGCCAATCAAAGCAATTAATACCGTTTGAAATCCGATAAAAGGGTTAAACGCGGTGTGTGGATCAATATATGTCCAGCGTACTGCCATCGCCGCACCTACGGCCCCCGCTACCGCAGCCGTCATCGCAAACCCCGTAATTTTTATTAAACGGGTATTGACACCCAGTGTCTGTGCCCGCTGTTCATCCGCCCCAATACCAATAAGAGCAAGCCCAAACCGTGTGCGGCGGACAACAATCGACAGCACGAGCGAGACAACCGCAATACTGAGCACGGTAAGGTAAAGCACGCTCATTTCAGGAACAACTGATAACACGCGGCCTACGGTGCCCGAGACGCTCTTCTCAAAGTAGCTGATTGCATGACGAACAAGTTCTGCCATGCCAAATGTCAATACCGCGAAATAAGTTCCCCGTAAGTGAAGTACCGCCGCTCCCATAACAATCGCCAGCAGGCCAGCAATGCATGACCCAAGCAATATCACCTCGATCCATGCGAGTTGGCCCAAGCCAATTGCAGTTGTATACGCCCCAACCCCGAAAAAAGCTGAAGTTGCTAATGATAGATAACGGGTAGACCCGCAAAATAGGCCCCAACTGGATGAAAGTGCGACATACATCAGGCAGGTAAGGGCCATCGATACCGCAAACTCGCTTGCATAATTTGGCAACACCAGCGCCCAGCCGATGAGCCCTAACAGCACGAGCATGTCTCGCAGTAATGCCTGTCGACCATTCATCGGGCAAACAATCCTTTAGGCCGGACCAGCAAAACAGTGATAAACACGAGGTATGAAAGTAGCGCCTTTAGCGATGGATTCGTAAAGTGCATTCCGATGGCTTCAACGATGCCCAGGAATAGGCCGCCGAGCAGCGCGCCCGTCATGCTGCCGAATCCCCCGAGGGTAATCACGATCAAGGCGGTAACGGTATAAGGCTCCCCCATCGCCGGCGAAATGGTGTAGGCCATTGACAGCAGGCACCCAGCAAGCCCCGAAAGCCCCATACCCATGCCAAACATAAGCGGATGGAGCCTGCGCGTATTGATACCAACAAGCTGCGCCCCGATCGGGGACTGCATCAGCGCACGGACTGCCTTGCCCAGAAGCGTCATGCGCAACATGACAATCAGTCCCAGCGAAAAAGTAATCGCCAGCGCGAATATCAATAGCTTATTTCCTGCGAATTGGGATGTTCCGATCGCGACCGGATCCGCCATGAAATCGTAGCCACGAAGCTCGCCACCCCACATCCAAGAGGCATAGTTTTGCACAAGGAACATCAATCCAAATGCGAGCATTAAGCCTCTGGCCTCGAAAATGTCCAGGCTTGGAGATGTCGCACTTAATCGCCGGAAACAAAGCCAGTGGACAGCGAGCCCCAGCAGCATCAAAACGCCGAATGACACTGGAAGCATTAGCGGCGCGGGCAGTCCCCACTGGGTGACCGCAACCCAGGTGATGTAAGCGCCCAGCATCAAAAACTCGCCATGCGCAATGTTCAATATTCTCATCAGCCCGTATTGCAAATTAAGGCCGAGAGCAACAAGCGCATAAATTCCCCCGGTGATGAGCCCACTCGCAAGCAGCTCAAGCCATGCAGAAAGCGACAACTATCGAGTCCCCCAGAAATTTAAACAAGAAGCCCCGCTGTAGCACCTGTTTACAGCGGGGCCCATCGGCAAGCTTTAGCGTCTTGCGTTTAATTAGTTATTTCCACGCTGGCTTATTGGGATTGAGCTTTGCGGTTGCGACTCGCAACGGCCAGACCACCTCAAACTCGCCGTTCTGCCACTGACTGACCGTGCCCGGAGTCGCTGTGTTCTCGCTACCGGTAAACTTCACGTCTCCGATGATCGTCTTGTGAGTGGTATTCGCAACGTAGTCACGAATCGCCTTCCGATCCAGTCCCACTTGCTTGACCGCCGCTGTCAGTATCTCGAGCCCAGCCCAGCAATGGCCACTTGCCCAGCGATCCGGCTCCTTGCCCTCAAACCGCTTGGTGTGCGCCGCAAAATACGCCCGTGCTGCCGGACTCGTCTTGCCGTTCCAGGAGCCCATACCCAGCACCCCTTCGGCCCCGTCGGCGGTCATCACGTTTCGATAAAGCTGGAAAGCTGTGCCCACCGATGCATAAAAGAAGCGCGGATTAAAACCAATCTCTTTGGACTGCCGACTCGTCAGAATGGTATCCGGGGGATAGGTAAATCCGACGAAGGCGTCGGGATTCTTATCTTTGATGGCTCGCAACACAGGAGAGAGATCTTTCACGCCACCGGGATAACTTTTCTCCTCGACTAAATTGATGCCGCTTCCACGAAGGGCTGCCTTAAATGCAGATACATTCTCTAGTCCGAACAGATCATCCACGTAAATACAAGCAACACTCTTGACGCCATTTGCCTTAAACATATCGACCAGGGCGGTGGTCATCGGCTCTGGCTGCTGCAGAAGTAGGAAGAAATAGGGAAGCTTCATCTCCACTAACTTCTTGGACAGCGCTGTCGGCGCAAGAAATGGGTAACCAAATCGATTCGCCAGTGGAGCCACTGCGAAATTTGCATTGCTTCCCCAGGGCGGAAGTACCAGATCAACCTTATCCGACCCCATCAACTTTTCATAGGTTCTTACACAGGTCTCGGTATCACTTCGATCATCAAAACTGATCAGCTCAATTGGCCGCTTCACACCCCGAACATCGAGTCCGCCGGCAGCGTTTTGCTGCTCGGCCCACAGAATATAGTTGGGCTCCTGGCTGACCTGGGCGCCGCCGGTCCACGGCCCAGTGCGCGCCATCGCATAGCCGATCCGCACCGGACCCGACTGCGCACGCAGTGAGGGCACCATGCTCGCCGCCCCAATGGCCGCGACTCCTTTGATTACCTGACGCCGAACAGCTTGAACCATGACAGTCTCCTTTAGGGTTTATTTTTTAAAAATTATACTGGCCGATCCCCGGGGAAACTCTAGGCGATTTCCCCATAAAACTCGGCCCCATCAGTAAGAAACCGTCAAACCATGAGTCTGACGAGGACCAGGCTAATTGCCGGAAACAGCAATAGCAAAATCATGCGAACAAAATCAGCGGCCAAGAACGGCAAAACACCACGGTAGGTCTCCGCAATCGGAACATCCCGCGCAAGATTGTTCACCACGTAAACGTTCAATCCGATTGGCGGCGCGATCAAGCCAATGCCGACAGTGACCAATACCAGAATGCCAAACCAGATCGCCTTCAGATCAGGGGGGAGTCCGAATAGTTCAAGCCCCATCACCGCCGGGAAAATTACCGGAATGGTCAGTAGCAGCATGGATAGCTCATCCATGACACAGCCCAGCAATACGTAAAAAAGTAGTATGGCAAGCACAATTGCGATGCCAGGGATCTCTAATGAGACCATCCAGCGGGCCACTTCTGCCGGCATCTGACTGAGTGCCAGTGTTGTATTCATCATATCGGCACCAAGAAAAATCATGAAGACCATTCCGGATGTTTCGGCAGTCCCCGAAAGCGCCAACTTCATTTTTTTAAAATTGAGCTCGCGCTTTAAAAAACCAGCTGCCAGTGTTGATAATGCCCCAACGGCTGCGCCCTCTGTTGGTGAAAAAACGCCCCCGTAGATGCCTCCAAAAACAATCAGAAAAATCAAGAGAATCGGACCAATGCCGAGCAGGCTCTGCAGACGCTCACCCCACCGGGCGCTGTCTCGGCGGGTCGCGAGCTCAGGGTTTCGGAGTGTGACCAGAAAGACCACAACGATATAACTTAGCATTGCAAGAATCCCAGGGATCATCGCGGCTGCAAATAGCTTCGCTATGTTTTGCTCTGTCAAAATTGCGTAGACAACTAAGGGAACCGAGGGCGGAATAAGAATCCCAAGGGTGCCGCTCGCCGCAAGAGTCGCAGTCGATAAAGTCCCGTGGTAGCCGTGATCTTTCATCTGTGGATAGGCAACCTGAGTAATCGTCGCGGAAGTCGCTACCGAAGAGCCGCAGACAGCGCCAAAGGCTCCCGCACTCAGCACCGAAGCCATTGCGAGCCCTCCCCTTATGTGGCCCACAAAAGCCGAGGCGGCCCGAAACAATTCTCGACTCAGACCCCCTTGAGTTGCAAATTGACCCATCAGCAAAAACAGCGGAATCACGCTTAATTCATAGACCGTCAGGCGTGCAACTGCGCTGCCTTTTAACAAATTCATTAAATTAAAACCGTCGGAAATTATTCCATATCCGATTGCTCCAGGGATGAACATTGCGGCCGCAATCGGAATACGAACTGCCATTAGGCCAAGCATTGCCGCGAACATGAGCAGCCCAACCATTAATCCCTGGCTCATGACTGGACAGCCTGAGGGGCACTATCCACCGGGCGGCGCCCTGAAGCGAGCAAATAGGCCTGACTGAGTGCAATCACGCCCGAAAAGCCGAGCCCAGGCGCCAATGATGCATAGCTCCACCACATGGGAAGGTCTAGAATCATGGTCGCTTCAAAGGCGTGCTTGACTGATTGCGCTCCAACTGCGGTTCTCCATGAGAGTAAGAAGTACATCACCGCAAGTAGCAGCATTCCCGCCGCATCAAGCCTTCGATTTGTCACTGGTTTAAACCGCTGAGTAAAAAAATCGACCATGATATTTGCCGTCTGATACTGGCACCATGGAATGCAGAGCGAGATCGCAAGCCCAATTCCCAGCGCGGTCAACTCAAGGTCGCCGGGAATCGGCTGCAAAAATAAGGCGCGGCCCAGAACACTTACCGTCGTCATTACAGCCACGCCAATAGCGACGGCGCCGCCAGCAATCGCGAAAAAAAGCGCGAGACGGCCGAGGAGTTTCACTGGACGACTCCAAAACAAACCGGGCAGCTACGCATGAAGATCCCGGCCGCCCGACCGCCTAAGCGTTAAAAACCTCTTCGTTACTTTGCTCGATATTTTGAAAGCAAGGCAGTTGCATCTTGGAGAAGTGCCTTGCCGTTTGACCCGCGCTTATCAATTTCCACAACCCACTCATCACGAATGCTCGCGGATGCGGCAGCCCAGCGATCGGTTTCCTCTGGAGACAGGACAAGTCGCGTATTGCCTCGGGCTTCCGCAGCCTTACGGCCCTCTGCCTGACTCGCATCCCAGATACGACCAATCTGACGCGATAAGGCAGCACCACTATTTCGATCAATCACGGCCTTCAAATCAGCCGGCAGATTATCGTAGCGGGCCTGATTCATCGCCATCACAAATACTGCGCTGTATAAAGCCGGACGAGAGGGATGTGTTTCGGTATGGAATTTACTGAGTTCATGCAACTTGAATGCCGGAATCACCTCCCATGGCAGCGCGTAGCCATCAATCGTGCCCTTCGAAAGCGCATCGGCAACGCCGGTCACTGGCATACCCACGGGTGAGGCACCCAGCTTAGAGAGTAACTTTGTTGTCTGCCGCGTGGGTGCACGCAATTTCAAGCCCTTGAAATCGTCTAGCGTTCGAATCTGCTTGCTCGCAGTATGAACATAGCCCTCATCGTGAACCCAGATCGCAAGGATCTTCGTGCCAGGGAACTCTTTCAGCGCGTGCTTTTGAAGATAGTCCCACGCAGCTTGTGCGCCCGCCTCAGCGGTATTGGTCATAAACGGAAGTTCGAAGACTTCGACCAAGGGAAAACGGCCTGCTGTGTAGCCCGGCAACGTGATGACCAGGTCATCCACTCCATCTTTTACCCGATCGACGAGCTGTGGCGGCGTACCGCCGCCGGACATGGCATGCAGCACCTGGCACTTGATCCGGCCCTTTGACTCGGCATCGACCTTGGCGCACCAGGGCGCAATGACCTGGGTCGGGGCCATAGC
>CAYFPT010000036.1:10035-14157 GCA_964345065.1 uncultured Bordetella sp.
TAGCGGCACTCGGCCAAATGTGATGGAACTTCAACGTCACTTCTTGCGCAATCACAGACCCCGTCAACGACAACGAAGCCACTACGCCAGCGATTACCTTGCCTACTGATTGAAGCCTCATGGCACCACTCTCCTTGTTCATTTGGAACGCCTGAATCGATTAACTGGGGCAGTGGCAGTATGGAGGAAGAGCCAATCCGGTTAGCGGCCGATCAGTAGTTTCCCTAGTCAGATACCTGCGCTTTGAGTGTCCTACAGGCCACCCGCGAGAAAGCAAAGGGCGACCTGCAGTGTGGTGTGCTGCACCTCATCACTAAATTTGTTGATGCTCTAAGATTGACGTTAGTGAAATCATAAGAGCGCTGAGGTAACTTGTTATGGACATCCGCAAAGCACCCCCGTTTCGTGCCGACCATGTTGGAAGTTTCTTGCGGCCGAGCTATCTACTCGAGGCAAGGGCCAAAAAAGCAGCAGGAAAAATCACATCCGAGCAACTCCGAGAAGTAGAGGATCGCGCGATTGAAGAAGTAATTCGTTTTCAGGCGGAGGTTGGACTCAATTCGATTACCGACGGTGAATTTCGCCGCACTTATTTCCATATCGATTTTCTGGATCAGCTCTCCGGAGTAAAGTCAGAACTTCCTGTCGCCATCCGCAAGCCCGACGGGACCGAGGAGTTGGCGCCGCCCGCGATCCGCGTGATTGATAAAGTCAGACATGTAAAGGATATTCAGCGGCCGGATTTTCTTTATTTGAAATCAAAGGTTCAAGCGCTAGGGAAGCCCGCGCTGACACCGAAAGTGACGATCCCTTCACCGACTATGCTCCACTTTCGCGGTGGGCGTGCCGGTATTAGCAAAGTGGCTTACCCAGAACTCGATCCGGTGTTCTACGATGATGTCGCTGACGCCTACGGAGCCGAACTGCAGTCGCTCGCAGATGCAGGCTGCAACTATGTGCAGATGGATGACACGAACCTTGCCTATCTCTGCGACGAGCGAATGCGCGAAGGCGCCCGGCAGCGGGGTGACGACCCCAACGAACTTCCCCATCGGTATGCGGAATTTATTAATAAAGTTGTCGCCCGAAAACCTAAGGGCATGACACTAGCGATGCATTTATGTCGGGGAAACTTTAAAAGTACTCACGCTGCCGCGGGAAACTACGAGCCTGTCGCGGAGGCACTTCTATCCGAAATGAAGCTTGATGCGTTTTTCCTGGAATACGACGATGAACGTTCTGGCGATTTTCGGCCGCTTCGTTTTTTGGGGAAAGGAAAAATTGTTGTACTCGGTCTGGTCACGACAAAGTTTGGAAAGCTTGAATCAAAAGACGAGCTAAAGCGCCGCATTGATGAAGCTGCCAAGTACGTTGCTTTGGATCAATTATGTCTCAGCCCACAGTGCGGCTTTTCCAGCACAGTCGAGGGCAACAACATCACAACGGATGACCAGCGCAGAAAATTGTCACTTGTTGTAGAGACCGCCGATGAGGTCTGGGGATCCTCTTAATCCCCCGCCCGAAGTCAATAACGCGCCTAAGTGTCCAATCTCTATCGCTAAAGCGGTAGCCGCACCGTAAACTCCGCACCGCCAAGCGCGGATCGTGAATACTGAATAGAACCTTGGTGGTGCTCCACAATCAGTCGGCTTAGCCAAAGACCAATCCCCGTTCCTGCGGGCCGCTCGGAAACGTAAAGGTCCCAAATTCGGGGTGCAAGTTCAGCTCCGATTCCTGGGCCATTATCGGCAAATGAAACAACGGCGGCATCCTCGCGCTGCTCGAGCCGAATCGAAATGTTTCGCTCACCCGTGTTTTCATTAACCGCAGAGATTGCATTTTGTAGAAGATTAAGAAACACCATCCGCAACTGGATCATCTGCCCAGAAATGACGATGCCGTCGGGAATCTCAACGGACAACACAATCCGATCTTGTGTTGTCTGCGCCACCACCGAATCACTGGTTTCACGCAACAGCCTTCCCACGTCAACTGCCTCTTGAGATGAGTCGTTGTGCATGAAAATTTGCCGAACCGAATCCACTACCTGATTAACCCGCCCAAGGCTGGCCAGTAAATCGTCCGACACTGTTAAAAGGTTCGGCGGGGCTTTGGCCTCGGAGATCTTTCGTCGTAGAAATTCAGCATTAAGCATGAGCGCGCCCAGCGGCTGAGTGATCTCGTGGACAATCGCACTGACGACCACCCCCGACTGAGCAGCGCCACTTGAACGCGACAGTTTGTTCAGCAGTTCGTTTTTAGCGTTCAGCACTCGATCGAGTTCTGCGTTAAGACCGGTTGCCGCTTTTAGCTGCTCCAGCGCCTGCTGACGGGCAGAAAACATCCGTTCGACCCGGATCTGAAGAAACCCGAAATTTCCGCAGATATAGCCCACCACTGCGGCAATCACCATAATCGTCTGATCGAATCTTGGGCTGAGCGGTCCGCCCCCGTCCGCATCAAAGAACAGTCCCAGCAGACGAATCGCAAATCCAACGGCCATCAGTGCCGCCATGAGGGTAATGAGTAGGCTGCCCCGATTCTGCAGCCGACGCGACAATTGAGTCGTCAGAATAAATAACTCAACAAACGACGCAAAGCCACAGATCTGAACGAACGATAAACGGATACGTTCAGAGACATCAAAGGCGACTAGCAGAGAAAAAGTGAGCACATAAACGCTTCCGATCAGCGCCCGAATCGTTATGCCACGGCGCCAGACCTGCTGTGTATCGCTGAGCTCCCAGGTGATCGAAGCGGTACGCGCAACATAAGACACAGCAAAAAACAGATGCGCTATATGAAATGACAGAAATGCTGGAATAGCATCGCGGACTGCGACCAGTAATACAGTAATTCCAAAAGCTAGCCAGGATCCACACCACAGCCACACCACATGA
The DNA here is from genome assembly GCA_964345065.1 of uncultured Bordetella sp. Lineage (GTDB taxonomy): Bacteria > Pseudomonadota > Gammaproteobacteria > Burkholderiales > Burkholderiaceae_A > Lacustribacter. The sequence goes on from CAYFPT010000036.1 coordinate 12,936, forward strand.
TCGCGATGGCTGCGCAACGCATAAAACATCGCAATTGGGGTTATAAAAAAAATAACGCCGATAAGCGAATAGAGAGTGCGTACATCCATAACGCGATTGTAGTAATAGCTCGGTGTTGTGCTCACCATCGGCACAGCTTGCATGTCCTGAACCATAGTACAGGATAAGAAGCTTTAGAATTCGCTGATGCAAACTGCGCAGCCTAACCCGGCAACCGTGCTGATTCTGGATGATGATGCAGCGCTGCGGTCTGCCTATGTCCGTGTCTTGGGCGATGCAGGCTATCACTGTAGAGAATTTGAGGCGATGCCCAAGCTGATTGAAGCGATCGAAAAATCGGACCTCGAACTTAATCGCACCTGTTTGTTATTAGATATGAAAATGCCAACGGGCTCAGGGCTTGAGGCGCAGGCCTGGCTTGCCGAGCGCAAGCTTCAACTGCCGATCGTATTTGTGTCAGGCCAGAGTGAGATTTCTGAGGCGATCACCGCGATGCGCAATGGCGCGGTGGATTTTCTCTTAAAGCCAATCAGTGAGGATCGGCTCGTTGCGGCCATTGATGGCGCATTAAATTCCCAGGCGAACCATCCAGAACAACTGCCCAAAGGATTTGAGGCCCTCACGCCCCGGGAGTCCCAGGTTCTCCGGCTGGTGGTTTCCGGCCTAAGAAGCCAGCAAATCGCCGATCAACTTGGTATTACGCTTCGCACAGTCAAAATGCATCGCGGCAATATCATGAGCAAGGTGCGGGTCGAGAATGTGGCCCAGCTCTTGGCGCTTTTTCATCAGCGGCACCAACACAATGCCTAGGGCGATTCGGGGTTTTACGAGGCTTTTAAGTAAGTCGGCACGGCCGCATCGCTGAAAGCAGGCTCAGACCCATGCTCAGCCAATAGCACGACTGCCTCTGAGCTGCGACTTGGCCGGCCATTTAAGCATTCCTCGTAAGTGCAGACGAGTTCAAAGAAGCGGTCCTCATCACGATAAAACGCATAGACGTTTCCAGCCTCAATATTCAGCACATCCTCCGGCCGAAGGCCCAGCCGGACCGCACAATCGCGAAGCGACAGGCCCTTCCGCATTCGCTCTCGATGCAGTCGCGATCCAATCTCTCGGCAATGCCGTAGATCTTTCGAATTTTTCACCACCAGCCCCCCGATAAGGAGGGGACAGGCTACAAAGCCTTCCTGTCCGCCACAAGTGCCAGAAAGTACAGATAGGA
>CAYFPT010000037.1:0-13978 GCA_964345065.1 uncultured Bordetella sp.
TCTACTGCCGATCCGCGTCGGTCAATCACAACACGCAGCTGGCCCGATGTGCCACGCAGCGCCCGATCATGGGTGGCCTCTAGGCCCTCGGCCCCTTGCTCGTGGGCATTGGTAAATCCCACGATATGGGCGAAGGCCTCCCCATAGGGGTAGTAGCGACGAAAATCATTTTCAAGCTCAACACCCTCGAGGCGAAGTGCACGAATTCGATCTGCCTGCTCAAGATTTAATCCACGGGCAAGCCAGAAGAATTTTTTTGTGCCATAAATCTTTGTGCGGACCTCAGATGGCTTGATCTCTAAAATCGCTGCGAGCTCATCAAGCTTCTGGTCTTCAAGTTTCTTTTTCGCAGCCCGCTGGGCATCAACTTTTTTATCGCCTGTTGGCGCCAGATTACCCACGAAGCGGGTCGGCACAATACCGAGCTGCTCCTCCTGAACACTGGAGGCAATCACCTCGCCATGGCGATCCAGCACGCGGCCACGGTTGGCCGGAATTTCTCTCGGCCGCTCAAAGCGCTTTTCTGCCCGGGTCTGCCACTGATCGGCATTGACCAGCTGCAAGGTAAACGCACGGACGATGACAAGACAAAAGCCCGCCATCAACACAAACAATACAAAACGCGATCGGCCCTGCGTTGCCCGCCAGGTCAGTACCGGCACCGCCGAGCGGCCTGCCGCCCGGGATTGAACGCGGCCGGGCAGTGCGCTGCTATGGCGATTCAACGCATGCCTCCTGCGCCGCTGTTCGGCCGGTAATACATGGGCTCCGTCGGCCGCAGTGGAATCATTTTTAAATCACGCCGGGCGGCCGTATCGATACGGCCCGGATTGCGCAAGGCGGTGAGCTCCACCTGGAGGACCTCGATATCCGAGTCCAGTTTTAATCCAGCACGCTCGGTCCGATCCATCTGCGTGAAAAGCCGACGCTCGTGATATCGAGCGTTGACCAGCGACAGCGACGAGGCCGTAATCAGCCCGACCAAGAACCACTGACGTCGTGTCATCTTGCGGGCTCCAGGGCTGTCGCACAGCGCTCCGCAACCCGAAGCATTGCTGACCGGGCCCGCGGGTTGGCAGCGATTTCTTCCTCGCGTGGACGAATCCGTGCAATCACCCGAAGCCGGGAATCGATGGCCGGCCGTCCCAGCCGATCCTGCAATCCAGAAAGCAGTGCCCGCTGACTGCGGCTTATGCCACGGTCTGGGGCAGGCGGTGCCGTGCGCGCGGCATCACGAAAGAATTGCTTAACGAGCCGGTCTTCCAGCGAGTGAAAGCTGATGATCGCAAGGCGCCCAGACTCACGTAGCAGGCGGACGGCTGCCTCAAGCAGGGCCGTGAGCTCTTCCATTTCGCGATTGATGTGAATCCGTAAAGCCTGAAACGTTCGTGTCGCCGGATGCTGGCCTGGCTCACGACGTGCACGACACCGCCGAAGCGTTTGGACGACCAGTTCTGCCAGGTCCTCGGTCCGCTGCAGGGGTTCAGCCTCTCCCCGAGCGGCTGACGCGCAGCGAGTCGCAATCGCGTTTGCAATCTGAACAGCAAACCGTTCTTCGCCATAGTCCTTAATCACTTTCTGAAGTTCATCTACCGAAGCCTTTGCAATCCATGCCGATACAGGCTCACCATGGGTTGGATCCATCCGCATATCGAGTGGGCCTTGTAATCGAAAGCTAAAGCCCCGCTTCGGATCATCGAGCTGTGGAGACGAGACGCCGAGATCCGCCAGCACGCCATCCACCTGATCAATGCCCTGCTCGGCAAGCCGCTGCGGTAATTCGCTAAAGGGTGCGTGAATGATTTGAAAGCGCTGATCGTGAATCTTTCTGCCTGCGGCCACTGCAGTAGGATCACGATCGAAAGCGATTAATCGGCCGGAGGGGCCAAGCTGCTGGAGAATCAGTGCGCTATGGCCACCGCGGCCGTAGGTGGCATCGACATAGCTTCCCTGCGGAATCACATGAAGCGACTTGACCGCCTCTTGCAGCAAGACGGGACGATGGTCAAAGGCCTGCACATCAGGAGACGGTTGTAAAGAGTCGCCGCGCGCAACAGCTGCGGTCACATTGCACTCCCGCCGCGCTTGCGCTGGCGGACAGCCTGCTTATGCAGCTCCAAGGCAGATGCATCCCAGATTTCGAAAAGCTCTCCGACGCCGAGCAGAATCACATCGCGTTGAATATGTGCGCCCTCACGCAGCACCGGATTAATGAGCACCCGGCCCTGGGCATCCATCTCGGGGGTGTCGCTTAATCCCATCCAGAAACGCCGCCGCTCGGCATCACGCTCATCGGAAGAAAAAAGCGCCACCTTGTCGGCCCAGAGCGACTGGGCCATCAGCAGCAGGCAGCCGTCGTCACTCTCCACCAGCGCGAGTGCGCCTTGAGAGCGCGCGAGCAGCTCATCCCGATAGCGCGTCGGAATGGTCATCCGGCCTTTGACGTCTAGGCTAAGGGCCGAGACCCCGGAAAAGGCGAGCGATAACGCCAAAAGAAAACCCCCACAAAAAACCACTTTTTTGCACGATTTCCCACTTTATGGAAATCAGTGTTACCGGTCAAGTCGAATGGGGATTTTTTCTTTCTAAAACAACAACTTAGGCCTTATTTCAAGAATGATTTTTAAACAAAAATTCAAATAAATCAATAGGATAAAAATCACTTATAAAGTGATTTATCAGGACAACTGGGGAATTCGCCTGTCGTGGGGCAGAAAAACTGGCCCCAGAGGGAAAAAGCCGGGTCAATGCAAAGAGTTTTTAAGCAGTCCCGCAAACGGGATCGGGACGATCGGCAGGCCCTCATCGGCCAGCTCCCGGGCCGTCTCGAGGCTCGTGCTGCCATGAATCGGCCGCAGCGGCGCCTCCTGGCGATGCATCGATCGGGCCTCCTGGGCGAACCGATCGCCCACATCTTCACTGTGCTCCAGCAGCTGCCGGACCACCTTCAGCGCCTGTGCCAGCGTGGGCGATGACTTCGGATCGATCGCAGCCGATACCGGCGCCGGGAACTCAGCCGTGGGCTCCGATGCTTGGGCCACACCGGCCTCGGCCTGGGCCCCCGAGAGATTGAGCCGCGGCGCCGAGAGGGTTTTCTCGACGCTTCGGCTGTCGCAAAACGGACAGGTCAGCAGGCCCCGGGTGCGCTGGTCCTCAAAGGCGAGATGGCTTTTGAACCAGCCCTCAAACGGATGGCCATGCTCACACTTCAAGTTAAAGACTTTCATGCGTGGATTGTAGCGGCATCAGGCCGCAGGACCCGCCCGCTCAATCAGCTCAATTTTGTAACCGTCAGGATCTTGAACAAATGCGATCACCGTAGATCCGCCCTTCACGGGGCCGGCCGGCCGCGTGACCTGGCCGCCTGCGGCCTGAATCCGCGCACATGCCGCTGCCGCATCCGGAACGGCAATCGCAATATGGCCATAGGCGCTGCCCATTTCATAGTCGGCCACACCATAGTTATAGGTCAGTTCAATCTCTGCATGGCCATCCTCATTGCCGCGACCAAAGCCGACAAACGCGAGTGAGTACTGCTGATCTCGTCGATCTGTCGTACGCAACAAATTCATTCCCAAGACATGGGTATAAAAATGAATCGATCGCTGCAGTTCACCAACACGCAACATCGTATGCAAAATCCGCATGACACCTCCTGTAAAAAAGTGAAGTAAGTCTGTAGGCCGGATTCTGTTACGAGGCACCGCAACGCAGTGCCTTATAGCGACCATCCCTCTAGGCCTGCCGTTACCAGCAGGCTCAAGCCACCTACCCGCGCACATCGGACGGGACATCCTCTCCGGCAAAGCCGGGCATGCGCCTATTTGGTGTTGCTCCGGGTGGAGGTTGCCGCGTTTCACATCCGCACAGTTTCCCGCGCTTACTCGTCTCTGTGGCCCTATTCCTCGCCTTGGGCGACCTCGCGATCGCTTGCTGCGTACGGCCGTTAGCCGTCACCCTACCCTATGGAGTCCGGACCTTCCTCTCCCGTGCTGTGCACGGCAGCGGCCGCCCGACTTACTTCGCAGGCCGATCATAGCCAATTGCGTTGCATCTGGTCGAGTGCTATTTTATATATAGCACATAGAAATAAATAACATGAACATTAGTGGGCCCCACATTGCGCGATGGATCTGGGGAACGCGGGGCCCCGGCCGGCCGCTGCGCACGACACTATTGCTGCTGATCCTGCTGCCACTCATCGCGGCGCTGATCGCGCTGGGCTGGGCCATGATGCATTCAGCCCGCAGTACGATTTCTGCCAACGAAGGACAAAAGCTCTCAGCGCAGGCCCAGGCAATCGCTGAAATCATTGACACAACCATCGGCCAGCGACTCGATGATCTGAGATCGCGGGCCGCCTTGCTGCCCGCCCTTCGCCTGCACGAACGGCCCGATCTGCTCAGTCTCTGGATCGATACGATTCAGCAGCATGTTCCTGAATACACCTGGATTGGATTTGCAGATCAAACGGGAACGGTGCGGGCTGCCAACCAGGGCATGCTGGTCCGAAAAAATGTGGGCGATCGCGACTGGTTTCAACAGGGCCTGAAGCGTTCAACAACGGTTGATCTGCACGAGGCCGTGCTGCTGGCAGAACTTCTTGGCCAAAACCCCTCGGGCAGCCCCTGGCGATTTATTGATCTTGCGACACCCGTTCGCGACGCATCCGGCAAAACCTTGGGCGTGCTGGGCGCCCACCTGAGCTGGGACTGGCTTTTGGCCCAGCACAAACGCTTTCTGCAATTAATGCCAAAGCATCTGCATGCAGAAATTATTGTCCTGGGTGGCGATGGGACCAACCGGCTCATGGCACCCGCCGCCCATGCAGGAGAATATGCCCACCTGCAAAGCGTGCTGCAGGCCCGCGCCGGCAAACAAGGCTGGCTTCAAGAGCAATGGCCCGATGGCCGTCATTATCGAGTGGGCTACGTTCGTAACCCCGGCTACGGCAGCCACCATCAGCTCGGATGGATCACCCTGATCAGCCTGCCGGATGAAGAAATTAACGCAGCGATCGCGCCGGTCGTCACGGGCATTTGGGTCGCCCTGGCCCTCACGGGGCTGATGTTTCTGGCCGCGCTGGCTTTGCTGCTGAATAAAACCCTCGGGCCAATAGAAGAGATGGCCCGAGAGATTGAAAAAGTCTCTCGCCAAGGCGGCAGTCTGACGCTGAGCCACAATCCGCCACGCGAATTTCAAATCCTGACCCAGATGACCAATCAGATGATTCGCTCTCTTGAGGCCCAGCAGGCCGCCGATCAGAATAAATCACGATTTATTGCCGATATGAGCCATGAAATTCGGACGCCGTTAAATGGCATGGTCGGCCTGGTGGCGCTGATGAAACAGCGCAGCCCAGCCGCCCAAGACCAGGCCGATCTTGAGTCACTCACCCAATGCGGCAAAGAACTCAATGCCCTGCTCTCCGATTTAATCGATTTTTCTGCAATCGAAGAGGGCCGGCTACGATTTGATCCGGCGCCAACACGACTGACGCGATTGATCGAACAAAATATCGCGCTTTTTCGCGGGAGTGCCGAGCAAAAGGGATTGCGGCTTGAACTGCGGCAGGAAATTCCCGATGGCCTTTACCTCTGTGTCGATCCCTTGCGCTTAAGTCAAATCCTAAAAAATCTTATCTCTAACGCCATCAAATTCACCGCCCAGGGCCGCATTGAATTGCGCAGCCGCCTCATCAGGCCCGGCGATGCAATCAGACGCCAGGCCGCTGAAGTGCTGATTGAGGTCGAAGATACCGGCATCGGCCTTACGCAAGATCAGCAAGAGATTGTTTTTGGGCGCTTCCAGCAGGCCGGCACATCCATTGCACAGCGCTACGGCGGCAGCGGCCTGGGCCTGACACTGGCCCGCAGTCTTTTAGAGGCGATGGGCGGGCGATTAGGGCTACGCTCGGCACCTGGCGAAGGCAGCTGCTTCACGATTACGCTTTGGGCCATGGTAGCGACTGCGCCAACGATGAAGACGGCGCCGCCACTTGACGAATCTGCAGCCGCTGTGGCCGGCCAGCAAAGAATTCTCGTTGTCGATGATGTTGCAATGAATCGGGAAATTCTTATGCGCTGGCTTTCCTATCACGGCATGCAGACCGACGCTGCCGCCTGTGGCGAGGAGGCGGTCGAGAAAAGCCGCGCAACGGCTTATGACTGCATCCTGATGGATATCGATCTTCCGGGCATCTCAGGCCGGGAGGCTGCCCAACGCATTCGCGCAGTCCATGGCCCCAGCCAACAATGCCTGATGGTCGCAGTGTCTGGCCATGCCTTTTCTGAAGACATCAGCGCCTCCCACGATGCCGGAATCGATCTTCATCTCAGCAAACCGATTGACTTTGATGCGCTACTCGAATTGATTCGCCATCCACAGGATGCTCAGCGTCTTGGGGGCCGAAAGACCGAGCAATCTTCATAAAACGCCGGCTGAGAATTCTCCGGATGCCAGCCGGGCAGGCCCATCACCGGCATCGGATAAAAGTCACTCGGAGAAAGACGATCCGAAATGAGCGCGGCGAGGCCTGCATCAACCGCATCTGGAGCCAATGAGACACAGTCTAAAAGTCGACAATGCGCAGTGATGGACTTATACGGACGCATCAATTTCTCTGCCAGGGCATGTCCAAAAATTCGTGGATGCCATGCGTCTGCCCAACGCTGGCGATCGGTCAGAAAGAGTCCTGTCCAGTCGTGCGCCTTTAGCAATGCTGCCAGGTGATCGGCGTGATCAAAACAAACAAGAATTAAAAGATTCTCATCCCAGAGCGTGGCAGCATCTCGGGCCGATCCACGGACGGCCTGCAATCCACGCCGTGAAATTTCATCGGCCTGGAGTCGATTCAGGGCCGCCTTGGTATGTGGATAAAGCATCCACATCGCGGCATTCAAACGATCGTGGGCCAGATCGCGGGTCGGCACGCTGCCCGTCTCGAAGATCCAGGCCTCATAGTTCTGGCCGATCGGCAGTTCACGCTGCGGCACAAAATGCAAGGGCTGATGTCCGCCCGAGCGCAGGCCGTCTTCTTTGGCATGCCGATTGACGGTGTCAAGGAACTCGACAAAAGGCAGGGCCTGCAGACGCCCAATCAGACTGGCCTCAGATGGGGTCCACCACGGCGACAGCAGCACGGACTCCTCTCGGCTCAGGCCAGACCCTCAAATCGCCAGTCGAGTTGTTCGCCAAATCCCAGCGGCACAATCCAGCCGCCGGCTGCCGCAATGGGCGATGAAATCTTCTGTGCAACCCGGCTGAGCTTAATTTTTTTTGTGTTGCGGGGCAGACGATAAAAATCCGGCCCATGAAACGATGCGAAGGCCTCCAGGCGATCTAAGGCGTTCACTGAGGCGAATGCCTGGGCATAGAGCTCCAGGGCATAGGGCGCGGAAAAGCATCCCGCGCAGCCACAGGCGGTCTCTTTGGTCGCCTGCTCATGGGGAGCACTGTCTGTGCCGAGAAAAAACTTCGGACTGCCGCTGGCCGCTGCGGCCAGCAATGCCTGCCGATGGACTTCGCGCTTGAGCACTGGCAGGCAGTAGTAGTGAGGCCGAATCCCGCCCTGAAAAAGCGCGTTGCGGTTATACAGCAGATGCTGCGGCGTGATGGTTGCAGCAATTGGCCCGGATGCGGACTGCACATATTCGGCGGCCTGGCGGGTGGTAATGTGCTCAACGACAATCCTGAGCTCAGGAAAACGTTGGCGCAGGGGAATCAATACCCGGTCAATAAAGACGGCCTCCCGATCAAACACATCAACATCATGGTGGGTCACCTCGCCGTGAATGCATAACACCATTGCATTTTTCTGCATTGCTTCCAGGGCCTTGGTGCAATGATTCAGGTCAGTCACACCACTATCCGAATGGGTGGTGGCGCCCGCCGGATAGAGTTTCACGGCCTGCACGATTCCGCTGTCACGAGCGCGCTTGATCTCATCGGCCGATGTATGGTCGGTGAGATATAAGGTCATCAGGGGATCAAACGCGGTCTTTTGTTCAGTGATGCCTTGCGCAAGGGCGGCACGAATACGTTGCGCATATTCTGTCGCCTGCTGTACGGTGGTGACGGGTGGCCTCAGATTCGGCATCACAATGGCCCGCGCAAACTGGCGGGCCGTATAGGGCAGCACCGCGCTGAGCATCTCACCATCCCGCAGATGCAGATGCCAGTCATCGGGCTGTGTCATGATGACTTGCTGCGGCGTCATGGCATCACGACAAGGGCCCGATAATCATTGACATTGGTCAGTGTTGCGCCGGTGGTGATGACATCTCCAAGGGGCTCAAACAGGCCAAGGCCGTCGTTGTTATCTAAAAGCGGACGCAGGCCAAGCCGTTGATCCCGTGCCCGCTGAATCGTATCGGGCAGTAGGATCCCCCCGGCGTGCGGGCTCACGCCATCAATCCCATCGGTATCGGCTGCAACACCTGCGACCCGGCCTGCGATCCCCAATTCATCACAGGCATGTGCAAACGCCAGAAGAAACTCAACACACCTGCCCCCTCGGCCATTTCCACGAACGGTTACCGTGCACTCACCGCCCGAAATCAGGACAACCGGGGTTCGCGGGCGCGGCGGGCTAAAGAGCGCAATCTCGCGGGCCCAGGAGGCCATGACCTGGGCCACATCCCGCGCCTCTCCGGTGACCGCATCACCGAGCATGATGATTTGAAATCCGGCGCCAGAAAAAACTTCGGATGCGGCCTGAAGACTTTCGCGTGCTGTCGCAATCACGGTGGTCTGCGCATGCTGCAGCCGGGGATCGCCCGGCTTCGGGGTCTCGGGAATTGCGCCCGAGAGTCCGGCGCTGAGATGGGCAGCGATTGAGGCAGGCGGTGTGACTGACCAACGCTTGAGCACATCAGCTGCATCTTGAAAGGTCGTGGGATCCGCCGTGCAAGGGCCGGAGGCAATGGCCGAGGGATCGTCGCCCACCACATCAGAGATCACCAAGGCCGAGACGGGCGCCTTTGAGGCAAGTGCCAGTCGCCCCCCTTGGATGCGAGACAAATGCTTGCGCACCGTATTCATCTCAGTAATCGGGGCCCCGGACTTTAATAGCGCCTGGGTCAGAGACTTCAGGTCCGCCATGCGGATGGTCTCAGCCGGCAACGACAGCAGACTCGATCCGCCGCCGGATACCAGAACGATCAGCTGATCCTGCGGGCCAAGGCCCAACACCGCATCAAGAATCTCCTGCGCGGCCTGCTCGCCGGACTGATCCGGCACGGGATGGCCGGCCTCGACACAGCGAATGCGCTGCAGGGGCAAGCCATGCGCGTAGCGCGTAATTACGATTCCGGTGAGCGCCGCATCGGCCGGCCAAACGGATTCCACTGCAGCGGCCATGCTGGCTGCCGCCTTGCCCGCCCCCACCACCAAGGTGCGGCCCTTCGCGGGCGGCCTCGGAAGATGGGCCGCGACAATTTTTCTGGGATCAGCCGCCGCAACCGCCGCATCAAAACTCTTTTGCAGTAGGGATTTAAGTTCAGCAGAATTCACGGGACGCGACAGGCTTAGGCAATAAGAGAGGGCCGCATCGGCGGCAGATCATTCGCAGCAACGGCATCAGCGATCGCCCGGCCGACCGCTTCGGTGCCTGCTGATCCACCAAGATCCCGAGTCTTCGGTCCGGCCGCAAGGACCTGCTCAATCGCATTGAGAATGAGATCGTGGCCCTGAGAAAAGCCGAGAAACTCCAACATCAGTGCCGCTGACCAGATCTGGCCGATCGGATTCGCAATGCCCTTTCCTGCGATATCGGGCGCGGATCCATGCACCGGCTCAAATAATGACGGAAATCGACGATCGGGATTCAGATTGGCCGAAGGGGCGATTCCAATTGTCCCCGCGCAGGCCGGTCCGAGATCAGAAAGAATATCGCCAAATAAGTTGCTGGCGACGACCACATCAAACCAGTCGGGATGCAGCACGAAATTCGCCGTAAGAATATCGATGTGATATTTGTCGATCCGCACCTCTGGAAAAGCCTTTGACATCTCGACAACCCGGCCGTCCCACCAGGGCATGGTGATTGCGATGCCATTCGATTTTGTCGCAGAGGTCAGATGACGTTTGGGCCGCCGCTTGGCGAGTTCAAAAGCGAATCGCAGAATTCGATCCGTGCCAGTGCGGCTCATGATGGTCTCTTGAACAGCGATTTCGCGTTCCGTATCCGGAAACATGATGCCGCCAACGGATGAGTACTCGCCTTCGGTATTTTCGCGTACGACAAAAAAATCAATATCTCCCGGCTTACGGCCCGCCAGTGGGCAGGGCACGCCGGGCATCAGCCGCACCGGCCTCAGATTGACATACTGATCAAAGTCTCTGCGAAACTTCAGCAACGAGCCCCAGAGTGACACATGATCGGGCACCGTGGCCGGCCAGCCCACAGCGCCGAAAAAAATCGCATCATGGCCACCGACGATTTCTTTCCAGTTGGCCGGCATCATCTCGCCGTGCTTTTGATAGTAGGCGCAGGAGGCGAATTCAAAATGGTCCAGCCGCAGGTTCAGGCCCAGCCGACGCGCAGCCGCTTCCAGCACGCGCACCCCCTGCGGCATGACCTCGGTGCCGATGCCGTCGCCCGCAATGACGGCGATTGAAAAGGAAGACATCCAGCGATTATCGCCGATCAGTGGCTCAGAATCTTAGAGAGAAACTCCTGGGCCCGCGGGCTTCGCGGCGCCCCAAAGAACTCCTCTTTGGAGCAATCTTCGACGATGCAGCCTGCATCCATGAAGACGACCCGGTCCGAGACTTTGCGGGCAAAGCCCATCTCATGGGTCACGACCATCATGGTCATGCCCTCTTTGGCAAGCGCCACCATGACATCCAGCACCTCATTGACCATTTCGGGATCCAGGGCTGAGGTCGGCTCATCGAAGAGCATAGCGATCGGATCCATCGCCAGTGCCCGCGCGATGGCCACCCGCTGCTGCTGGCCGCCCGAGAGCTGGCCGGGAAATTTCTGTGCATGGATCGACAGGTCCACACGATCCAGCAGCGCCTTGGCTTTTGCATCGGCCTGATCCTGGCTGCGGCCCAAGACCCGAATCTGGCCCAGCGTCAAATTTTCCATTACCGACAGATGCGGAAAAAGCTCAAAATGCTGAAACACCATGCCAATCTGCGAACGCAGCTTGGGCAGATCCGTCCGGGGGTCCCCCACGGAGACGCCATTGACCAGCAGCTCGCCTTTCTGGAAGGGCTCTAGGCCGTTGGCACATTTAATCAGCGTCGACTTGCCCGAGCCCGAAGGCCCGCAGACGACCACGACCTCACCTTTTTGCAGCTGGGTCGAGCAGTCGGTCAGCACCTGAAAGCTGCCATACCACTTGCTAATGTTTTTAAATTCAATCATGGCCATAGCGGCACCTCGACCCTAACGAATAATGGCGATTTTTTCCTGCAGTCGCTTCACAACCAGCGACAGCCCAAAACAAATAACAAAATAAACTGCAGCCGCAAGAAGATACGCCTCAATCGGACGGCCATAATTTTTACCGGCCAGCTCAAAGCCCTTCAGTAAGTCATAAGCACCAATCGCATAGACCAGGGAAGTATCCTGGAAAAGAATGATCGTCTGGGTCAAGACGACCGGCAGCATATTTCGAAACGCCTGGGGCAGCACAATCAGTCGCATGTTTTGGCCATAGGTCATGCCCAGCGCCTGGCCAGCGTGGACCTGGCCCCGGGGTATCGATTGAATTCCAGCCCTCATGATTTCAGAGAAATAAGCGGCCTCAAACGCAATGAATGTGATGGTGGAGGAGAGCTCCGCGCCAATCGGCCGGCCAATCATGAAAGGAATCAGCAGGAAAAACCAAAGGATGACCATCACCAAAGGAATGGATCGCATCACATTGACATAGATCGCAGCCGGTAACTGCAGCCAACGCAGTGACGACAGTCGCATCAAGGCCAGCAGCGTGCCGAAAAACAATCCGCCGAGCGTGGCGACCACGGTCAGCTGAATGCTGAATCCGAATCCCTGCACGATGTAACGGCTGATGACCTCCCAAGAATAAAAACTCAAATCGAGATTCATCTCAGTGGCCTCCTGCCTGGCCCGCTGCAATCAATCCCGGCACACGCACCTGGCGCTCAATAAAGGCCATCAGGCGATTCACAGTAAATGCTGAGACCATATACAACGACGTCACAGCGAGATACACCTCAATACCCCGCGAGGTCTCCTCCTGGGCCTGCAGCGCAAAGAGGGTGAGTTCCGCCACTGAAACCGCAAAGGCAACTGAAGAGTTTTTAATGATGTTCATCGACTCAGACGTCAGCGGCGGAATGATGATGCGAAACGCCATCGGCAAAATCACCAGCCGATACGACTGGGTGGTGGTCATGCCAAGCGCCATGGCGGCATAACGCTGGCCGCGCGGCAGGGACTGAATACCGGCTCGGACCTGCTCAGCAATGCGTGCTGAAGTAAATAAGCCCAGCGCGGCCACAACCAGCACGAACCCCGGCAGGCCCTTGAGCGCTGGAATCAGCGCCGGAATCACGTGGTACCAGATGAAAATCTGAACCAAAAGCGGAACATTGCGAAAGATTTCAACCCAGGCATGTCCGACTCCGATTGCGAGCCGAAAGGAAAGCCGATGGGTGGGCAGTGTTCGAATCGTGCCCACCAATGCCCCAAAGACCAGCGCGATCAAAAGCGCGAGAACGGCAACCGCCAGCGTCCAGCCCCAGGCCGAAAGCATCCAGTCGAGGTAGGTCTGACCGCCCCCGGTGTCCTGAAGAAAAACCTGCCAATCCCAAGTCATGAAAATAAAAACCCCCTACGCGGAGGGTCTCGCGCAGGGGGCCCGATCGAAAACAAGATGGGTTACTTCTTGGCGTAATCTTCCATTGGCCGATCGTTGGGATTTGCCCAGGCCGCCTTGGTGCTCTCTGAAAGCGACAGGCCCACTTTTACATTGCGTGGCGGAATGGGGGATTCAAACCATTTGTTCCAGAGCTTGGCCAGTGAGCCATCACGCATCATGCGGATGATGCTGTCATCGACGGCCTTTTTGAAGGCAGGGTCATCCCTGCGCATCATGATGGCGATCGGCTCAACCGACAGCACCTCGCCGACGATACGAAAATCAGCCGGATTCTTTGCGTTGGCAATGTTGCCGGCAAGAATTGATCCGTCCATGACGAAGGCATCGGCCCGGCCGGACTCGAGAAGTAGAAAGCTGTCCGAATGATCCTTACCAAAGACTTCTTCAAAATTGACGCCCGTCGCCCGCTCATGTTTGCGCAGGTGCTGAACCGAGGTGGTTCCCGTGGTGGTCGCAACCTTGCGGCCGTTGAGCTGATTAATCGATGTAATGCCGGAATTTGCTTTGGCTGCAATCCGCACTTCTTCGACATAGGTCGTAACGGCAAAAGCAACGTCTTTCTGTCGGGCCGCGTTATTGGTAGTCGAGCCGCACTCGATATCAACGGTTCCGTTTTGGACCAGCGGGATACGATTCTGAGAAGTCACCGGCTGATAACGAACTGCCAGCTTTGCCAGGCCCAGCTGTTTTTGCACATCGGCCAGCACCCGCTCACAGACCTCGACATGAAATCCTGCAAATTTTCCATCGCCCAGCGTATACGACAAGGCGCCCGACGATTCCCGAACCCCCATGGTGATCGCACCACTGGATTTAATCTTGCCCAGGGTATCGGCCTGGGCCGTGGCGGCCAGGCCGATTGAGGCGACCCCCAGCATGAACGACAACAGCTGTTTTTTCATTTGAGCTTTTCCTTTAGCGAAAACAAAGACAGACCCGACCGGCAAGCATACTGTCTCCGCCAGGCCTTGGCGAAGGGCCGCTCCCGGGGAAACTACTTATTCAGCGGCGGGGAAAGGTTTTCCGCAGCCTCTTTGGCCTGCAGCTCCCAGAGCTCGGCATACCGGCCGCCGCGCGATATTAGTTCCGCATGCCGACCCCGCTCGATGATCCGGCCG
>CAYFPT010000038.1:0-13548 GCA_964345065.1 uncultured Bordetella sp.
TTAGTCGATCAATCGATGTCTACACGCGACGATTCTACCCAAGCGTGTTATTTTCGGGCAATAACTACTCGATAACTTCCCAGGGTTTGGGGGCGAGGTTTGGTATTCCGTATACTGAGCTTGATCGTATCTTTCTTGGCACAGCGGTAGAGCAAAATCGATATGAGCTAAATGGCCCCGCGCCATCGACGATTGAGAGAGATATTGAGAGTTTTGGTCCAAATCCAACCGCCTATTTACTAACTTTTGGATGGTCCCGTGATTCACGAAACAGCGCTCTTGCACCCACCCAGGGCCAGCGACAATTCGTCAATCTGGATTACGCAACCCCATTCGGTGAAGTTGAATATCTCCGCGCAACGCTCGGTTACCAGTCTTTTCTACCGATTACTCGGACGTTCACCTACGCAGTAAACGCCGAAGTTGGCATCGGGGAGGGCTTAAACGGGAAGCGTTTTCCGAGCTTTAAAAACTTTTATGCGGGGGGTATCGGCTCGGTCCGAGGTTTTCAGGCGGGCGGCATTGGCCCACTGATCGACGGCCGATCACTGGGCGGAAATACGCGTTTAATTCTGAACAATGAGCTTCTTTTTCCCCTTCCGGGTATGGCACAGGATCGCACGGTGAGACTCTTTACTTTCTTGGATATCGGAAGCGTTTGGACCCAAGCGGACCGACCTGAAGTTGGTGATTTGAGGGCTGCACTCGGGTTCGGACTATCCTGGTTGTCACCGGTTGGGCCGCTGAAGCTTAGTGTGGGCAATGCAGTCAAGAAAGAAACCTTCGATCGAACCCAACGTGTCCAATTCAATATCGGGACTGGGTTTTAAGCAGCGAAGCCATGCGATAATTTTCAATCTTTCCTCAGCCCCCATTCGTGATGCCAAGTCTGCCCCTCTGTCGCCATGATCGCACCGCCTGTTCAGCCCTGATCGGAGCGGGCATCTCGATGCTCGTACTCGTTGGATACTCCGGGGCGCAGGCCCAAGAGCTTAAGGTCGGCTTTGTCAACACTGAGCGGATTCTTCGTGATTCAGCACCTGCAAAGGCCTCCCAGCAAAAGCTCGAGCAGGAGTTTGCCAAGCGGGAAAAACAGATTCAGGAGGCCGCCAATAAGCTGAAAGAAATGTCGACTAAGCTCGAGCGGGATGCCACCGTGATGCCTGAGTCTGAGCGGGTGAAACGGCAGCGGGAGGCTGCCGAGCTCGAGCGCGATGTTCAGCGCCGGCAGCGGGAATTTCGCGAAGACCTCAATCAGCGGCGCAACGAGGAACTCGCGGCTGTCGTAGAGCGGGCCAATCGTGCTGTGCGTCAGATCGCTGAGGCTGAAAAATTTGACATCATCTTTCAAGAGGCGGTTTACGCCTCAACGCGAATCGACATTACCGATAAGGTGATTCGGGCGCTGAACGCCCCCGCGCGCTAGGCCCTCACTGGCCGCCTATGCACGCCGGTCAACAAGACTCCATCTCCGCAGGCGAGCTTGCCGAACGCTTCGCTGCGGTTGTTGTCGGTGATCCGCAGGCGCGCATTACGCGGTTTGCAAGCCTGACAAGTGCCCGGCCCGGCGAGGCCAGTTTTCTCTCGCATGCACGCCATCGTGATCAGCTCAGGGCCACAAAGGCGTCTGTTGTGGTGGTGACCGATGCCGCAGCTCTGCGGTCACTGGGGCTGTCCTGCACTTTTATTCAGGCTGAAGATCCTTATTTATTTTTTGCTAAGGCCGCAGGACTGCTGATCCAGCGGGATCGTGTCGCGGCGGTCCCCAAAACCGTGATACATGCGTCAGCGGTGGTGGATGCATCGGCCGTGCTCGGCCAGCGGGTAAGGGTCGGTCCTGGCGTCGTGCTCGCGGCAGACGTGAGGATTGGCGATGATACGGATATCGACGCCGGCTGCATCGTGGGCGAAGGATCTCAGATCGGGGCAGGCTCGCATTTGCATGCCCGCGTAACAATTGGCCCCGGCTGCCGGATCGGCAGCCGCGCAGTCATTCAAAGCGGGGCCGTGATCGGCAGTGATGGATTCGGCTTTGCGCTTCAGCCCGACCGCTCGTGGCTAAAAATTCCCCAGTTGGGCGGTGTGGCAATTGGTGATGATGTTGAAATCGGCGCCAATACGGCCATCGATCGCGGCACACTGGATGCCACTGTGATTGAAGATGGCGTTAAGCTCGATAACCAAATTCAGATTGCCCACAATGTTTTTATCGGCCGACATACGGCCATCGCAGGCTGCGTGGGAATCGCGGGAAGCGCACGTATTGGTGCCTATTGCCAGATTGGCGGTGCCGCGGGGATTCTGGGCCATCTTGAAATTGCAGAAGCCACCACCATCGGCCCCATGAGCCTTGTGATGTCGAGCATCACCGAGCCTGGTAAGTATGTCGGCGTGTATCCTTTGCAGCATCAGGCAGACTGGGAGAAAAGCGCGGCTGTGGTGCGTCGGCTGCCCGAGCTGCGTCGGCAACTTCAACAGGGGCTGCGGGATCAGCCGCAGCACGGCAAGAAAGAGGGTTAGGGCTATGGAGATTCGAGAGATTCTGGATACGTTACCGCATCGCTATCCTTTTTTGTTGGTCGACAAGGTGAATGAGCTGGTGCCCGGCGAGCGCATCGTTGCCCAGAAAAATGTTTCGATTAACGAAGAATTCTTCAACGGGCATTTTCCTCACTTTCCAGTGATGCCAGGCGTACTGATTGTCGAGGCGTTGGCCCAGGCTGCGGGCATCCTGTCATTTAAGACGATGGGCACAACCTCAAGCAAAGATTCAGTTTATTTTTTTGTTGGAATTGACAACTGCAGATTTAAGCGGCCCGTCGTGCCGGGTGACATTCTGACGCTACATGTCAGCATCGAGCGTCAGTCGCGCCTGCTCTGGAAATACAAAGGGACCGCGATGGTTGGCGATGAACTCGCCGCCGAGGCTGATCTGATGTGCGCCTTGCGTGACCTGCCGTCGAAGGCCTAAGCCTTCCAAAGCCATGATTCATCCCAGCGCCCTGATTGATCCGAAGGCAGAGATTGAGCCCAGCGTCGAAGTCGGCCCATTCGCGGTGATCGGGCCCAATGTGCAGATGGGCCCGGGCTGCGTCGTGCATGCATTTGCCCAAGTCACCGGCCGCACGCGACTGGGCAGGGCCAATACGATTCATTCGCATTGTGTGATTGGCGGGCCGCCGCAGGATAAAAAATATCAGGGCGAGCCAACCACACTCGAGATCGGTGACGGCAATACGTTTCGTGAGTGCTGCACAGTCAATACCGGCACGGTGCAAGATGGCGGCGTAACGCGAATTGGCAACGACAACTGGATCATGGCCTATGTCCATATTGCCCATGATTGCCAGATCGGCTCTCACACCATTATGGCCAATGCCACGCAGCTGGCCGGCCATGTCGTGGTCGGTGACTGGGCGATATTGGGCGGCCTTACAGGGGTCCATCAATTTGTCAGAATTGGCGCCCATGCGATGACCGGGGCAGGCACGACACTGCTACAGGATCTGCCGCCTTATGTCATTGCAACAGGAAATCCAGCAGCCGCCCATGGCGTCAATGCCGAGGGCCTAAAGCGTCGCGGATGGTCGGCGTCACAGATCGCACTGCTGCGGCGGGCGTATAAGCTGGTCTACAAATCGGGCCTCACGCTCGCGGAGAGCCTCACCGCATTACAGGATGCCAATGCGATCGGCGCTGCAGATGCGCAGGATCGGGCTGTGCTTGGCCCCCTGGCTGATTTTCTTGCCGCCTCGGGCCGCGGCATTGTGCGTTAGGGCGCCCGGCATCTCGCTGTCTTTTTAAGATTGTTTTATGAGATTAGTCACTGTTACCGGCGAGGCTTCGGGCGACCTGATCGCAGCAGAGGCGTTGCGTAAGCTTTGCGCGAAGATGCCGCAACTCGAGCTTGGGGGTATCGGGGGCGATCGCCTTGCTGCACTCGGCATGGAGTGCTGGTTTCGTAGCGATGACCTGGCTGTGCGTGGCTACGCCGAGGCGGTCTCAAAACTCGTTCATATTCTTGCTGTTCGATACTGGCTTTTACAATACGCCACGAAGTGGGCCCCGCGGGTCTATCTGGGGGTCGATGCGCCAGACTTCAACCTCGGGGTTGAAGCCCGTATCCGGCAGCAGGGTTGTCGCACCGTGCATTTGATCAGCCCCTCGATTTGGGCCTGGCGGCCCGAGCGGATTATCAAAATCAAGCGGGCGGTTGATCATATGCTGTGCATTTTTCCATTCGAGACCCAGGTCTATGCAGGCACCGGTGTGCAGGCAAGCTATGTGGGCCATCCGATTGCAGACATGATTCCCCTTAAGCCGGATGCGCAGGCTGCCCGTCAGGCTTTATCGATTTCTGGCCATCGTGCGGTGGTTGCGGTATTGCCGGGCTCGCGAATGGGCGAGCTCAAACACAATGGCCCTGAATTTTTTCGGGCCGCTGCGGCCTTGGCCCATGATTGTGAGGTTGTTATTCCTGCGGCCTCGGCATCAATCGCTCAGCAGATTCAGCGGCATCCGGAATTTCGTCGTGCCGAGCAGCAGGGAGTGCGGCTCTTGCCGCAGCAGGGCCTTGATCCCATCTCGCATCAGGCGCTCGCCGCCTGTGATGTCGCCCTTGTCGCAAGCGGCACGGCGACTCTCGAGGCAGCCCTTTTTAAGCGGCCCATGGTGATCGCCTATCGGGTACCGGCACTGACGTACTGGATGATGCGTCGTCGGGCATTGATCCAGGATATCGGACTGCCGAATATTCTTTTAGGCAGCCGGACGGTGCCTGAGCTGATCCAGCATGAGGCGCAGGCACCTGCGCTTGCCGCAGCCGTGCGGCGCTGGCTGGATGATGCTGCCTCGATCTCGCGTGTACAAGAACAATTTTCCGGCCTTCATCAAGACCTGCGTCTTGGCGCTGCGCAACGCATTGCAGACATTCTTGATTCGGAGCTTGCGGGTGCAGGCCGGCGTTGACGAGGCGGGCCGCGGCCCGCTGGCGGGCCCGGTCTGTGCTGCTGCCGTGATTTTGGGTGAGGCGGGCATTGCTGGCCTTGCGGATTCAAAACTGCTCTCGGCAAAACGCAGGCAGGCCCTTGCGGAAGAGATTCAGGCAAAGAGTCAGGCCTGGGGAGTCGGCTGGGCCAGTGTTGCCGAGATCGATGAACTCAACATATTGCGGGCAACATTTCTGGCCATGGCCCGTGCCATGCAGGAGTGTTTGATTCGGCTCGACAAACCGCAGTCGATCGGTGCACACGCGCCAGCGGTAAATGGCAAGGGTTCGCCCCTGGTGCTGGTGGACGGCAACCGATCGCCAGCGGATTACTCGGGCCCGTGGCATTGGCCTTATGCAACCCAGACGATCGTGAAGGGTGATCAGACGGTGGCCTGCATCTCGGCGGCCTCAATTCTTGCCAAGACCGCCCGTGACCGAGAGATGTGCCGACTGGATACGCAGTATCCGGACTACGGCTTTGCCCGCCATGCCGGCTATGGCACCAAGGCCCATCTGCAGGCCCTGGCCCTGCACGGCCCCTGTGCGGCCCATCGTAAAAGTTTCGCCCCCATTAAGCAGCTCTCACTCGGATTGACCTGATATGCCAACGCCTGAGTCGCAGACTAAAGAAATCACATCGCGGCAAAACCCAGGCTTTAAGCTGCTCAAAGCCATCATCAGTTCCGCACGCGCGCGACGCACGCATCAGGCGGCCTGGCTTGAGGGTGATCGACTCTGTGCCGCATTTATAAATTCGAACTGCGCGCGGGCTCCGGTCCTGGTGGTGCAGGCATCAATGGCGCTTAACCAAATTGATCAAGGCCTGCGTCGGCGTTGTCAGGAGGTCTGGTGCCTATCACCGGCTCTGTATAAAGAAATTGCCCAGGTCGAAAGCCCAGCCGGCTGGGGCCTATTGATCCCAAGAGTCAGCGCGCCTTCGCTAAAAAAAGGCGGCGACATTGTGATTCTGGATCGCATTCAAGATCCGGGAAATATGGGCAACATTTTGCGTTCTTCTGCAGCCGCGGGCGTTCAGGCGGTATGGTGCCTTTCGGGAACCGCAGATCCCTGGTCACCCAAGGTCTTGCGGTCTGCGATGGGCGCCCACTTCAGCTTACAGATTCAAGACGAACTGAGTAACGAAGCGGTGCTTACCGCTGCCCACAGTGCTGGCCTGCCGCTTTTGGCAACTCGGCTTAGTGCAGAATCTGAGTCGCTTTTTACGGCCTCGGTTTCACTTCTAAAACCCGTAGCTTGGATTTTTGGCCAGGAAGGCTCAGGGGTCTCGGCTGCGCTTTCGCGGCAGGCCCGTGCGATTCAAATCCCGCAGCATGCAGATGTCGAATCACTGAATGTCGCCGCCGCCGCTTCGATCTGTTTGTTTGAATCGCGCCGCCAGAAAGTGGCCGCAGGACTCTAGCGAACGCCACTTGAATTGTTTAGCGGCCTAGATTGAGGCTCGTGAGAATCGTTGTTGCGATTTCTTCGATGGATTTGGTTGTGGTCGAGAGCCAGGTAATGGATTCTCTTCTCATCAAGGCCTCGGCACTGGTAACCTCCATGCGGCAGTTCTCGAGTGCGGCATATTTCGAGCCTGGACGCCGCTCATTGCGAATCTGCGACAGCCGGTCGGGATCGATGGTCAGACCAAAAAGCTTGGGCTTATAAGGAACGATGGTGGAGGGCAGGGCGTCGCGCTCAAAGTCCTCGGGAATCAGCGGACAGTTGGCGACCTTCAGCCCATGCTGCATCGCTAAGTAAAGGCTGGTGGGTGTCTTACCGCTACGGGAGACACCGATCAGAATAGCATCGGCCTCTTCGAGATTTCGCACCGACTGGCCATCATCGTGGGCCAGCGAAAAGTTGATGGCTTCAATGCGATTTTTATAGGCCTCAGTATCGTTGGCGTGATGAAAGCGGCCAATGGTGTGGCTTGATTTGACTTCGAGCTCACGCTCAAGCGGCTCGACAAAGGTCTTGAACATATCCAAATGCAGGGCGCGCACCTGTTGAATGCGCGCCAGAATCTCGGTATTGACCAGGGTCGAGAATACGATGGGCCGCCGGCCGTCTTCCTGGGCCTGCTGCTCAATGACCCGGACCGCCTCAATGGCTTTTTCAACCGAATCGATAAAGGGAATTCTGCGCAGCCGAAAACGCAGGCTGTCAAATTGCGCAAGAATCGAGGAGCCAAATGTTTCGGCAGTAATTCCTGTGCCATCTGATATAAAAAAGACCGTCCTGCCCGCGGGCTTGACGGCTGCAGTAGGGGCGGGCAGCGGTTCGGAGGCCATCGTCTCGATTCGGTAAAATCCGTGAAAACCAAACCGCCTCATTATCGTCAAGGTGCACTGAATGAACAAACCGGGATCCTCCAGCCCAACATCTGATCAACGCCTTGCCCACCGATGGGTGGTGCCCTTTCAGGAACTGCGCATGGCAGACGTCGATACGGTGGGGGGCAAAAACTCATCGCTGGGTGAAATGATCTCGCAGCTTGCGGCAGCCGGGGTCCGGGTGCCGGGCGGCTTTGCCACAACCGCAGCGGCCTTTCGTGCATTTCTTGACCACGGCGGACTGCGACAGCGGATCAATGATCGGCTTTCAAGTTTAAATGTCGATGATGTCCGGGCCTTGGCCGCCTGTGGGGCGGAGATTCGTCGTTGGGTGATTGAGACGCCCCTGCCGTCAGACTTAGAGTCCGAAATCCGGACCCACTATCAGGCCCTCTTACAGGGCAGCCCCAATCTGTCGGTGGCGGTGCGTTCATCTGCAACCGCCGAAGATCTGCCCGATGCTTCATTTGCCGGCCAGCAGGAGACTTTTTTAAACGTGCTCGGAATCGAGGATGTGCTGGACAAAATTCGCCACGTTTTCGCCTCTCTGTATAACGACAGGGCGATTAGTTATCGGGTTCATAAGGGATTCGCCCATGCGGATGTTGCCCTCTCCGCCGGTATACAGCAGATGGTCCGATCGGATCTCGGTGCGGCCGGCGTGATGTTCACCATGGATACTGAGTCAGGCTTTAATGATGTGGTGTTTATCACCAGCTCCTACGGCCTGGGCGAGACCGTTGTGCAGGGTGCGGTCAATCCGGATGAGTTCTATGTTCATAAGCCGATGCTCAGGGCCGGAAAGCTTCCCGTCATTCGTCGGCAGCTCGGCAGCAAGCTTATTAAGATGGTCTTTGCCAGCGATGCCCAACGCAAAGAAAACGGCAAGGCGGTGGTCACGGTCGATGTAGCCGATGCGCAGCGCCATCGATATTCCCTCAGCCACGAGCAGACGGTTGAGTTGGCGCGTTATGCACTCATTATCGAATCGCATTATCAGCGGCCAATGGATATTGAGTGGGGCCTGGATGGCCAGGATGGGCGGCTTTACATTTTGCAGGCCCGGCCCGAAACCGTGAAGTCCCAGCAAAAGGCCGGCGAGGCCCAGCAGCGCTTCACGCTCAAGGCCACCGGCCGGGTGTTGGTCCAGGGCCGGGCGATTGGCCAGAAGATTGGCGCCGGCACGGTCCGCGTCATTGAAGACGCAAGCCAAATGGAGCGTGTTCAGCCGGGTGATGTGCTGGTGACCGATATGACGGATCCCAATTGGGAGCCGGTGATGAAGCGGGCGGCAGCGATTGTGACCAACCGTGGTGGCAGGACCTGCCATGCCGCCATCATTGCGCGAGAACTGGGCATTCCGGCAGTGGTGGGCTGCGGCGATGCGACCGATCATGTCCGAGATGGCCAGACGGTGACGGTCTCTTGCGCAGAAGGCGATACCGGCAGCATCTATGAAGGGAAGCTTGAGACCGAGGTCTCCACGGTGCATATCGGCACGATGCCCAAGCTGCCTGTCAAGATCATGATGAATGTCGGAAATCCGCAGCTGGCCTTTGAGTTTCAGTCAACGCCCAACGAAGGGGTGGGCCTGGCCAGGCTTGAATTCATTATTAATAACAATATTGGCGTTCATCCAAAGGCAATCCTGGACTATCCCAAGGTGGATAGCGAGCTTAAAAATGCAGTTGAAAAAGTATCGCGCGGCCATGCGTCACCGCGGGATTTTTTTATCGATAAGCTTGCCGAGGGCGTCGCCACCATTGCCGCCGCCTTCTGGCCAAAGCCCGTGATCGTGCGGCTGTCGGACTTTAAGTCCAACGAATACCGAAAGCTGATTGGCGGTTCGCGTTACGAGCCCGAGGAAGAAAACCCCATGCTGGGCTTTCGCGGGGCGTCCCGCTATCTCGCGAAAGATTTTGAAGACTGCTTTGAGATGGAATGTATCGCCTTACACCGGGTGCGTGAGCAGATGGGGCTCACCAATGTCGAGCTCATGGTGCCCTTTGTGCGTACTGTGAAAGAGGCCGAGGGCGTTGAATTACTTCTTGCGAAATATGGCCTAAAACGTGGCAGTGGCGCTGACGCAAAGGGCAACGGCGGACTGCGGCTCATCATGATGTGTGAGCTGCCCTCGAATGCATTGCTTGCTGATGATTTTTTACGTCACTTTGATGGCTTTTCCATTGGCTCAAATGACCTCACCCAGCTTACCCTGGGTTTAGATCGCGACTCTGGCTTGGTGGCCAGCGCCTTTGATGAGCGTGATCCTGCGGTACGTGCGATGCTGAAAATGGCAATTGATGCCTGCAATCGGGCTGGAAAATATGTCGGCATCTGCGGCCAGGGGCCCTCGGACCATCCCGACTTGGCCAAGTGGCTCATGGACATTGGAATTCAATCGATGTCGTTAAATCCCGATACCGTCGTGGACACCTGGCAGTCGCTTGCGAAATAGGCCCAGGGGCCCCGACGGCATCGGCGGACAGCGGGCCGGTGCTGGCTTAGCTGCGTTTGACTGAGTCGCGAACCAGGCGCTGCTTTTCGCGCTGCCACTCGCGGTCTTTTTCACTGGCCCGTTTGTCATGCTGCTTTTTGCCCTTTGCAAGCCCGATCTCGATCTTGATTCGGCCGCGTTGGTAGTGCAGATCAATCGGGATTAAGGCGTAGCCGGCCCGCTCTACTTTGCCAATCAGCTTTCGAATTTCCTCGGCCTTCAGTAAAAGCTTGCGGGTCCGCACCGGATCCGGCTGCACATGGCTGGAGGCCGTTGGCAGGGGCGAGATGTGGCAGCCCAGGAGATAGATCTCTTCCTGGCGGATGATGACGTAGGACTCCTTCAGGTTGGCCCGGCCGGCACGGATGGCCTTGACCTCCCAGCCTTCCAGCACCAGTCCTGCCTCATAGCGCTCCTCTATGAAGTAGTCGTGGAATGCCTTTTTGTTCTGAATGATCGACATAAAATAGGCCTATGCCTGGAGTCACAAAAACCGTTTTGGTGCCCTTTTCAGCACAGCAAATGTACGACCTTGTTGTTAACTGCGAAGACTACCCCGCTTTTCTGCCTTGGTGTGCGGGAGGGCGCATTCTAGAGCAAAACGGCAACGAACTGTCTGCGGAACTGCAGATTGATTTCAAAGGCATCAAGCAGTCATTTAGCACCCGCAATCGAAATATTCCGGGAAAGAGTATTGAAATGGAACTGCTCAGCGGCCCATTCAAATCACTGCGTGGAGACTGGCGGTTTACGGCCTTGGCCGAGGATGCGTGCCGAGTCGAATTCGAGCTGGAATATCACTTTGCCAGCAGCCTGCTGGAAAAGATTATTGGCCCAGTGTTCTCGCACATCACGGCGACCTTTGTCGATGCCTTTGTGCAGCGGGCAGAGGCCAAATACGCCGGATGAGTGCCGACACCACCACGATTCGTATTGAGATCTGTGTGGCCTGGCCTGAGCGGGCGCTTCGGCAGCGCTTAACGGTTGCTGCCGGCACGACACCGCTGCAGCTCAAGGCCCACCCCGATCTGAGCGAGGCGCTCCGGCGGGCCTGGTCGCAGGCCGCGGCTGTCGGCGTGTTCGGCGTGCCCAAACCGATGCGCCAGCCGCTTCAAGACGGAGATCGGCTTGAACTCTGGCGCGCGCTGCGTGCTGACCCTAAAGAGGCCCGCCGGGCGTTGGCCCGGCTAAAAAATGCGGATGCGGGCGCCCCACGAAGGCGCCGAGATCGGGGCGCAGCCTGATCGGTATAATCCGGCTTTGGACTTTGGAGCGGCCATGCGCCTGTTAGAAAAAGCCCTGACCTTTGATGATGTCCTGCTGGTTCCGGATTTCTCGCAGGTCCTGCCCCGCGATACCTCGCTGTCAACAAAACTTACCCGCCGCATCGAATTGAATCTGCCCGTGGTCTCGGCCGCCATGGATACGGTGACCGAGGCGAGACTTGCGATTGCAATTGCCGAAGAAGGCGGCGTCGGCATCATTCACAAAAATCTCACGCCCGAGGCCCAGGCCCTTGAGGTCTTTAAGGTCAAGCGATTCGAGGCCGGCGTGGTCAAGGATCCGATCACGGTTTCGCCGGATATGTCCGTCCGCGAGCTGATGGCCTTAAGCGCGGAGCGCAAAATCTCGGGCCTGCCCGTGGTGAAGGCCGGCAAGGTGGTGGGAATTGTGACCAATCGCGATCGCCGCTTTGAGACCAATTTGAATCAGCCGATTGCCAACATCATGACGCCCAAGGACCGTCTGGTCACCGTCCGCGAGGGGGCCAGTATCGAGGACGCTAAAAAGCTCATGCACAAACACCGTATTGAGCGCGTCTTGGTCGTTAACCGCAGCTTTGAGCTGCGGGGTTTGATTACGGTAAAAGATATTTTTAAAGGCATTGAGCACCCGCTTGCCTGCCGAGACACTCAAGGAAAACTGCGGGTTGGGGCTGCAGTCGGGGTCGGACCGGGCACCGAGGACCGGGTTGCACGGCTTGTAGAGGCCGGTGTTGATGTTTTGGTGGTGGATACCGCACATGGCCACTCAAAGGGCGTGCTGGATCGGGTGAAGTGGATCAAGAAGTCTTATCCCGCAATCGAAGTGATCGGCGGCAATATCGCCACAGCGGATGCCGCCAAGGCCTTGGTCAAGCACGGCGCCGATGGCGTGAAGGTCGGAATTGGCCCCGGTTCGATTTGTACAACGCGGGTTGTGGCGGGGGTTGGTGTGCCACAGATCACTGCGATTGCAAATGTGGCGCGGGCACTAAAGGGCAGTGGCGTCGCCCTGATCGCTGACGGCGGCATCCGGTATTCAGGAGATGTCGCCAAGGCCCTTGCTGCCGGCGCGGATGCCGTCATGATGGGCGGTATGTTTGCGGGAACCGACGAGGCGCCCGGTGAAATCATTTTGTTTCAGGGCCGCTCCTATAAAAGCTATCGCGGCATGGGATCAGTGGGTGCCATGACGGCGGGATCCGCCGATCGGTACTTTCAAGAAGGCGATAACCCCAATCCCGATAAGTTCGTGCCCGAGGGCATCGAGGGCAGGGTGCCGTATAAGGGCAGCGTGAAAAATATTCTGTTTCAGCTGGCCGGCGGCGTGCGCTCCAGCATGGGCTACTGCGGATGCGCCTCGATTAAGGAATTTCATGAGCGAGCGCAGTTTGTGGAGATCACCAGCGCGGGCATTCGTGAGTCCCATGTCCATGATGTGCAAATTACCAAAGAGGCGCCGAATTACCACATCGACTGACCGCACGGCTGCGGTCCGCCCACGATAGCCGGCCTTTATTCATCATGCATTCCCGAATTCTGATCCTTGATTTTGGCTCTCAGGTGACGCAGTTAATTGCGCGGCGCATTCGTGAGGCCGGTGTGTTCTGCGAAATTCACCCCAGCGATGTGAGCGATGCTTTCATTCAGGAGTATGGCCGCGCCTCCGGCGTGGACAGCCTGCGTGGCATTGTGCTGTCCGGAAGCCATCTGTCAGTCACCGAGGCCGGAACACTGAGGGCGCCAGAGGCCGTATTTACGCGTGGCGTACCCGTGCTGGGAATTTGCTACGGCATGCAGACCATGGCCACGCAGTTAGGCGGCAAGGTCGAGGCCAGCCGCCTTCGGGAGTTCGGCTATGCACAGGTCCGGGCGCGCGGCCACACCCGGCTCTTGCGCGACATCGAGGATCACCGGACCGCCGAGGGCTATGGCCTACTGGAGGTCTGGATGAGCCACGGCGATAAGGTAAGTGCGCTGCCAGATGGCTTTAAGCTGATGGCTTCGACCGACTCCTGCCCGATTGCTGGCATGGCGGATGAGACACGGCATTTTTATGGCGTGCAGTTTCACCCCGAGGTGACCCACACCAAAAAGGGCGCAGAGATTCTGCGCCGCTTTGTTTTAGAAATTTGTGCTGCGTCCGCGGATTGGAATATGCCCGACTATGTTCAGGAGGCAGTCAACGCCATTCGCAGTCAGGTAGGAAAAGAGCAGGTCATTCTGGGGCTTTCCGGCGGCGTGGACTCCTCGGTTGCAGCGGCATTGATTCATAAGGCGATTGGCGAGCAGCTCACCTGTGTTTTTGTCGATCATGGCCTGCTTCGGCTTAACGAAGCGGACCAGGTGATGAAAACATTCGCCAAGCACATGGGCGTTAAGGTGATTCATGTCAATGCGCGTGAACGATTTTTAACGGCCCTATCCGGCGTGGCCGACCCGGAGGAAAAACGAAAAATCATT
>CAYFPT010000039.1:0-13220 GCA_964345065.1 uncultured Bordetella sp.
AACCGCTGACCTCTTGCATGCCATGCAAGCGCTCTCCCAGCTGAGCTATAGCCCCGTGCTTCGCACGTTCCGTGACATCTAAGCAAGCCCTCGATTTTAGGGGAATAATGCGGAAAAGTCCAATTTCTGGGCTGTGCCGCTCCCTCGCGAAACCCACTTATGACTGCCACCCTCATTGATGGCCTGGCCATCGCAAAATCGCTTCGACTCCAGGCCGCCGAGCGGGCCAGGGCCTGCATCGCAAAGGGCCGGGCGGCCGGCCTCGCGGTCGTGCTCATCGGCAACAGCCCGGCCAGCCAGGTCTATGTCCGCAACAAAATCAAGGCGTGCGCCGAGGCCGGAATCACGTCACGCTTCATTGAAAAGCCCGAGACCTTAAGTGAAGTCGAGTTGCTCAGCATCATCGATACCCTAAATCACGACCCCGAGATCGATGGAATTCTGGTGCAGCTGCCACTTCCAAAACAGCTTGATGCACACCGAGTCATTGAGGCGATCGCTGCCGATAAGGATGTTGATGGCTTTCATGTCAGCAACGCAGGCGCGCTGATGACGGGCCGGCCCCTGTTTCAGCCCTGCACGCCTTACGGTGTGATCAAGATGCTGGAGTCGATTGAGGCGCCAATCTGGGGGGCCCATGCGGTGATCTGCGGCGCCAGCAACATTGTGGGTAAGCCGATGGCCATGATGCTGCTGGCGCGCGGTGCCACGGTCACGGTCTGCAACAGCAAGACCCAGCGGCTGCAAGAGCACACACGGCGCGCGGATATTCTGGTTTCTGCGATCGGCAGACCGAATATGATTTCAGCAGATATGGTCAAACCGGGTGCCATCGTGATCGATGTTGGAATTAACCGGCTTGCCGATGGCCGGCTTGTGGGTGATGTCGATTTTGCCGCAGTGTCGCAGGTGGCCTCTGCAATTACGCCGGTGCCGGGCGGTGTTGGGCCGATGACCATCGCAATGCTGTTAATCAACACCCTTGAATCTGCCGAGCGTCGACTCCATCTTTCTTCATCATGAACAATCCCCTTCTCCATGAAATGCTGGCCCGCGATGGTCTGCCGCGCTATGACTTGATTCAGCCTGCGCAGGTTGCCGCCGCGGTGGATGCGCTGCTTGGCCAAGCCCGGGCCACACTGGCCCAGGTGACCGCCCCCGCCAACCCCATCTCATGGGCCACAGTGATCGAGCCCCTTACCGACGCGACTGAGCGGCTTGGCCGCGCCTGGGGCGCGGTCCATCACATGTCGGGCGTTATGGACTCGCCCGAATGGCGAGAGGCGATCAATAGCCGGCTCGCGGAAGTCACTGCGTTTTGGACCGAATTGGCACAGCACCCGGATTTATTCCGTGCCTCCAAAGCACTGGAAGATCAATTCAAAAAAGCGTCGCCCCAGCCAGACGACAATATTGGCCGCGCCCGTTATCGGGCCCTGCAGAATTCTCTGCGGGCATTCCGACTCGGCGGCGCTGAGCTGCCCGAAGATAAAAAGAAAGTGTTCGCAGAGCTTCAGGCCCGGCTTGCCCAATTGACTCAGAAATTCTCCGAGCAGCTGCTCGACAGCACCAATGCGACCATCGTTCATGTCACCGAGCAGGCGCAGCTCGCTGGACTGCCGCAGCATTCGATCGAATCGGCCGCGGCCGAGGCCCAACGTCGCGCGCTCCCCGGCTGGGTATTTACGCTGCAGCATCCCAGTGTCGGCCCGGTGCTTCAATTTGCGCAAGACCGCAGCCTGCGTGAAGCGATTTATCGCAAGCAGGCCGTGCGGGCCTCTGAAATTGCCAGCGAAGGTGCACAGCACGATAACGGGCCGATCATGGGTGAGATCCTCGCGCTTCGCCAGCAGCAGGCAGCGCTCCTGGGGTTTCGCAATGCTGCTGAAGTCTCGCTTGCACCCAAAATGGCCGACAGCCCGCAGCAGGTCATCGACTTTCTGATGAACCTTGCGGCCAAGGCGCGGCCCGCCGCGCAGCGCGATCTTGAGGAACTCAAAGCATTTGCTGCCGCAGAGCTTCAGCTTGCTGATCTGCAGGCCTGGGATGTGGCCTTTGCCAGTGAGCAGCTGCGTCAGCGCCGCTATGCATTTTCGGAAGAGGAGGTGCGCCAGTACTTCCCCCTGCCCAAGGTGCTCGATGGCCTATTCAAAGTCATCCGCACCCTTTTCGATGTCACGGTGCGGCCTGTGGCCGGACTTACACCGATGCCCGTCTGGCATCCCGATGTCCAACTCCACGAGATCCTGCGGGCCGGAAAAGTCATTGGCCATTTGTATTTGGATCTCTACGCCCGCAGCACCAAGCGTGGCGGCGCATGGATGGACGACTCCCGCGGACGCCGCGTCTTGGATGCCGGCGTGCAGACCCCGATTGCGCTGCTGACCTGCAATTTCTCGCCGCCCGTGGGCGATAAGCCGACGACGCTGACCCATGACGATGTGATTACCCTTTTCCATGAGTTTGGCCATGGATTGCATCACCTTTTGACCCAGGTCGGGGAGCTCGAGGTCTCGGGCATCAATGGCGTGGAATGGGATGCGGTCGAACTGCCCAGCCAATTTATGGAGAACTTCTGCTGGGAATGGGAGACCCTTGCCCACATGACCGCCCATGTCGAGTCGGGCGCTGCGATTCCCCGGGCACTCTTTGACAAAATGATCGCTGCAAAAAACTTCCAAAGCGGAATGTTTATGCTGCGGCAGGTTGAATTCTCGGTATTTGATATGCAGATTCACACGACGCTTCTGCCTGGGCCAGCGGATACGCCGGCAGCGATTGGCAAGAGAATCGAAGAGGCCCTGTGGAGCATTCGTCGCGAAATCGCCGTGCTGATACCGCCAGACTTTAATCGTTTTGCACAAAGCTTCTCGCACATTTTCGCGGGCGGCTATGCCGCAGGCTATTACAGCTATAAGTGGGCCGAGGTGCTATCGGCCGATGCGTATGCGGCCTTTGAAGAGGCCGGGTCGGAGCATTACGCCGAGGTTGGCCAGCGGTTTTGGCAAGAGATTCTCTCGGTCGGCGGCTCGCGGCCCGCGATGGATTCCTTTACTGCGTTTCGCGGCCGCGCACCGGCGGTTGAGCCGCTGCTGCGGCATAACGGCCTGCTGCAGGCAGCCTAGGGACCGGCCCCATGCCGGCCATCAAGCGTAACGCGCGGGTCGAGCAGATTGTTGCCGGCGCGATCCAATTTTTCTCGGAGAATGGCCTGTCCGGCCAGACCCGTGAGCTCTCGCGCTTTCTGGGGATTGCCCAGCCCCAGCTGTACCGCTACTTTCCCTCCAAGCAGGCCCTGATCTGCCGAATCTTTGAAGAGCTTTTTGAGAGTCGCTGGAACAGTCAGTGGCCAGCGCTCATCCGCAATGATTCGTTATCAATAGAGTCTCGTGTACGGCGCTTTTACACGGAATACAACAAACTGTTGCTCACCCGTGAGTGGGTCAGGCTGTTTATGTATGCCGAACTGGCGGGGTCTGGATTTGGTAAAAAGTCATTGGCAAGGCTTACACAAAAGATTCTAATTCCCCTCGCCAGCGCACTTCGCAAACACTACGGCGCTCCCGATGTGCGGGACTATAAAATCACGGCCCAGGAGATTAATCTGCTGCTTGATTTGCATGGTCTTGTGATTTACAAAAGCATCCGCAAGCATGTCTACGGTATTCGCAGCACGGTAAAGTGGACCGCAATTTTGGATGACTTGATACTGCACTTGCAGGGCACGATGCCCGCGGTCTATCAGCAGATCTTCCCCGACCATCCGCTCGCCACCCGGCTTCGGCCACTGAGTGCCGCTTAGGGACTTGCAGCCGCCGCCAGATCGCCTAAGATTTGGGGCGATGAAGATTGCCAGCTGGAACGTGAACTCTCTACGGGTGCGACTGCCGCATCTACTCGATTGGCTGAATACTGCCCGGCCGGCGATGTTGGGGCTGCAAGAGACCAAACTCACTGACGACAAATTTCCGCAAAAAGAGATTGCGGCTGCCGGATATCACGTGGTGTTTGCTGGCCAGCCCACCTATAACGGCGTCGCCCTGCTGGCCGATGCAGCCCTCTTTCATCCGCCGCGAAATGTACAAATCAATAACCCGCACTTTCCCGATGAGCAAGCGCGTTTAATCGCCGCTGATCTTCACTTCACCCAAGGCAGCGGGTCGATGCGACTGATCTGTGGCTATATTCCGAACGGATCGGAAGTGGGCTCAGAAAAGTTTGACTACAAGCGTCGCTGGCTCAGCGCCTGCGCGGCCTGGATCAAGCAGGAGCTTCTCACCCACCCGCATCTTGCATTTGTGGGTGATTTCAATATCGCGCCGGATGACCGGGATGTCCATGACCCAGCACTCTGGCACGAAAAGATTCTCTGCTCGACCGCAGAGCGTCAGCACCTGGAAGAGTTCTTCAAGCTTGGCCTACAAGATGCTTATCGTCTGCATGAGCAGCCCGCCCAGCAGTATTCCTGGTGGGATTATCGCGAGGCCGCCTTTCGCCGAAACCGGGGCCTGCGGATTGACCTGATCTTGCTTTCTTCTGAATTGGCGGCTGCATGCACGGCCAGCGGCATTGATGCCGGTCCGCGCAAACTCGAAAAGCCTTCGGACCACACGCCGGTCTGGGCCGATGTCCGCCGATGATCAGCCGTGGCCTTATTGCTGCCCTGATCTAGTCGCTACCCTCTAAATTTAATTCAGCAATCTTGCGGGTCATGGTGTTGCGTCCGATGCCCAGCAGCTGGGCCGCCTCGATGCGTCGGCCGCGGGTATGCTTTAAGGCCACACCCAGCACGGCGGCCTCGAATTCCTTTGCCCAGCCATGCATGCGGCCGTCTTGTGGTGCAGGCGCATTGGCGGCCAGCGCCCTTGCAACCTCTTGGCGTAAAAGCTCTTGCCATGCCGAGACGCTGATCTCGCCTTTTACGGCCGGCTCAGCATGGGCTGCGCGTGCCGCCAAAGACGGTGCAGCATCTTCAGCCTGCGCATGGCCTGAACCCTCGGCAGGCTGACGGACCTCTTGCGGCAAATCCTCGGCACGCACCACCTGACTCGGTGCCATGACGGTGAGCCAGTGGCAGAGATTTTCGAGCTGACGGACATTGCCAGGAAGAGCCATCAGACTCACCGCTGACATGGCCTGGGGTGAGAGTTGTTTGGTCTCGACCTTGAGATCTTGGGCGCTTTTTTGCAGGAAGTGTCGGACCAGCAGTGGTATGTCCTCGCGTCGCTCGCGCAGCGGCGGCAGCCGCAGACGAATCACATTTAAACGATGAAAAAGATCTTCCCGGAATTGGCCTGCCCGAACGCGGACCTCGAGATCTTGATGGGTTGCCGCGATGACACGCACATCGGCTTTCAGCGGAGAATGCCCGCCAACGCGGTAATAGTGGCCATCGGAGAGGACCCGCAGCAATCGCGTCTGCAGATCCAGCGGCATATCGCCGATCTCATCTAAAAATAACGTTCCGCCCTCGGCCTGCTCGAACCGGCCCCGCCGTGTGCTCTGGGCGCCAGTAAATGAGCCCCGCTCGTGGCCAAACAATTCGGACTCCAAAAGATCGCGCGGAATTG
The DNA here is from genome assembly GCA_964345065.1 of uncultured Bordetella sp. Taxonomy (GTDB): domain Bacteria; phylum Pseudomonadota; class Gammaproteobacteria; order Burkholderiales; family Burkholderiaceae_A; genus Lacustribacter. The sequence goes on from CAYFPT010000039.1 coordinate 5,571, forward strand.
CCGCGGTATTCAGGGCGACAAAGGCCATCTTTGCTCGCGGACTGTGGCGATGCAGGGCGCGGGCCACCAACTCTTTACCGGTTCCCGATTCACCCGTGATCAACACGGTTGCGCTGGACTGGCTTAGCCGGCCGATCGCACGAAACACATCCTGCATAACGGGGGCCTGGCCCAGTAACTCCGGAACAGCCTCAATGACTGCCCCGCCGGCCCCATCCACAATTTCAGAACCATCGGAGCAGGCCCGCCGAATCAAAGACACCGCTGCATCGACATCGAAGGGCTTGGGCAGGTATTCATAGGCGCCGCCCTGAAACGCTGAGACTGCGCTATCCAAATCGGAATAGGCGGTCATGACAATCACCGGGATTTCGGGGCAGCGCTGCTTGACTTGCTCTAGCAGATCAAGGCCGGAGTCACCTGGCATACGAATATCGGAGACCAGTACCTGCGGGCGGTCGCTATTTAAGGCGAGCATCGCAGACTGTGCATCCGGAAATACGCGGCACGGCACCTGCTCTTTGCTGAGTGCCTTTTCCAGCACCCAGCGAATGGATTGGTCATCATCAACAATCCAGACCGGCCTCATGGTGATACCTCTGCGGACTGAATCGGAATTCGAATCAGAAAATCAGTGCGGCCGGGCCGGCTTTCGACATCAATGAGGCCACCATGCTGATGCACATAGCTCTGGGCCAGCGTAAGCCCAAGGCCATGGCCCTGCGGCCGGCCCGAGACCAGCGGATAAAACACCCGCTCGCGGAGTTCCTCGGGAATGCCGGGCCCGTTATCAATGACATGCAGATCCAACGCCAGACGGCAGCGCTTTTTGGCAATTGTGACCTGACGCGCAATGCGTGAGCACAGCACAATCTCGCCCTCGCCTGCCAGGGCTTCTGCGGCATTACGCACAACATTTAACACCACCTGAATCAGCTGCTCGCGATCACCGCGCACATCCGGAATACTGATGTCATAGTCCCGCCTGATCACTAAGCCGGAAGGAAACTCGGCCAGCATCAGGCTGCGTACACGCTCGCAGACCTCGTGGATATTGACCGACTCCATCACCCGCAGACGGCGGTGCGGGGCGAGCATCTGATCGACAAGGCCCTGCAGGCGATCCGCTTCTTTGATGATGACCTGGGTGTATTCGCGCAGCTCATCGCTGGGCAGCTCACGATCCAGCAATTGGGCCGCGCCGCGGACCCCACCCAATGGGTTTTTTATCTCATGGGCCAGGTTGCGCAGCAGCTCTTTGTTGGCATGCGTGAGATCCGCCTGATGGACCTCGCGGTCAGCCTTGCGCTGCTGAGCGATCTCGCGCAGTTCCAGGCTAAGCACCACGCCCTCTTCCTCAAGATGCACCGCTACCGTTGAGTCCAGCTCCACAACGCCCCGCATTGGCAGCCGCCAATCGCATTGCAGCCGTTTGGATTCAAACATCTGAGAGGAGGCCTGACTTAGCATTTCTTCAACCTCCTCGGCAACATCGAGCACTTCAAGTAGATACGAGCCCTCAAGGAGCCTGCTGGAGGCCCCAAACAGGACCTCCGCGGGCTGATTGATGTGAACAACCCGCAGCTCTTGATCCAGAATCACCACCGCAGTGGCAAGCAGATCAAGGCTGCGAAGAGGCCGAGCGATCACATTCGGCGGGAGTGCAACAACGTCCGCGGCAGCCCCTTTTTATAGCGAGTAGTACATGTCGAATTCCACCGGGTGCGTGGTCATGCGGAAACGCGTGACCTCTTCCATCTTCAGCGCGATGTAAGAATCGATCATGTCGTTACTGAAGACGCCGCCACGGGTCAGGAACTCGCGGTCGTGATCAAGTGCCTCGAGCGCCTGATCCAGCGACGAGCAGACCGTTGGAATCTTCTTGTCTTCCTCGGGGGGCAGATCATAGAGATTCTTATCCGAGGGCTCACCGGGATGAATCTTGTTCATCACGCCGTCAAGGCCTGCCATCATCATCGCGGCAAACGCCATGTAGGGGTTGGCCGTGGGGTCCGGGAAACGGACTTCGATACGGCGCGCCTTCGGGCTGCTGACGTGGGGAATCCGAATCGAGGCCGAGCGGTTACGCGAGGAGTAGGCCAGCTTCACAGGCGCCTCGAATCCCGGCACTAGGCGCTTATAGCTGTTGGTGCCCGGGTTGGTGATGGCGTTAAGCGCACGGGCGTGCTTGATGATGCCGCCGATGTAATACAGCGCGAACTCGGAGAGGCCCGCATAGCCATTGCCCGCAAAGAGATTCTGGCCGTCTTTCCAGACCGACTGGTGGCAGTGCATGCCCGAGCCGTTATCGCCCACAACAGGCTTGGGCATAAAGGTGGCGGTCTTGCCATAACTTGCCGCGACGTTGTGCACCACATACTTCAGGATCTGGGTCCAGTCGGCGCGCTGGGTGAGTGTGGTGAATTTTGTTCCGATCTCACACTGGCCTGCGCCTGCTACCTCGTGGTGATGGACTTCAACCGGCACACCCATTTGCTCAAGAATCAGGCACATCTCGGAACGGATGTCCTGAAAGGAGTCCACCGGGGGAACCGGAAAATAGCCGCCCTTTACCGCAGGACGATGGGCCAAATTGCCGCCCTCGTATTCAATGCCGGTCGACCAGCTGGCTTCTTCTGATTTAATCCGGGCCGAGCAGCCCGACATATCGACGTTCCAGGTGACGCCATCGAAAATGAAAAACTCGGGCTCCGGGCCAAAGTAAACGGTATCGCCCACGCCGGTTGATTTCAGATAGGCCTCTGCCCGCTTGGCAATCGAACGCGGATCGCGGTCATAGCCTTTTCCATCGGAAGGCTCCACCACATCGAAGGTCAGATTCAGGGTCGACTCTTCGCGGAAGGGATCCAGCACCGCCGTATTCGCATCCGGCATGAGCAACATGTCTGAGGCCTCAATGCCCTTCCAGCCGGCAATCGATGAGCCGTCAAAGGCATGGCCGGACTCGAATTTATCTTCGTCAAATGCGCTGACCGGAACACTCACGTGCTGCTCTTTGCCGCGGGTATCGGTAAAGCGGAAATCAACGAATTTCACCTCGTTGTCGGACACCATCTTCATGACTTCTTGAGGGGTGGGCATATCAACATCTCCTTATGTAAAAACGTTCCAAAACGATAAAACGACCCATTTTCGTGATCCTAGGAGCGAAAAGCGTGCCCGTTGGTAAATCACGAAAAATCAATCACTTATAGGCGACTTACAGAAAGTTTTTTAGGAAAAACTTCTGTTTTGGTGCACGAAACGCACCATTATAGGGCTACGTGTTGGAGTAACAAATTGAACGCACCAACTCTGGGCATACCCAGAATCAGGGCAAAAACATGGCCTGCAGATCATTGAGCAATTCAAGGCCGCGGACAGAGGCCTGAAACCGGTCGGGCCGCCTGACCATCAGGCCCCTGGACTGGGCGTTTCCAAGGCGCTCCAACAAGAACGGATGCTCACCAATCGCCATGCCAGTCGTTTGGACCCAGCGGCCGATGGGCACGCCCTCAATGAGCCGAAGCGCATTGAGCATGAACTCAAATCCGAGGTCATCCACGCCGACCTCGGACTCCTTGGCGGCAGCGCCCTTCGCGCCCAAATAGGATTCCGGATTGCGGGCCTTAACGGTTCGGAAAATCCGATTGGCCAGCGATATTTTTCCGTGTGCGCCCGCCCCAATCCCCAGGTAGTCCCCAAAGGTCCAGTAATTCAGATTGTGCTGACACTGCTGGCCCGCTGCCGCATAGGCCGAGACTTCATAGCGCTTCAGGCCGCGCGCGGCAAGCCGCTCGGCAACCAGCATCTGCATCTCGGCCAAGCAGTCATCGTCGGGCAGGCCCTGCGGCGGCCGCACAGCAAACAACGTATTGGGCTCCAGCGTCAGCTGATACAGCGACACATGGGTAAGCGCAAAGCTCAGCAGCCGATCAAGCTCTTGCTCAAGGTCGCTTAAACGCTGGCCAGGCAGCCCAAACATCAAGTCGGCATTGACCCGATCAAATATTTTCAATGCCGCAGCAAGCGCAAGGCCTGCCTGATCGGCGCTATGCACCCGGCCAAGCTGGCCGAGCATGGCATCGGAAAATGATTGCACCCCAAGGGAGAGCCGATTGACGCCCGCCTCACGAAAGCCCAAAAAGCGGTCCGACTCAAAGGTGCCAGGGTTGGCTTCCAGGGTGATCTCAGCATCGGGCACCAAGGGCAGCCGCGCGCGGATCTCTGAGAGTAGTCGCGCGATCGCCTGCGGTGAAAAAAGGCTGGGGGTGCCGCCGCCGATAAACACACTGATCACAGGCCGGCCCCAGACCAGTGGCAGGCTTAGCTCCAAATCATTGATCAATGCATCGATATAAGCCGTCTCGGCGATCGGCTGCGTGCGCTCGTGTGAATTGAAATCACAGTAAGGGCACTTGCGAATGCACCACGGCAGGTGGACATACAGCGAGAGCTCCGGCAGGGCCTGAAAATGAATCTCTGCGCTCATGCCTTTGATACAGGTGGGCGGTACTTCAAAACGCCAGCCCCTGAAGTAAGGCGCTCAGCGCCTGGCCGCGATGGCTGACCTGTCGCTTTTGTTCAATTGTCATTTCCGCGGCTGACATTTGTAACTGCAAATCAAAAAACGCTGGATCGTAGCCAAAGCCTTGCTGGCCGCGCGGGCGAGGCAGCAGCGCCCCATCCCAGCGGCCATGGACAATTACCGGATGCGCATCATCGGCACTGCGAACAAAAGCGATGGCCGCATAAAAAGCGGCGTGAATCGTGATTGCATCCGCCCGCCCTGCTGCTGTTGCGCCGGGGTCTAACCACTGCTGCCGGCGGGCTGCGGTTTCGCGCGCAACACAGTGTAATAGCCACTGAAGATTTGCTGCATCCGTGCTGAGGCCTTGGGCCTTTAAGGTGGCGATCTGTGCCTGATGCTTTGGATGCGCATCTGCCACAGCATCCGCAAAAAAACGCGCTGAACGCACGCCCGGAGCGCCGCCCAGAAGCGGCACAACAATTCCAGAATCGTCGGCCAAGGCAGGACAGCCCGCAGCGCGGCTGGCATGCCGGGCTTTTGCAAGGGCATTTTCCTCAAATGAATCGTAAGGCTCTTCGGCCGAATCGATGCCGAGCGCGGATTGATTGACTAACCGAATTCCCCGCGATTCAAGCGCCGGGGCAAGGGCCTGCTCAAACTCTTTTAGTTTTCCCGGGTTCGATGAGGCCAGCACCCAGGTCGTGCTCATTCGACCACAACCGAGAGCCGCTCCGGATCCTGAATCAGGCACTGCTGAAACTCGTGCAGCTGGCTAATGCCGCGGGCAGCAAGCATCAGCAGCTGATCAAATTGATCCCGTGTAAATGGGGTGCCCTCTGCAGTACCCTGGACCTCCACAATGCCGCCGGAGTCCGTCATCACGATATTCATATCGGTATCGCAGGCCGAGTCCTCGAGATAATCCAGATCGAGCACCGCAGCGCCACGCCAGATGCCAACCGAGATGGCGGCGACCGATTCTTTCAGTGGATTTTGGCTAATCTGCCGATCACGCTGCAGGCCCTGCAGCGCATCCGAGAGCGCCACACAGGCGCCCGTGATACTCGCGGTCCGCGTGCCCCCATCGGCCTGCAAGACATCGCAATCAATCGTAATCGTTCGCTCACCCAATAGATTCAAATCGGTAACAGCGCGCAATGAGCGGCCGATCAGACGCTGAATCTCCTGGGTGCGGCCGCTTTGCTTTCCTTTTGCAGCCTCGCGATCGCTTCGGGTATGGGTTGATCGCGGAAGCATGCCGTATTCCGCCGTCACCCAGCCGGATCCTTGGCCTTTGAGAAAGCCGGGCACCCGCTCCTCTACCGAAGCGGTACAGAGGACCCTCGTTTCTCCGAAACAGACCAGGACCGAGCCCTCTGCATGCTTGGTATATCGGCGCTGAAGGCTGACCGGCCTTAATTGGGCCGGGCCGCGGCCGCTGGGCCGGCCAGGCTGGGCCGAAGCGTTGGATGAAACTGGCTGTGTCATGTTGAATTCCTATAAAACCAGGACCTTACAATACTGCGTCCCTCCCGCACCTCGAGATTACGCCCATGGCCCACCCCAGCATGACCGGATTTGGCAGCGCCCAGATTGACTGCCCCTCCGGCCGCCTCGGCCTTGAAATTCGAAGCGTCAATAGCCGGTTTTTCGAGCTGCATCCGCGGCTGCCTGATGAATTTCGCTGGGCGGAATCCTTGCTGCGGGATCGCGTGTCATCACAGATCGCCCGCGGAAAAATTGAGTTAAGGCTAGGCCTCTCGCGCACCGAGTCGACCCTCTCGATGACACGGATTAGCGAGTCTGGCCTGAAATCTGCCTTAAGGCTTGCCCATGAAATTCGACAGGAACATCCCGACATTGCATCCTTTAGCGTTCATGAATTGCTAAAGCTTCCCGGGGTCGTGGTGGAGCCGCAGCTCAGCCAGCAGGAATGGTCAGCCTTACTCGATGGCCTTGCCAGCAGCGCGCTTGAACAGTTTTCGAAAAACAGAATCGCTGAAGGCGAAAAGCTCGGGCTTGTTATCAGCAATAGGCTGCAGCAGATTCAAAAACTCTGCGGTAGCGCCAAAGAGCAGATCCCTCAGGCCATCGCCGCTCAGCAGAATCGGCTCTCTGAGAAATTTCGTGAGGCCTTAGCGAGTGCAGCCCAAGATGCGGCCGACTCGGTCAAGCTTGCGGCGCTCGAGGAGCGGATTCGCCAAGAGGCTGCCGTCTACGGGCTTCGAATCGATATCGCAGAGGAATTGGACCGGCTCTCTGCCCACCTTGCCGCCGCCCATGCGGCCCTTCAGTCGCCGCCGAAATCAGGCACAGGAATCGGAAAACGGCTGGATTTCCTGACCCAGGAAATGAATCGTGAGGCCAACACACTTGGCTCTAAGGCGGCCTCAATTGAGCTGAGCAAGATCTCCATTGAAATGAAGCTACTGATCGAGCAAATCAGAGAGCAGGTTCAGAATCTTGAGTGACGGCAGGCTGCTCATGATCGCTGCGCCCTCGGGCGCGGGAAAATCAAGCCTGGTGAGCGCATTTCTGGCGCGCAATCCAGAGTGGATGGTTTCCATTTCCACCACGACACGTGCCCCCCGGCCCGGCGAGCAAGACGGCCGCGAATATTTCTTCACCACAGCCCAAGACTTCACTGCCCAGCGTGATGCGGGTGAATTTCTGGAGTGGGCCGAGGTACACGGAAATTTCTATGGCACCTCAAAGGCCTGGATCCAAGCACAGCGTGCCGCCAACCGATCAGTGATTCTTGAAATCGACTGGCAGGGCGCGCAGCAGATTCGTGAGGTCTTTCGGCAGTCGGGGCAGGCCCCAAGGAGTGTGTTTATTCTTCCGCCCTCGCTTGCGGAGTTGGAGTCAAGGCTCAGAGCCCGCAGGCAGGACAGCGAGGCGGTGATTCAGCGGCGACTGGCGGCGGCGGCAGATGAAATGTCGCACGCCCAAGAGTTCGATTATGTTATTATAAATCAAGACTTTAGCGTCGCTTTGCAGGAGCTGGAACAGTTTGTCCAACGCTCATGGCCGGCGCCGACATCCCGATAAATCACTCCTGATTGAGAGCACCACATGGCACGGATTACCGTAGAAGACTGCCTCCAGTTCATCCCCAA
>CAYFPT010000040.1:0-3521 GCA_964345065.1 uncultured Bordetella sp.
CCCAATGGATTGGTAATTTAAGCCGACCTTGGCAACTTTTTTATACTCCTCGGCCCATTTCGCGTAAATCGGATAAGGGAACGTCGCGCCGGCGCCCGTGATATCGGCTGCCTGGGCGGAGGCCACGACTCCACAAGCAAGCACAGCTGCGGTGAGAAATTTCTTAAAAGAGACCATCGTGGAAATTCCTATGAAAAAGAGGTTGTTCGAAATAAGAGGGATCCCGATTCGATCCGAGGCCCGAGTCTAGAGGCCCAATATTTCAAACTGATGACATCGGCCGGGCTTAAAGCCGGCGTATGGCATCGGCGACCGCCTGGGCGGCTGACTGGGCAAGCGCCGCCTGGCGGGCTTCCACCATGACCCGCACCACCGGCTCAGTGCCGGAGGGCCGAATCAGCAGTCGGCCCTGCTCGGCCAGCCGCTTTTGTGCGTCGGCGCAGGCCTGGGTGACCCCAGGGGCTTTCTGCCAGTCGGCCCCAGCGGGCGTGGGCACATTGATGAGCGTCTGGGGATAGCGTTCAAACTCTTTTACCAGCGCCGCAAGGGGCTGGTTAAAACGAACGGTCGCTGCCAGGACCTGCAACGCGCTGACAATCCCATCCCCGGTGGTGTGCTGATCCAGGCAAAGGATATGGCCAGACGACTCCCCGCCCAAAAGCCAGCCCGTTTCTTTCAGCATTTCCATCACATACCGATCGCCCACTTTTGCGCGACGAAAATCAATATGCAGCCGGTGCATCGCATGCTCAAAGCCTAAATTGGTCATGAGTGTGCCCACCACGCCCTGCACGGCTTCCACGCTGACATGCCGCAGCCGATCTTTCACAATCGCATACAGCAGTTGATCGCCGTCAAACACCGTGCCGCTGCGATCGACCATGATCAGCCGATCGCCATCGCCATCCAGGGCCACGCCGTAGTCGGCCTGCTCGCGGATGACGCGCTCGGCAAGCGCCTGCGGATGGGTCGCGCCCACTCCAGAATTGATATTAAAACCGTCGGGCTCATGGCCCATGACCGTAATCTCTGCGCCCAGCTCGTGAAAGACGGGGGGTGCAACGTGATACGAGGCCCCATGGGCACAATCAATCACCAGCTTCACGCCACGCAGCGATAGGCCCGAGGGGAAAGTATTTTTGCAAAACTCAATGTAGCGGCCCGAGGCATCTTCCAGACGGCGGACCTTGCCCAAATCTGCCGAGGCCACACACTGCATCGGCTGATCAATTGCGGCCTCAATCTCAGATTCGATCGCATCCGAGAGCTTCTCGCCACGGCCATCAAAAAATTTGATGCCGTTATCGTTAAAAGGATTGTGTGAGGCGCTGATCACGATGCCTGCCGACAGCCGCAGGGCCCGCGTCAGGTAAGCAACTGCAGGGGTCGGCATTGGGCCCACCAAGAGCACATTCACGCCTGCAGCGCTAAATCCTGACTCCAAGGCAGACTCCAGCATATAGCCCGAAATACGGGTGTCTTTGCCGATCAACACAGTCGGATGTACCGCCTGACCGGCCACAGCGGCCTTGGCCGACAGCACGCGGCCCGCAGCAAATCCCAGCTTTAAAACGAAATCCGGCGTAATCGGTGCCGTGCCTACGGTGCCGCGAATGCCATCCGTGCCGAAATATTTTCTAGTCATCACGCGATTCTAATGCGGCCCAGACGCTGAGCGCCTGCCGGGTGGGACCGACATCATGAACACGTAGCACTGCCGCCCCCTGAGCGGCCGCCCAAAGGGCTGCCGCCACGCTGCCCGAAACGCGCTCGCTGGCGACATCCTGGCCCGTTAGGGCGCCGATCATGCGCTTACGCGATACGCCCACAAGCACCGGCTGATGGCGCGCGAAGCGCGAGATCGCCTGCATCATCTGCAGATTGTGATGCAGCGTTTTTCCAAATCCAAAACCCGGATCTATCAAGATGCGCTCGCGCGTGACCCCGCGATCCATGAGCCGCTGCCGCTGCGCAAGAAGAAAAGACTCAACCTCGGAGACCACATCCTGATAGGCCGGGTCGGCCTGCATGGTCGCCGGTTCGCCTTGCATATGCATGATGCAAAGTCCACAGCGCGACGCGCTCACCGCATCAATGGCCTGCGGATCGCGAAATCCATTGACATCATTAATCAAATCAGCGCCCTGTGCGATCACGGCGCGCATGACCGCAGGCCGGCGGGTATCCACCGAAATCGGCAGCCCAAGCGTGAGGGCCGACTCGAGGACCGGCCCAATACGATCGATCTCCTGCTGCTCGGAGATGGGCCCGGCGCCCGGCCGTGTGGACTCCCCACCAATATCCAAAAGATCTGCGCCCGCTTGGGCAAGCCGCTCTGCAACCGCGATGGCCTGGTGTGTTGGCGGTGCGCCCGTGGACTGCAGCAATCCATCACCTGAAAAAGAATCCGGCGTGACATTCACAATGCCCATGATCAGCGGCCGATTCAGCGCCAGCCGATAGCGGCCACAAATAAAAACCGGCGGGGATTCCGCCGGTTGATCTGGAGTGGCCAAGTCTTACGCCGCTGCCGGTGCCGTTGGGGCAACGCCCGTGGGACCGGGGCCACCCGAGTTCGAGGTGCCGGTGCCGGTCTGCTTCGGCGGACGCGGTGGCTTGCCCTCGATGATGTCGTTGATCTGATCGGCATCGATGGTTTCCCACTCCAGCAAGGCATTGGCCATTGCATGCATCTTGTCTTTATTGTCTTCGATGAGTTTGCGCGCCACGGCGTACTGCTCATCAATGATGCGGCGGATTTCTTTATCCACTTTTTGCATCGTTGATTCGGAGACATGGGTCGTCTTGGTGATCGACCGGCCAAGGAAGACCTCGCCTTCATTTTCGGCATAGACCATTGGGCCAAGTTCATCGGTCATGCCATAACGGGTCACCATATCGCGGGCCAATGCAGTGGCGCGCTCAAAATCATTCGAGGCGCCTGTCGTCATCTGGTTCATGAAGACTTCTTCCGCAATTCGGCCCCCGAAGAGCACCGAGATCGTGTTGAGCATGCGGTCTTTGTCCATGCTGTAACGATCGCCCTCGGGCAGCTGCATGGTCACTCCTAGGGCACGGCCACGGGGAATGATGGTGACTTTATGCACCGGATCGGTCTTGGGCAGCATGCGCGCCACGAGCGCATGACCCGACTCGTGATAAGCGGTATTCTTACGCTCTTCCTCCGGCATGACAATCGATTTGCGCTCCGCGCCCATCATGATTTTGTCTTTCGCCTTTTCGAAATCCATCATCTCCACCACGCGGCCATTGCGCCGGGCAGCAAACAGCGCAGCTTCATTGACCAGGTTAGCAAGATCAGCGCCCGAGAATCCTGGGGTGCCGCGGGCCAAAATATCGGCACGGACATCCGGTGCAATCGGCACCTTGCGCATGTGGACATTCAGAATCTGCTCGCGGCCACGCACATCGGGCAGGCTCACCACCACCTGGCGATCGAAGCGGCCGGGCCGCAGCAGTGCGGGGTCCAGCACATCGGGCCGATTGGTCGCCGCAATTAC
>CAYFPT010000040.1:3531-7603 GCA_964345065.1 uncultured Bordetella sp.
TTTAAGGTCTGCTCGCGCTCATCATTGCCACCGCCTAGGCCCGCGCCCCGCTGCCGGCCTACTGCATCAATCTCATCAATGAAAATAATGCAGGGTGCATGTTTTTTTGCCTGCTCAAACATATCGCGCACACGGGCTGCACCAACGCCCACAAACATCTCGACGAAGTCCGAGCCGGAGATCGAGAAAAACGGCACCTTGGCTTCGCCGGCAATGGCTTTTGCAAGCAGGGTCTTACCGGTTCCCGGCTGTCCCACCATCAGCACGCCACGGGGAATGCGGCCGCCGAGCTTTTGAAACTTGGAAGGGTCGCGCAAAAACTCCACCAGTTCTTGGACTTCTTCTTTTGCCTCATCGCAGCCAGCGACATCCGCAAAGGTCACGGCATTGGTGTTTTCATCCAGCATCCGCGCGCGCGACTTTCCAAAGGAAAACGCACCGCCTTTGCCGCCACCTTGCATCTGACGCATGAAAAACACCCAGACCCCAATGAGCAGCAGCATCGGGAACCAGGACACAAAAATGCTCATCAGCACCGAGGGCTCTTCCTCGGCTTTTGCCGAGACCCGCACGCCGTACTTCATCAGATCGGAAACCATCCAGAGGTCTTGGGGCGTATTGATGACGACCTGCCGCTCATCGCTGGTCATGGCGCGGACGGTGCGGCCCTCGACCATGGCGGACTTGATGCGGCCCTGGCGGGCCTCTTCCATAAACTGGGAGTAAGGCATCTCCGGCCCCCGGCTCTGGCGGGTGTCAAACTGCCGGAAAACCGTGAACAAGACCAAAGCGATCACCATCCAGATGGCAGCTTTGGGAATCATGTTGTTCAAGGCACTACTCCTTTAATAGGAAAAAACGATTGGGGCGGGCGGAAATCCTGAGCCAGTTAATTGGATTCTATGCCCCGCCTTAAGTTTCCTCAATGCCAGTGTCACGCCGACACAACTCTTAGGTGGTGGCCTTTTGGGGGGTTTTCAAGGGCGTTTGCCTGCTTTTGGGCGCCTGCCCAGAAGAAAAGTCTCGCTGGACTGCGCGCGGGAGGCGGGGGGCTTGCGGACGGCCACCGAGGAAAACTGCTGCTTAAAGCGCTCCACGAGCTGGCTGTAGCCGCTGCCCTGAAAGGTCTTTACCAAAAGCGCGCCCTCGGGCTTGAGGTGCCGGGCCGAGAACTCGAGGGCCAGCTCACAGACATGCATGACGCGGGCAGCATCGGCCGACTCGACTCCCGACAAATTCGGGGCCATATCGGAGAGCACGATGTCCACCTGCTCGCCCAAGAGTCGATCGGCAAGCTGCTCGGCGACGGCCTCTTCACGAAAATCGCCCTCGATGAATTCCACATCCGCGATCGGCTCCATGGGCAGCACATCCAGGGCAATGATCCGGCCCCTGACCTGGCGGCCTTTGCCCTCGGGCCCCTTCACGGTGAGCAGCTCGCGGACCACCTGGGACCAGCTGCCTGGGGCACTGCCCAGGTCCACCACCACCATGCCTGGCCGAATCAGCCGGTCACGCTCATGGATGCCCAAAAGCTTAAATGCCGCACGCGACCGATAGCCCTTGGCCTGCGCCTGCCGCACAAAGGGATCGGTCAGATGCATATGCATCCATTGGGGATTGAATTTATTTTTTGCCATGAACCGACCATCTCCGCGATGGTCCACCTACGGCCTGTGCCGGCTAGAGGTAACGGACGTCGAGGATCTCCACCTGCCGGGCGCCGCCCGGGGCATGTACGACCGCGACATCACCGACCGATTTGCCGATCAAGGCCCGGGCAATCGGGCTGGAGATCGAAATCTTGTTCTCTTTGAGATCGGCCTCGTCTTCACCCACGATCTGATAGCTCATGCGCCCATCGGATTCGATGTCGGCAAGATCCACGGTCGTGCCAAAGACCACCCGGCCATCTTTTTCAATTTGACTCGGATCGATGATCTGGGCCTGGGAGAGTTTGGCCTCCAGCTCGGCGATTCGGCCCTCGATAAAGCCCTGGCGCTCTTTGGCGGCGTCGTATTCGGCATTCTCGGACAGATCGCCCTGGGCCCGGGCCTCGGCAATCGCAGTAATCACGGCAGGCCGCTCTTTGTGCTTTAAGCGCGCAAGCTCTTCTTTGAGAAGCTCTGCGCCGCGAACCGTTAACGGAGTTGTGCTCATAGTCAAAGCCTTTTACTTTTCGGCGATCTGCCGATGCATTGCCTGCACATCAATGACGGTTAAGGAGGCATCGAGCAGGTGACGGATGCCTTCGACAGCGGCCTGGGCACCTGCGATTGTGGTGTAAGTCGTCACACGTGCCGCCAAGGCGGTGGTGCGGATCGAGCGCGAATCTGCAATTGCCGTGCGCTTTTCTTCCACCGTATTGACGACAAACTGTACATCACCGTTTTTGATCATGTCCACCACATGGGGCCGGCCCTCGGTGACTTTATTGACCGTGGCAACCTCAATGCCTGCCTGGGCAATCGCGGCCGCCGTGCCGCGCGTGGCCGCAAGCTTAAATCCGAGCTCGGCGAGCATTTTTGCAATCTCCACCACCACCGGCTTATCGCTATTTTTGACGCTGATAAAGGCACAGCCCGAGGTCGGCAGCTTCACGCCCGCCCCCATTTGCGACTTCACGAAGGCCTCGGCAAAGGTCTTGCCCACCCCCATGACTTCACCGGTCGATTTCATCTCCGGCCCTAAAATGGTATCGACTCCCGGAAATTTCACAAAGGGAAATACCGCCTCTTTCACGGAGAAGTAAGGCGGCGAGATCTCTGCGCCAATGGCCTGATCATCCAGCGAGCGGCCCAGCATCGCGCGTGCGGCGACTTTCGCCAGCGCGATACCGGTGGCCTTGGACACGTAAGGCACCGTCCGAGACGCACGGGGATTCACTTCCAACACAAAGACATTGCCGTTTTGAATCGCAAACTGCACATTCATGAGCCCCACGACATTTAAGGCCCGCGACATCAGCGCGGTCTGCCGCTTTAATTCTTCAATCAATTCCTTGGAAAGCGAATACGGCGGCAGGCTGCAGGCTGAATCGCCGGAGTGCACGCCCGCCTGCTCAATATGCTCCATCACGCCACCGATGAAGACCCGCTTGCCATCGGAGAGACAGTCGACATCGACTTCAATCGCATCGTTTAAGAAGCGATCCAAAAGCACAGGCGAGTCATTGGAGACCTTTACGGCCTCACGCATATAGCGCTCCAGGTCGCGCTGCTCGTGCACAATCTCCATGGCACGGCCACCCAATACATAGCTGGGCCGCACCACCAAGGGGTAGCCGATTTCCTGTGCCAGGCGAATGGCCTCTTCCTCGTTGCGGGCTGTGCGATTCGGTGGCTGACGCAGTTCAAGCCGAACGAGCAGTTTTTGAAAGCGCTCACGGTCCTCAGCGATGTCAATCGATTCCGGTGACGTGCCCACGATCGGAACGCCCGCCGCCTCGAGGGCCTTGGCCAGCTTTAAGGGCGTCTGGCCGCCATACTGCACGATCACGCCAATCGGCTTTTCCTTATCGACAATCTCTAAGACATCTTCAAGCGTGAGCGGCTCAAAGTAGAGCCGATCTGAGGTGTCGTAATCGGTGGAAACAGTCTCAGGATTACAGTTGACCATAATGGTCTCAAAGCCATCCTCCCGCAGCGCCATCGCCGCATGCACGCAGCAGTAATCGAATTCAATGCCTTGGCCGATGCGGTTCGGTCCGCCACCCAGCACCATGACTTTTTTCCGATCCGTGGGATTGGCCTCACACTCTTCTTCGTAGGTCGAATAAAAATACGATGTTGAAGTGGCGAATTCCGCCGCGCAGGTATCCACCCGCTTATAAACCGGCCGAACGTTTAGGCTATGACGCAGCTTGCGGATCTCCGCCTCGGTGGTCTCCAGCAGGTAGGCCAGCCGGCGATCTGAAAAGCCCTTGCGCTTTAAGCCACGCAGCGACTCTGCATCCAAATCCGCGAGGGTCATCTTATCGAGCGCAAGCTCAAGATCGACAATCTCTTTGATCTGCACCAAAAACCAAGGATCGATTCGCGTCAGCTGATGGACCTCGTCGATGCTAAATCCC
>CAYFPT010000040.1:7613-12985 GCA_964345065.1 uncultured Bordetella sp.
GTGCAAAGGCATCGCCGACATACCAGATTCGCTCAGGTCCCGGCTCGCCGAGCTCTTCTTCAATTCGCTCACGATCAGTGGTTTTCTGATTCAGCCCATCGACCCCCACTTCCAATCCCCGCAGGGCTTTCTGGAAGGACTCTTGAAAGGTCCGGCCCATGGCCATCACCTCGCCGACTGACTTCATCTGGGTGGTCAGATGGGCATCGGCAGAAGGAAATTTTTCAAATGCAAAACGCGGCACTTTGGTGACGACGTAATCAATCGTTGGCTCAAACGAGGCCGGAGTCGCGCCGCCCGTGATGTCGTTTTTCAGTTCATCGAGCGTGTAGCCAACGGCGAGCTTTGCAGCGACTTTAGCAATCGGAAAGCCCGTGGCTTTCGAGGCCAGGGCCGAGGAACGGGAGACCCGGGGGTTCATCTCAATCACAATTAACCGGCCATTGGCCGGATTGACGGCGAACTGCACGTTCGAGCCGCCGGTATCAACACCGATCTCGCGAAGAATCGCAATCGATGCATCCCGCATGACCTGATATTCCTTATCGGTCAGCGTCTGGGCCGGTGCCACTGTGATCGAGTCGCCGGTGTGAATGCCCATGGGATCAAGATTTTCAATCGCGCAGACGATGATGCAGTTATCCGCCCGATCACGGACCACTTCCATCTCGAACTCTTTCCAGCCGATAAGCGACTCTTCGATCAAGAGCTCGTGGGTGGGCGAGGCCTCAATCCCGCGCTTACAGATGGTCTCGAACTCCTCGGCGTTATACGCGATGCCGCCGCCCGTGCCGCCCAAGGTAAAGCTGGGCCGAATCACCAGCGGAAAACCACTGCTGCCCGTGAGCTGGCTGATTTGTTTTTGAACTGCCCAGGCCTCTTCCAGCGTGTGGGCGATGCCTGATTTTGCAGAGTCCAGACCAATCTGGGTCATGGCCTGTTTAAACTTCAGTCGGTCTTCGGCTTTTTCGATGGCCTCTTTCTTTGCGCCGATGAGTTCAACGCCAAACTTCTGCAGCACGCCCTCGCGATGCAAATCAAGCGCACAGTTCAGCGCGGTCTGGCCACCCATCGTGGGCAGCAGCACATCGGGCCGCTCGGCCTCGATGATGTTGGCCACTGTCTGCCAAGTGATGGGCTCGATGTAGGTGACATCGGCGGTCTCGGGATCGGTCATGATGGTCGCTGGGTTACTGTTGACCAGAATGACTTTGTAGCCCTCTTCTTTTAAAGCCTTACAGGCCTGGGCACCCGAGTAATCAAACTCGCAGGCCTGGCCAATCACAATCGGGCCAGCGCCGATGATCATGACGCTACGAATATCAGTGCGCTTAGGCATGACGGCCTCCGGCATGCTGCTGCATCAGGGTTATGAAGTGATCAAAAAGCGGGCCGATGTCGTGGGGGCCGGGGCTGGCTTCAGGATGGCCCTGAAAACAAAAGGCCGGCACATCCGTGCGGGCCAAGCCCTGAATCGAGCGATCGAAAAGCGATACGTGGGTGATGCGCAGGTGGCTGGGCAGATGATCAGGATCCACCGCAAAGCCATGGTTCTGCGAAGTAATGAAGACCCGCTTGGAATCCAACTCCTGAACCGGATGATTGGCGCCATGGTGGCCGAATTTCATCTTCAGTGTTTTTGCGCCTGAGGCCAGGGCCAAAATCTGGTGGCCCAGGCAGATGCCAAACACAGGGAGCTTTTTTTTCATTGCGGCCTGGGCTGCAGCAATCGCGTAATCGCAGGGCTCGGGGTCCCCTGGGCCATTGGAAAGAAACAGGCCATCGGGCCGCAATGATTCAATTTCTTCAAACCGGGTCTGGGCCGGCATGACCGTGACGCGGCAGCCCCGATCGGCCAGCATGCGCAAAATATTGCGCTTCACACCAAAATCGAGGGCAACCACATGAAAGCGGGCGGAGCCCATCGGCGCATGGCCAACACCCAACGACCAGCTGCCCTCGGTCCAGGCATAGGATTGGGTGGTGGAAACAACCTTTGCCAGATCCATGCCCACCAGCCCCGGAAATTCTCGGGCGGCCGCAATCGCACGGGCCGCATCGAGCGCCTCTCCGGGTGCCGCGGCAAGCAGCGCGCCATTCTGGGCACCTTTTTCTCTGAGGACTCGGGTCAAGCGTCGGGTGTCGATACCGGCAATGCCCACCACACCGGATTTCTGAAGGGTCTCCGAGAGCGAGGCCTGGGAGCGAAAATTCGACACCCGTAAGGGCAGATCACGAATCACCAGTCCCGCGGCATGCAATCGGCCTGACTCGTCGTCTTCGGTATTGGTGCCGACATTGCCGATATGGGGATAAGTCAGCGTCACAATCTGACGGCTGTAACTCGGATCGGTCAAAATTTCCTGATAGCCGGTCATGGAGGTATTGAAAACCACCTCACCGGCCGAAAGGCCTGCGGCGCCAATAGATTGGCCCTGAAACAGCGTGCCGTCGGCGAGCGCAAGAAGGGCCGGCGCCACGTTGGAAGACTGGCGAAACAAGAGTTGTACCCCCGGAAGTTTTCGAATTATACGGCCGATCCCGACTCAGCCGAAATTCACGGGTAAAGCGGCGTGGCCGCTGCGCTACGTTGTCCCTGAGGCAAACACTGTCAAAGTCGTGATAAAGCCCGCAAGCCATGCCAGGGTTCTGAGCGTGGACTTATCCATGACATAAAAACCGATATACAAAATTCGGCTCGCAATAAAAAACATTGCAAGAAAATCCAGCTGTTTCGGATCGGCTTGGGTCACCAGGGCAATGGCCATGGCGATGCCAAACCAGGTAAAGGCCTCCCAGCTATTGGCCTGCGCGGCATTGGCACGACGGCGATAGCCCTCTTGTCGGGCCAGCCATTCGCGGGGCGCGCGATTGTCGTAGTCCGATGCGCCCCCCTTTGAAATCCCCGCACACACGATCGGCAAAATGCCAGCAATCATCAGACACCACAGTGCAATGCTCATAGCTTTCTCCGCTCTCGAACCGCCTGGGCAATCGTGCCCAAGTCGATGTATTCCAGCTCGCCGCCAACCGGCACACCGCGTGCCAGGCGTGAGACCTTCTTTTGATCGGCCAGGCCTTTGGCCTTCAACATGCTCTCAATGGCATGGGCCGTCGCCTCGCCTTCCGGAGTGAAGTTGGTGGCAATGACGACTTCTTTCACATCATCTGCGGAAATTCGCGCCAGCAGCCGATCCATATGAATTTCCCTGGGGCCCACGCCCTCAAGTGGCGAGATTCTGCCCATCAGTACGAAATACAAACCCCGCCAGGCGTGGCTTTGCTCGACTGCCAATAAATCAGAAGGGGACTCCACCACGCAGAGCTGGCTGCGATCGCGGCCGGCATGGGTGCAGATGCTGCAGACTTCTTCTTCCGTGAAGGTGTTGCACTCGCGGCAGTGACGAATCGCGCGCACCGCATTCAAAAGCGACTGGCCCAACAATTCCGCTCCCACACGATCATGCTGCAAGAGATGCAGGGCCAGTCGCTGCGCGGTCTTAGGGCCCACTCCGGGAAGCCGCCGAAGGGCCTCGGCAAGCGACTCCAGCGCGTGTGGATTGGCAGGCAGGGCACTCACATGCAGTTCGGATTAGAAAAGCTTCATGCCGGGTGGAAGCGGCAGGCCAGCTGTTACGGCAGACAGTCGCTGCTGTGAGACTGCTTCAGCTTTAGCTGAGGCATCGTTAATCGCCTCGATCAGCAGATCCTGGAGGGTCTCACGATCATCTGCATCGGTCGACATCAGGCTCGGATCAATCTGCACGGCCTTGACCTCATGCTTGCAGTTCATGGTGATTTTGACCAGGCCCGCACCCGACTGGCCCTCCACCATCTCCCGGCTGAGACTGTCCTGGACCTGCTTCATTTTTTCTTGCATCTGCTGCGCCTGACGCATCAGTCCTGCAATCTGACCTTTCATCATCCTGGACTTCCTTTTCTGGTTGAGCGAATGGAACCCGGCACAATCTTGCCGCCAAAATCATTCAGGATCGATTGCACCATCGGGTCAGCATGAATCTGGGCCTCGGCACGTGCCTGGGCCTGGGCGGCCGCGTCTGCGTCCTCAGCCGCCGCAGTCAGTGTCTCGGCCTCGCCGAGTTGAACATCAATTTTGCAGGGCTTTCCAAAGTGTGCCGCCAGGGCGTCCTGCGCCTTGCCAACCGCCGAAGACTCAGTGAGCGCAGGAATCGCTACCCGAAACTGCAGCCGCACGCTGCGGCCGAGATCTTCGAATGCCAGGAGTTTCGCCTGCTGAACAAACTGCCGCGCAAGTCCCGAGACCGCGAGCGAACGCGAGACCGCAGGCCACTGCTCTGCAGTCAGTGACGCTGCCGGCAGGGCCATCGGCGCGGGTGCAGCCACCGCCCGAGGCGCCACCGCTGCTGCAGCGATCGCCTGTGAGCGCGGTGCGCTTCGACTGCTTGATGCAGTCGGTGCAGAAAGCGTCATCGCGGCGGGCTGAAATGCAAAGAGTCGCAGCAGTGTCATCTCTAACCCGGTGCGTTCATCGGGCGCAAGCGGCAGATCTCTTCTGCCGAGTGTCACGATCTGATAGTTAAGTTGCAAGTTTTCAGGTGACTGATGCTGGGCGAGCGCTTCAATCGACCCACTGGGATCATCGCGGGATTCAATCTTCAGGGTTGCAAGGGCGCTGGCCTGATGAAAACACCGGGCCATGTCGGCAAGCAAGGCATCGGCCGATGCGCCTGAGGTCTGTAATTCTTCAAGGGTTGCAAATGCAGCCTGCGGATCATTGCGGGCGATGTCATGCATGAAGCGGCCCAACAACTCACGCTGGACCAATCCGAGCATGGCCCGGACGGCCGGCTCCGTGATTTGGCCGCCGCCATAGGCAATCGCCTGATCGGTCAGCGAAAGCCCGTCCCGCACGCTGCCCTGGGCTGCCATGGAAAGCCAGGCCAGGGCCTGCGGCTCAGCGCTGATTTTTTCTTCATTTAAGACCCAGGCCAGGTGCTGCTGCAAAAGTTCGGGCGGCACATTTTTAAGATTGAACTGCAGACAGCGCGAGAGCACGGTGACCGGAATCTTTTGCGGGTCGGTCGTTGCCAGCAAAAACTTGACATCCGGTGGCGGCTCTTCCAGGGTCTTTAACATCGCGTTAAAGGCGTGATTCGACAGCATGTGGACTTCATCGATCACGTAGACCTTAAAGCGGCCCGCAGTCGGTGCAAACTGGGCCTGCTCCAGCAATTGCTGAATCTCACCCACCCCGCGATTGGAGGCGGCATCAATCTCGATGTAATCGACAAAACGGCCGCCATCGATCTGGCTGCAGGCACTGCAGACACCGCAAGGGTTCGCGCTGACTCCGGATTCACAATTCAATGCCTTGGCAATGATTCGGGCCA
>CAYFPT010000041.1:0-5054 GCA_964345065.1 uncultured Bordetella sp.
GTTCACGAAAGGCGTAAAGAAATACCGCCATCGCGCCAACATCCAGGCCATGGGCGCCAATCCAAAGCAGATGATTCAAAACCCGCGTGATCTCATCAAACATCACGCGGATGTACTGGGCACGCAGCGGCACCTCAACACCGAGCAGCTTCTCAATGGCCATCACATAGGCATGTTCGTTGGCCATCATCGAGACATAATCCAGCCGGTCCATATAGGGCACCGACTGCAAAAAGGTTTTCTGCTCGGCAAGCTTTTCAGTACCCCGATGCAGCAGTCCAATATGCGGGTCGGCCCGCTGGACAACCTCGCCATCGAGCTCGAGCACCAGGCGCAGCACCCCATGGGCCGCCGGATGCTGGGGGCCAAAGTTCAGGGTGTAGTTCTTAATGTCTGCCAAGTTCGGTCGCCCTATTGCGCAATAAAGCCGCCGTAGTTTTCCTCGCGTCGCACGCGCGGCACCTGATCGCGCGGCTCGATGGTGACCGGCTGATAGATGACCCGCTTCTGCTCTGGGTCATAGCGCATCTCGACATAGCCCGATACCGGGAAGTCTTTCCGAAACGGATGGCCCACAAAACCGTAATCGGTCAGGATGCGGCGCAGATCATCATGGCCTTCAAACACAATGCCGTAGAGATCAAATGCTTCCCGCTCATACCATCCGGCCGCAGTCCAGATCGGCGTGGCCGAGGCCACCACCGGAAAATCATCGTCGGGGCAAAAGACCCGAACGCGAAGCCGTTGATTCAGTTCCACCGACAGCAAATGCAGCACCACCGCAAACCGTGGGCCCTCGTGGCCGCCCTCACGATAATCCCGATAGTCCATGCCACAGAGATCCACCAGCGTGTCGAATCGCAACTCCGCCTCATCGCGCAGGCTGCGCAGCACCTCCAGATATTGATCGGCATGCACCGAGACCGTGGTCTCCTCCAGGGCCTGCCAGCAGGAGAC
Organism: uncultured Bordetella sp.; assembly: GCA_964345065.1. Lineage (GTDB taxonomy): Bacteria > Pseudomonadota > Gammaproteobacteria > Burkholderiales > Burkholderiaceae_A > Lacustribacter. The sequence continues at coordinate 958 of CAYFPT010000041.1, forward strand.
GATTCGGCCGCTCAGTCGGCGATCAATCACGGATTGGAGTTCGGACATTGCGCTAGCTCCTGGCAATCGTGTTGGTACGCCGAATCTTGTTTTGCAGCTGAATAATGCCGTAGATCAGGGCCTCGGCAGTTGGCGGGCAGCCTGGCACGTAGATATCCACGGGCACAATCCGATCACAGCCCCTCACCACCGAGTAGCTGTAGTGGTAGTAGCCGCCGCCGTTGGCGCAGGAGCCCATCGAGATCACCCAGCGTGGCTCGGGCATTTGGTCGTAGACCTTGCGCAATGCCGGCGCCATTTTGTTGCACAGTGTCCCGGCAACAATCATTAAATCTGACTGCCGGGGGCTGGGCCGAAAGACCACGCCAAATCGGTCCAGGTCATATCGCGAGGCGCCCGCATGCATCATCTCCACCGCACAGCAGGCCAGGCCAAAGGTCATGGGCCACAGCGACCCTGTCCGCGTCCAATTAATAATCGTGTCGGCCGATGTGGTGAGAAATCCCTGCTTAAAAACGCCGTCAATTGCCATCGCTGGTTTGCCCCTTTATTCCCAATCCAGTGCGCCCTTCATCCACTCATAGATGAAGCCCAGCACGAGAATGGTCAGAAAACACATCATCGACATGAAACCGAAAAAGCCAATGTCTTTTAGCGCAACCGCCCAAGGAAAAAGAAAGGCGATCTCAAGGTCAAACAGAATAAACAGGATCGCAACGAGGTAGTAACGCACATCGAACTGCAGCCGTGCATCTTCAAAGGCCTCAAAGCCGCACTCATAGGGCGAGAGTTTCTCGGCGTCAGGACGGCTCGGGCCGAGCACTTTGCCGATCGACATCGACGCCAGGCCAATGGCCCCGCCGACTAGAATGAACATTAATACCGGTAGGTATTCTTCTAAATTCACGCCTCGTGTTCCCCGGGCAAGTGTTGGTTCTATCTTTTTGGTGCCGACGGCGAGACTCGAACTCGCACAGCTTGCGCCACTGCCCCCTCAAGACAGCGTGTCTACCAATTTCACCACGTCGGCCTTAAAAGCTCCCTAAAACTGAGTCTACCTGACTGCCACAGCTTTTTTGATTTCACCCTACTTTTTGGCTCCCGAATCAGCAGGCACGCCCGGCACCTGCGAGGCCGCAGGAGTGCCTGCGGGCGCGGGCACAGCCGGCGGTGCAGCTGGCACCTCGGATGTGTTTTGCATGACACTGCCCGCACCTGCGGGCTGACGGGCCTGCGTTGCGAGATACGACAACGCAAGGGTCGCAATAAAAAATACTGTCGCAAGCACAGCCGTTGTTCGGCTCAAAAAATTCGCCGATCCGGTGGCGCCAAATAGGCTGCCCGATGTGCCGGACCCGAAGGCCGCGCCCATATCTGCGCCCTTGCCCTGCTGCAATAAGACCAAGACAATGATGCCGATCGCAGATAAGACCTGCAGCGTTAACACCAAATTCATCAACCATCCCATAGCCGTTTCCTTTTACTGACCCGACATCGCACACGCGATATCAAAAAATTCTTTTGCCTCTAAAGCGGCGCCACCCACCAGGGCACCATCGATATCCGGCTGGGCCGCCAGGGCCGCTGCCGAGGCCGCTTTCACACTGCCGCCATACAGCAGCCGAATCTGCGCTGCGGCCGGTGCATTAATTTCAGACAGGGTCTGCCGAATCGCCGCATGCATCTCTTGGGCCTGCTCGGGTGCGGCGCTGCGGCCTGTGCCGATCGCCCAAATGGGCTCATAGGCGAACACCGCTTGGCCTAATAAAGCCTTCGACTGCAGGGCCTGCGCGACCTGCCGGACCTGCAGACAGACCGACTCCACCGCCTTACCGCTATCGCGAAGCTGAATCGACTCCCCCACGCAGATCAGAGGCACCAGGCCTGCATCGGCCAATGCCACCGCCTTGGCGGCAACCACTGCATCGCTCTCTGCGTGCCGGGCCCGACGCTCGGAGTGCCCAACAATCGAAAACTGGGCCTCAAAATCTTGCAGCATCGCCACCGAGAATTCTCCGGTAAATGCGCCAGCAGGCTCCGCTGAGACGTCCTGACTGCCCCAGCCCACCGCGTGGCCGGATAGCCGCACCATGCTCTGAAAGAGGTAGGGTGCGGGCACGGCCACTGCGCATTGCGCAACCGGACGGCTGGCGTGGGCCTCGAGCAGGCCGAGAAGTCCCGACAGCAGGGCCTCGTTATCCGAAAGCCCGCCATTCATCTTCCAGTTGCCGACCACCCAGGGCGATCGCTGCACTGCAGCAGAGTTTAGCATCAGGCTGCGGGTGTGGCCGCTCCGCCCGAGGCTGGCTCTGCCGCTGCGGGCGCCTCCAGCAGGGCCTTCATCGACAGCCGCAGACGGCCTTTGTCATCGGCCTCAAGGACCTTGACCCGAATGAACTGGCCTTCTTTGAGGTAATCGGAAACCTGATTCACGCGCTCATTGGCAATCTGCGAAATGTGCAGCAGGCCATCTTTGCCCGGCAGGATGGAGACAATGGCGCCAAACTCCAGAAGGCGCAGCACCGTGCCGTCGTAGACCTTGCCCACTTCGACCTCAGCGGTGAGTTCTTCGATGCGCTTTTGCGCTGCCCGGGCGGCATCGGCTGTTGTGGCTGCAATCGTGATTGAGCCATCTTCAGAGATGTCGATCGTGGTGCCCGTCTCCTCGGTGATGGCGCGAATGGTTGAGCCGCCCTTGCCGATCACATCACGAATGCGCTCGGGATTGATCTTCATGGTGTACAGCCGTGGCGCAAACTCAGAGAGTTCCTCGCGGGCATGATCCAGCGTGGCCTTCATTTTTCCGAGAATGTGCATGCGGCCGTCGCGGGCCTGCGCCAAGGCAACCTGCATGATTTCCCTGGTGATGCCTTGGATCTTGATGTCCATCTGCAGTGCGGTCACGCCCTGCTCTGTGCCGGCAACTTTGAAATCCATATCGCCTAAGTGATCTTCATCGCCCAGGATGTCGGTCAGCACAGCAAATCGGCCGCCTTCTTTAATGAGCCCCATTGCAATGCCCGCCACATGGGCCTTTAAGGGCACGCCTGCGTCCATCAGGGCCAGACATCCGCCGCAGACAGACGCCATTGATGAAGAGCCATTGGACTCGGTAATTTCCGAGACCACGCGCATGGAGTAGGCAAACTCCTCTGGGCTGGGCAGCACGGCAACCAAGGCCCGCTTGGCGAGCCGGCCGTGGCCAATCTCGCGACGCTTGGGGGATCCGACCCGGCCGGTCTCTCCCGTGGCAAACGGCGGCATGTTGTAGTGAAGCATGAAGCGGTCACGGTACTCGCCCGCTAAGGCATCAATAATTTGCTCATCACGTGTGGTGCCCAGCGTGGCCACCACCAACGCCTGGGTTTCGCCACGCGTAAAGAGCGCTGTGCCGTGGGTTCTGGGCAATACGCCAGTGCGAATTGAAATCGGCCGCACCGTGCGCGTATCACGGCCATCGATGCGTGGCTCACCATTCAGAATCTGCGAACGCACAACATTGGCCTCGATGGAGAACAAGGTCTCGGAGACAAGATTGCCATCCACGGATTTGCCGGCGGCAGCAGACTCCTCGGCAATCTTGGCCTCGATCTCTGCGTAAATGGTTTTGAGTTTCTGGGAGCGGTCCTGCTTATTGCGCATGCCATAGGCTTCGCGCAGCGGCGCCTCGGCCAAGGATTTCACTCGGGAAATCAGGGCCTCGTCCTTCTCGGCGGGCTTCCAGTCCCACTCGGGCTTTCCGGCCTTCTCGACCAATCGGTTAATCGCGGCAATCGCGAGACGGCCCTGCTCATGGCCAAACACAACGCCGCCCAGCATGACTTCCTCGGAGAGCTGCTGCGCCTCGGACTCCACCATCAGCACCGCCGACTCAGTACCCGAGACCACGAGGTCCATCTGCGAGGTCTTCAGCTGCGAGGCCGTAGGATTGAGCACATACTGGCCATCGATATAGCCAACACGGGCAGCACCAATTGGGCCGTTAAACGGCACGCCAGAAATGGCCATTGCGGCCGAGGCGCCAATCATCGCGGGAATATCGGGATCGATCTCCGGGTTCAGCGACAGCACGGTACAGACCGCGATGATGCCGATCG
>CAYFPT010000041.1:5064-12764 GCA_964345065.1 uncultured Bordetella sp.
GTACAGACCACCTGGACTTCGTTGTAAAAGCCATCAGGAAACAGCGGCCGCAGGGGCCGATCAATCAGCCGGCAGGTCAGGATTTCTTTTTCGGATGGGCGGCCCTCGCGCTTAAAAAATCCGCCGGGAATTTTTCCGGCCGCGTAAGTCTTTTCCATGTAATCCACGGTCAGGGGGAAAAAATCCTGGCCGGGTTTAGCGCTCTTGGCGGCAACGACAGTCGCTAAAACGATGGTGTCTTCGATATTTACAACCACCGCGCCTGAGGCCTGACGGGCAATCTCACCCGTTTCTAAAATGACTTTGTGCTGGCCGTACTGAAACTCTTCTTTTGCAATATTGAACACGACGCTTCCTTCTCTCTCTCAGTCAACATTCACTTGGATAAATCGGCCACAAAAAATGCCCGCGCGGCAAAACCGGGCAGGCATTTTCTTTGGGGTTTGCATCAGACGGGGCAGCGGAATCGCGGGGCGTTCCAATCCCAACCTTATTTCCGCAGGCCCAGACGCTCGATCAGGGTCCGATAGCCCTGAACATCGGTGCGCTTTAGGTAATCCAGAAGCTTTCGACGCCGGCTCACCATCTTCAGCAGGCCACGACGGGAGTGATGGTCTTTGGCGTGGTTTTTGAAATGGTCGGTGAGGTCATTAATGCGGGCGGTTAACAGCGCGACCTGCACCTCGGGGCTTCCGGTGTCGTTTTTGGCGCGCTGGTACTGCGCCATGATTTCAGGCTTATTTAACGTGGCGACGGGCATGTGAATCTCCTTTGGATGCCTTGGACTTGCGGCCGGGCCTGCCAGGGCCCGCCGTGCGAACCGCGCAAGGCCTGGGCCCCACGCGAAGCTTGCCGGGCCAAATCTGCCCGGCAACTCGTTGAATTATAAGGGATTTCTAGACCAGCTGGGGATTGAGCTTCTCGGTCCGGCTCTCCAGCTTATTGAGGGCATTCAGATAGGCCTTGGCCGACGCCACCACGATGTCCGGATCGGCCCCCACGCCATTGACGATTCGGCCGGCCTTGGCAAGCCGCATGGTCACCTCGCCCTGGGATTGGGTGCCCGTGGTGATCGCGTTGACCGAAAAAAGCAGCAGCTCAGAGCCGCTGCCCACACGGGACTCGATCGCATTGACCGTGGCATCGACCGGGCCGTTGCCCCGGCCTTCGGCCGCAGTCTCTTGCCCCTGCACCGAAAAAACCACCCGCGCCTGAGGACGCTCTCCGGTCTCCGAGCGCTGAGAGAGCGACAAAAATCGATAACGCTCCTGGGCATGCTCAAGCGACTCGCCGGAGACCAGGGCCTGCAGGTCCTCATCAAAGATCTCGGATTTTCGATCGGCCAGATCCTTAAAGCGGCTAAAGGCCTCGTTGAGTTCCTGCTCGGAATCAAACTCAATTCCCAGATCGGTGAGCCGCTGCTTAAAGGCATTGCGGCCCGACAGCTTGCCCAGCGAAATCTTATTCGCCGACCAGCCCACATCCTGGGCCCGCATAATTTCGTAAGTCTCACGGTGCTTTAAAACACCGTCTTGGTGAATGCCGGACTCATGGGCAAACGCATTCGCGCCCACCACGGCCTTGTTGGGCTGCACAGGGTAGCCCGTAATCTGCGACACCAGCCGGGAGCTGGCGACAATCTGGGTGGTATCAATTTGAGAGTCGCACTTGAAAACATCCTGGCGGACTTTCACCGCCATGACGATCTCCTCGAGGCTGGCATTGCCGGCGCGTTCACCCAGGCCATTGATCGTGCACTCCACCTGCCGCGCTCCATTGAGCACCGCCGACAAAGAATTGGCAACTGCCATGCCGAGATCGTTGTGACAGTGGGCCGACCAGACCACCCGATCAGCACCCGGGGTGCGCGCGATCAGCTGACGGAACCACTCGCCAATCACGCCGGGCACGCTGTAGCCCACCGTGTCCGGCACATTGATGGTCTTGGCGCCGGCCTTAATCACTTCACCAAAGATGCGCACCAGAAAATCAAGGTCGCTGCGAATCGCATCTTCTGCAGAAAACTCCACATCGTCGGTGTATTCACGGGCCAGCTTGACGCCTTGCACTGCCGCCTCGACGACTTGATCGGGATGCATGCGCAGCTTTTTTTCCATGTGGATTGGGCTTGTCGCGATAAACGTATGGATTCGGCCCTTGGCCGCAGGCCGAATCGCCTCACCGGCTGCGCGAATATCTTTTTCTGAAACCCGCGCCAGCGAGCAGACCGTGCTGGACTTGATGGTTTCCGCAATGGCGCGAATCGCATCGAAATCCCCGGAGCTTGAAGCGGCAAAGCCCGCCTCAATCACGTCGACCCTTAGCCGCTCGAGCTGCCGGGCGATACGAATCTTTTCATCCTTAGTCATCGAGGCGCCGGGGCTTTGCTCCCCATCGCGTAAGGTGGTGTCGAAAATGATCAATCGGTCAGTCATGTCGCGGTGTCCTTTGCAGTCCTAGTCATCCCAGACGCAACGCATTTGCAAGCGCATCGCCGGGGCAGTTATTTCTTTGGGGGGTCTGACGATTATTTTTCCGGCGCAGACCATGCCGGTGGGGGTCGAGAGTTGGCGCCCGAGGGGCAGTCGACCTAGGGGGCAAAGTAGAGCGGGGGCAGGGAACAAACGCAGAGATTGCATGGCCCTGACTATAAATCCTTTTGATCGGCCTCTGCAAATAGCTCGACCTGCTCGCCGCGGGCCTTTCGCCAAAAAAACAACAGCCAGCCCGACAGCCCATAGGCCAGCATCAGCAAAAACAGCATGCTGGGCGGATCCTGAGAAATCAGCACCAGGCCCAAGGCGATCAGAAAAATCACAACATACGGGACACTGCGCCGCAGATTGAGATCCTTGAAGCTGTAAAACGGCACACTGGAGACCATGGATAGGCCCGCATAGACTGCGACTGACCAGGAGACCCAGCGTAAATCTGCGGCTGAATAATCAATCCATCGGGTCTCGCGCAGATCCGTTGCGACCCAGACCAGCCCCGCCAGCAACGCAGCGGCGGCCGGGCTTGGAAGGCCCTGAAAAAATCGCTTATCGACAATCGTGATGTTGGTATTGAATCGGGCCAGCCGCAATGCAGCACCCGCCACATAGACAAAGGCAGCAAGCCAGCCAAACTTCCCCAGGCTCTGCAGCGACCACATGTAAATAATCAACGCGGGGGCTGCGCCAAAGGCCACCATATCCGCAAGGCTGTCGTATTGGGCGCCAAAATCCGAGGTGGTATTGGTCAGCCGGGCCACGCGCCCATCGAGGCTATCGAGCACCATGGCCACAAAGATTGCAATTGCCGCCTCAGTGAATCGGCCATGCATGGCCTGCACGATGGCAAAAAAGCCCGAAAACAGGCAGCCCGTGGTGAACAGATTGGGCAGCAGATAGATGCTGGTGCGGCGTCGGGGCAGTCGTGGGTTCATGATCGGTTTATCTACGGCCCGGCCCCGGTTTTAGCCGATGACCATCGGCGCATCACCAGCGGGCCAAAGCAGTTGAATGGGCATAGACCTTGTCTCCCACAGAGACTAACGCCTGCGTGCCGGCCGGGCAATAGATATCCACCCGCGAGCCGAAGCGGATAAACCCATAGCGGGCGCCCCGCAAGAGGCTATCGCCGGGCTTGACGTAACAAAGGATTCTGCGCGCGATCAAGCCGGCAATCTGGATGCAGGTCAGGCGCCGGCCCTGTGGGTCCTCAATCACCATGGCACTGCGCTCGTTTTGCTCGGAGGCCTTATCGATTGCCGCGTTAAAAAAAGTGCCTGGAAAATATTGCACATCCAAGACACGGCCCTGAATCGGCGCGCGGTTGGAGTGCACATTAAACACATTCATAAACACGCTAATCTTTAAGCTCTCCTGGCCCGTGATCGGATCAGTGGCCTTGCCCACGACAACGATTCGGCCATCCGCAGGCGACGTAATCAGGCCCTCACCCACCGGCGGTGTGCGCGCAGGATCACGAAAAAACTGGATAACAAAGACCGCGACCAGCCACAGCAAGACCGCAATCACAGTCCAGTCAAGCCAAGTCGCCACGAGGGCCAGGCCGGCCGTGAGGCCGACAAACGGCCAGCCCTCCCGGGCAATGATCGGATGGGGGTAGAGACGAACGTCGTCTGCGGCCATCAGTTACGGGTCTGATCCACCAGCCGGTTGGCCTTAATCCACGGCATCATCGCCCGCAGCTTCTCGCCGACTTGCTCAATCGGATGCTGGGCCGTCAGACGGCGGCGCGATAAAAGTGTCGGTGCGCCAGCGCGATTTTCGAGAATGAACTCCTTGGCATATTCGCCAGTCTGGATTCGTGTCAGGGCCTCGCGCATGGCCTGCTTGGTCTCTTCAGTGACCACCTTGGGGCCGGTCACGTATTCGCCAAACTCAGCGTTATTCGAGATCGAGTAGTTCATGTTGGCGATTCCGCCTTCATAGATCAGATCCACGATGAGTTTGAGCTCATGCAGGCACTCGAAATAGGCCATCTCGGGCGCGTAGCCTGCCTCGACCAAGGTCTCAAAGCCTGCCTTAATCAGCTCGACGGTGCCGCCGCAGAGCACAGCCTGCTCGCCAAAAAGATCGGTCTCGGTTTCTTCGCGGAAGTTGGTTTGAATAATGCCGGCCTTGCCGCCGCCAATCGCGCTGGCATAAGACAGCGCGATGGCCCGGGCATTGCCAGTCGTATCCTGATGAATCGCGATCAGGCAGGGCACGCCGCCGCCCTGGGCATAGGTGGAGCGCACCGTATGGCCGGGCGCCTTGGGTGCAATCATGATCACATCTAAATCAGCGCGGGGCGAAACCTGGCCGTAATGCACATTAAATCCGTGGGCAAAAGCAAGCGCCGCATTTTGCTTAATCACCGGCGCGATCTCGGCGGCGTAGACTGCGGCGATATGCTCATCGGGCATCAGCATCATGACGAAATCGGCATCTTTGACCGCATCTTTAATCTCGGCGGCCTTCAGCCCCGCCTTTTCCACCTTCGCCCAGCTGGGCCCGCCTTTGCGCACGCCGACCACTACTTTGCAGCCGCTATCGTTTAAGTTTTGAGCGTGGGCATGGCCCTGCGAGCCATAGCCGATGATGGCAATTTTTTTGCCTTTGATCAGCGCCAAGTCGGCGTCTTTGTCGTAAAAAACATTCATGTCGTATTCCTTGTCGAAATAAAGAATGGCCGCTAAGCCTTAAGCACCCGATCTCCACGGGCAATGCCGGAGCAGCCGGTTCTCACGGTCTCCAGGATGCTGCCTTCCTCGAGGGCCTCGATAAAGGCATCCAACTTACTGCTGTCACCGGTGAGCTCCACGGTGTAGGTCTTCTCGGTGACATCAATGATGCGGCCACGAAAAATATCGGCCATCCGCTTCATCTCTTCGCGCTCTTTGCCGACCGCCCGGACTTTGATCAGCATCAGCTCCCGCTCGATGTAAGGGTTCTCGATCAGATCGACGACCTTGACCACCTCCACCAGACGATTCAAATGCTTGGTGATCTGCTCAATGGTGTCATCCGATCCCGCAGTCGAGATGGTCATCCGCGAAAGGGACTGGTCTTCGGTGGGCGCCACCGTGAGGGTCTCAATGTTGTAGGCGCGGGCCGCAAACAGATCGACCACACGCGATAAAGCGCCGGGCTCGTTTTCTAGAAGAATTGAAATGATGTGTCTCATCTTGGGCTCCTAGAGGTCCTCGGAGCCGAGCAGCATCTCGGTCAGCCCTTTGCCCGCCTGGACCATCGGCCAGACGTTTTCTTCCTGGTCGGTAATGAAGTCCATAAACACGAGACGATCTTTCATCTTAAAGGCCTCGCGCAATGCAGGCTCGACATCGGCTGGCTTATGGATCTGCATGCCCACATGGCCATAGGCCTCGGCAAGTTTCACAAAATCCGGCAGTGAATCCATATACGACTCGGCATATCGGCTCTCGTACTCAATCTCCTGCCACTGCCGCACCATGCCGAGATAGCGATTGTTCAGGTTCACAACCTTCACCGGCAGATGGTACTGCTGGCAGGTGGAGAGTTCTTGGATACACATTTGTATCGAACCCTCGCCCGTGATGCAGGCCACTTCCGCCTCAGGGTGGGCCAGCTTCACGCCCATCGCATAGGGCAGGCCCACGCCCATGGTGCCCAGGCCGCCAGAATTGATCCAGCGTCGGGGATGGTCAAACTTGTAGTACTGGGCCGCAAACATCTGATGCTGGCCGACATCCGAGGTCACAAAGGCCTCGCCCTTGGTGACTTCCCAGAGCTTTTCCACCACATACTGCGGCTTAATGACCTCACCATTTTGTTGGTAGCGCAGGCAATCGCGCTTGCGCCACTCTTCAATCTGAGACCACCAGGGTGCGATGGCCTTTCGATCGGGGCCATGGCCTGCAGCAATCGCCTCTTTGATCTGGGCAATCATTTCGCGCATGACCTCGCCGACATCGCCCACAATGGGCACATCCACCTTCACCCGCTTGGAGATGGAAGACGGATCAATATCGACATGGATGATTTTGCGTGGATTCTGCGCAAAGTGTTTGGGATTGCCAATCACGCGATCATCGAACCGCGCCCCGATGCCCACCAACACATCGCAGTGCTGCATGGCCATGTTGCACTCATAGGTGCCGTGCATGCCCGGCATGCCGAGAAACTTTGGGTTAGTGGCGGGATAGGCGCCTAAGCCCATGAGTGTGTTGGTGCAGGGATAGCCCAGAAGATCCACCAACTCGCGCAGCGCCGCCGAGGCATTGCCTAAAATAATGCCGCCGCCGGTGTAAATCATTGGCCGCTCGGCCGACAACATTAACTGAACGGCCTTTTTAATCTGGCCCGAATGGCCTTTCACCACCGGGTTATACGACCGCATGGTGACTTCCTTGGGGTAATCGAACTTGCAACGATTGCGGGTAATGTCCTTGGGGATGTCCACAAGCACCGGCCCGGGCCGGCCCGTGCGGGCAAGGTGAAAGGCCTTCTTGATCGTGACGGCCAGATCTTTCACATCCTTGACAAGAAAATTATGTTTCACACACGGCCGCGTGATGCCCACGGTGTCGCACTCTTGAAATGCATCCAGGCCAATCGCATGGGTCGGCACCTGGCCAGACAGGATCACCATCGGAATGGAATCCATAAAGGCCGTCGCAATGCCGGTCACTGCATTGGTGACCCCAGGCCCGCTGGTGACCAGGGCAACGCCGACGGTCTCGGTGGCGCGCGCATAGGCGTCTGCCGCATGGACGGCCGCCTGCTCATGGCGCACCAAGATGTGCTTGAATTTGTCTTGCTTATAGATTTCGTCGTAGATGTAGAGGACGGCCCCGCCGGGGTATCCGAAGATGTGGTCTACCTGCTCTTCATGCAGGCAGCGCACGACGATTTCTGCGCCGGTAATTTCCATAGGTTGTAGGTCCTATCAAGATCCAGTGATCCTTACCCGCCGGCACCACCCGCCCGCCAGGAGGAGTCGGCGACACAGGCCTTGAGCAAGGGCTTTGAGTTGACGGATCGCCGTTGCCGACTCTTGTGGAGCCGGTACCGGCAAGGTCAAGCCTGCTAATTTAACATACCCGCTATGGACACCAAGGCCCTGGAGGGCTTTCTCGCAGCGGCAGAACGCCGCGCGTTTCGCATCGCAATGCTCGGCGTTCGCAATGAGGATGTGGCCCTGGATCTGGTGCAGGAGGCCATGATGCG
>CAYFPT010000042.1:0-12170 GCA_964345065.1 uncultured Bordetella sp.
GGCATCGCAATTTTCATCAGCTCCGAGGGCTGAATCCGCGTGATGCCGATATTTAACCAGCGGCGGGCGCCCTTTGATACATCGCCAAACAAAGCGACTGCCACCAGCAGCAGGAGCCCCAAGACAAACAAAGGCACGGCAACGCGATGAATCATGCCGGGCGGAATGTGGGCGACAAGCCACATAATTAAAACCGCAATACCGAGATTGCGAACATGGCCGATAAACCGGCCATCAAAATCATTACCTGCGCTGTAAAGCGTGATCGTCGAAAGAAAGGCAATGCCCAAAAAGAACAGCATAAAGGGGCCATCGAAAACGGCGAGCCAGGGCTGAATCCGCAGCCAGACACCCCGCCAGCCCCGCGGAATAATCTCACTGGCCACGGGCCGCACCCTTTTTTAATAAGACATGATCAAACACAAGCCGCGCAATCGGGGCGGCGGCCGCCGCCCCGAATCCACCGTTTTCCACAATCAGCGCCACCGCCACCTCCGGCTGCTCTGCAGGGGCAAACGCCATATACAGTGAGTGGTCGCGGTGCCGCTCGGCCACGCGGGCAGCATTGTATTTTTCATTCTGTCCAATGCTCACCACCTGTGCAGTGCCGGTCTTGCCCGCCACACGATAGGGCGCACCCGCGAAGACCCGCGCGCCCGTGCCTGACTTATTTACCTCCACCATGGCCTCGATCACCAGATCCAAGTGTTTGTCGCTGACCTCGACCCTACGCAGCAACTCGGGCTCGGTCTTAATGACATCGCCAGTGTTGGGGTCCTCAATCGCCCTTACCAACTTCGGCTTCATGATCACGCCACGGTTGGCCAATCCGGCAGTCGCAACCGCCATCTGCAGCATCGAAAATGAATTGTAGCCCTGCCCAATTCCAATCGACATATTCTCACCGGGATGCCAGGGCTGCTTAAAGCGCTCCATCTTCCATTTTGAAGAAGGCAAAATACCATTGACCTCACCAATGAGATCGACGCCAGTCTTCTGCCCAAATCCCCAAGGTTCGACATACTGATGAATCAAGTCCACGCCCATATCACGGGCGACGATGTAGTAATAGGTATCACTTGAGACCACAATTGATTTACGCAGATCCACCACGCCATTGCCCTCAGGCTTGCTGTCGCGAAACTTGTGATTGCCGAACATGAAAAATCCGGGATCATTGATGGTGTCTTCTGGCTTTCGAGTGCCCGACTCCAACGCTGCCAGCGCCATAAAGGGCTTATAGGTCGATCCTGGCGGATAGGTGCCACGTAGCGGCCGATTCAAAAGCGGCTTATCCGGGGAATTGTTCAGCGCATCCCAGGTGTTCGAATCAATGCCGTCAATAAATAGCGCAGGATTAAAGTTGGGCATCGACACAAAAGCAAGAATTTCTCCCGTCGCGGGCACCAGGGCGACCAAGGCGCCACGGCGCTTGCCGTAGGCCTGCTCGATCGTCCGCTGTAACTCACCATCAATTGAGAGCCGCAGATTCTGCCCGGGCACAGGCAGCCGACGTGCCAGGCTTCTGACCATTCGGCCGCCCGCCGTAATTTCCATGCGATCAAAGCCGGTCCTGCCGCGCAGCTGCTCTTCGTAGGCCTGCTCAAGCCCCAGCTTTCCAATGTGTGAGGTTCCGAAATAACTCGAGACCAAATCAGACTGCTCAATGCGCTCACGATCGCGCCGCGAGATGCGGCCAATGTGGCCCAGCAAGTGAGAAGACGAGTCACCATACGGGTAATAGCGCATGCTACGTACGTTGACAGAGACGCCCGGCAGCTGATGGAGATGCACCACAACGCGGGCAACTTCTGCATCATTTAATGTGGGCCGCAGCGGAATCGTATCGAACCGGCGAAGCTCGCTTTTTAGGCGCCGAAATCGGCGCAGATCGAGTTCATCAATCTTGATGAGTGTTCCCAGAAAATGCAGTGTCTCCTCGAGATTGGGCACCTTATGGGGCTCGATCTCCAGGGCAAAGGCAGAGCCGTTACGGGCAATGATGTTTCCGTGGCGGTCAAAGATTTCGCCACGGGGCGCCTGCACCGGCAGCAGGGCAACACGATTTTCCTCGGAGAGGGCATGGAAATCGTAGTAACGCCAGACCTGAAGATAGGCAAATCGCATCAGCAGCAGCGCGAATGCAATCAGCACAAGCGCCGCGACAAACGACGCGCGCAGCCGAAAATCTTTAGAGTCGTTGGCGCGAAATTCAGTCATCACTGATTCAGCACCCCGAATGCCTAACGGCCGATTGCCGCGGTTGAGCTCTGCGGCCGATTCAGTCGATTCAAAATGCCAGTGGTGACCGGCAGCCAGAGTGCAGCGGTTAGAAGTGGTGAAATAAAAAATGTCCAGTTCGGGCCGACGCCCGAAAAGAATAAGTGCACCACCACCACAATCACCTTGGCCAGAAAAAATAAGGGCAGCAGCTGCAGGGCCTGGCCGCCAAGGGAGTACCAGAGCAGCCGGCGATGCAGGGCAATAGCGCCGTACGATAAAATCGAATAGGCAAGCGCGTGCTGGCCGAGCAGAGATCCCGCATGAACATCCATGAGCAGGCCCAATAGCCAGGCCAGCGCAATGCCCACACGCCGCGGCTGAAAGATATTCCAAAACACCAGAATCAGGGCGAGAAAATCCGGCGCCGGAAATCCGCCCCAGGGCAGCATCTCCAGCGCAAACGCCACAGCGATTGATGCTGTGATCATCGAAGTGGTGGGTGCCCTGCCCAGCATGGTGCGCTTCATCAACGAGGCCTCATTTATTCATCTCACTTCTTGCTCTCGGAATCGGCCGATCGAGCTCGCGGGGAGCAGGCGGGATTAATTCCTGATCAATCAGAATCACCAAGACATGCTGCAGCGTTCCGATCGGTGCCACCGGGGTGGAGGTGATACGCGGAAACTGTCCGCTGCCGGCCCGCTCAACCCGATTGATTTTCGCCACCGGCAGTCCGCTTGGATAAAGGCCATCAAGGCCCGAGGTCACCAGAATGTCGCCGACATCCACCTCGGCATTGATGTTGAGATATTTGAGCTCAACCTGCTGGCCATCGCCAGTGCCCGAAGCGAGACTGCGAAGGCCTGATCGCGGCAGCGAGACGGGAATCATCAGCGATGGGTCGGTCACCAACGAGACTTCGGCCGTGATCGGCGAGACGCGGACCACCTGGCCGACAACACCCTGGGCGTTAATCACCGGATGGCCTGGGGCCACGCCATGCTGACTGCCCCGATCAATCACGATGCGATTGGAAAACGCATCCCGGGTCTCATGGCTGATTTGGGCAGTCAGCGTTTTGTGTTTTACTGACTTACGAAGATCTAAAAGCATGCGAAGGCTTTCGTTTTCTACTCGCAGCTGCTCAACCTGAAGCAGGCTCTCGGAGTTCTCGATTTCTTTTTGCTCTAGTGTCGCCCGCTGGCCCACAAGGTCGGAGACCGCCGAGCCGTAGCGGGCAAACCAGATCACGGCATCGCGGGGCAGGATCAAGAGCTGCTCGATGGGATAAAGCACCATGGTCAGCCCCTGCCGCAGGGGCTTCAAAATGCCAAAGTGCAGATCTGAGTAGAGCATGCCAATCGCTGCGATTACAGCGATCAGCATCCGAAGCCGGGCAGGAAGGCCTTGTTTAAAAAGCGGTGGAGGACTCTGCGAAAGTGCCATATCTAAACGATGGCACCCCCCTTATTCGTGAGCAAAAACATCCTTGAACTCATCAATCCGATCCAACGCAGCGCCACAGCCCCGGACCACGCACGACAGCGGATCTTCAGCAACATAGACAGGAAGCCCTGTCTCCTCGGATAGCAGACGATTGAGATCGCGCAGCAATGCGCCGCCGCCGGTCAAGATCAGGCCGCGCTCGGCAATATCCGCAGCAAGCTCTGGAGGCGTCTGCTCGAGCGCATTTTTGATCGCCACCACAATCTGATTTAAGGGCTCGGTGAGTGCTTCCAGAATTTCATTGCTCGACACGGTAAAGGTCCGCGGAATCCCCTCGCTGAGGTTGCGTCCGCGGACTTCCATTTCACGAATTTCGCTGCCCGGAAATGCCGAGCCAATTTGTTTTTTGATCGCTTCAGCAGTCTGTTCACCAATCAACATTCCAAAATTACGTCGGATGTAGTTGGTAATCGCCTCATCGAATTTGTCTCCGCCAACCCGCACACTGCCCGCATACACCAGGCCGCCCAAGGAGATCACACCGACCTCGGTGGTGCCGCCACCAATATCCACCACCATCGCACCGTGCGGCTCGGAGATTGCAAGGCCCGCACCAATCGCTGCGGCCATCGGCTCTTCAATGAGATAGACCTGGCTTGAGCCAGCCGACAAGGCCGACTCACGGATCGCACGGCGCTCCACCTGGGTCGAGCCACAGGGCACACAGATGATGACGCGGGGGCTCGGGGAGAGAAATTTCTTCTCATGCACCATGCGGATGAACTGCTTGAGCATCTGCTCAGTCACGGTGAAATCGGCGATGACCCCATCCTTCATGGGACGAATCGCCTCAATGTTGCCGGGCACCTTGCCCAGCATTTGTTTGGCCTTATGGCCGACGGCCTCAATGACTTTTTTGCCGCCATTGCCGCCCTCGTATCGGATGGCAACCACTGAGGGCTCATCCAGCACGATGCCTTTGCCCTTCACATAGATCAGGGTGTTGGCGGTGCCCAGGTCAATGGCGATGTCCTGGGAGAAATAATTACGAAGAAATCCAAGCATGAGAACCCTGCTGCAAAAGAAAAGGATAATAAAGCAAACGTCCCCGTTGATTTTTGCGCCGTGAACCTAAACGCCCAAGACCTCGAAAAACTCGCCCGGCTCGCCCGGCTTGCCCTCTCCGATCAGGAGCGCGACGAAACGCTGCCTGCGCTTCAGTCGGTCCTGAACTGGGTCGGTAAACTGTCCCAGGCCCCGACCGCTGGCGTTGCGCCAATGGCCCATCCCCATGATGTGGGCTTGAGGCTCCGAGCCGATGTGGCCGAGCCCCTTCCGGCCCGAGATGACCTGATGGCCAGCGCCCCCCAGACTGCCGACGGCCTATTTATCGTTCCTCGGGTCGTGGAATGAGCGCCGCGATTCCGCCGTTTTCGGACCTCTCGGGCCTGGCTTTCGGCCTTGCCCGGCGTGACTTTAGCGCTGTCGAGCTTGCCCAGTGGACGCTTGACCGGCTGGCGGCCGATCAGACCAATTCGGTGCTCTCGCTTGTGCCCGAGGCAACACTCAGCCAGGCCAAGGCCGCCCAACAACGGCTTGATGCAGCGGACTCTGGATCGGTACAGCACGGGGGGGCTGGATTTTCATTGCTGGGATTGCCCATTGCCCACAAAGATATTTTCGTCACCCGCGGCTGGCCAACGACGGCCGCGGGTGACGAAAATATCTTTGTGGGCAATGGGCCCATTGCCCACAAAGATATTTTCGTCACCCGCGGCTGGCCAACGACGGCCGCCTCAAAGATTCTTCGTGGCTACTTAAGCCCCTTCGATGCGACCGTTGTTCAACGCCTGGCAACGGCTGGCATGGTCTGCACCGCAAAACTGAACTGCGATGAGTTTGCAATGGGCTCAGGCAACACCCACTCTGCCTATGGACCAGTAAAAAACCCTTGGGACCCGCTTGCTGTGCCCGGCGGATCATCGGGCGGCTCCGCGGCGGCAGTCGCGGCAGGCCACATCCCCGCCGCCACCGGGACCGACACGGGAGGGTCGATTCGCCAGCCCTCGGCCATGTGCGGGCTCACCGGCATTAAGCCCACCTACGGCCGGGCCTCGCGCTGGGGGATGATCGCCTACGCCTCCAGCCTCGATCAGGCCGGCCCCATCGCAAGAACTGCGCTGGACTGTGCGGTCCTGCTTACGGCGATGTGTGGCTTTGATCCCAAAGATTCCACCAGCCTGCAGCTTGATGAAGAGAATTTCGCAGCAGAGATCGACCAGCCATTTGCAGGCGCACCTGCAAATGCGCCGCTTTCGGGTCTTCGGGTGGGCCTGCCGAAAGAATTTTTTGCAGATGGCCTCACCGCCGAGGTGCGATCTGCCATCGATCAGGCGATCAGTGAATTGACACGCCTTGGTGCTAAAGCCTGCGAGGTCAGCCTGCCAAGAACTGCGCTCAGTATTCCGGCGTATTACGTCATCGCGCCCGCTGAGGCCTCAAGCAATCTGAGCCGATTTGATGGCGTGCGCTATGGCCACCGCACCGCAGCGCCAAAAGACCTTCTTGATTTGTATTGCCGGTCTCGGGCAGAGGGCTTTGGGGCCGAGGTGAAGCGTCGAATTCTGATTGGCACCTTCGTGCTCTCACACGGCTATTACGATGCCTATTACATCCAGGCCCAGCGTGTGCGGCGGCTTGTTGCCCAGGACTTTGATGCCGCATTCCAAGGCTGCGACCTGATTGCCGGGCCCGTTGCGCCCACGGTGGCCTGGAATATCGACCAGGCGGCCAGCGACCCCCTGCAGGAATATCTCGCTGATATCTACACGCTTGGCGTAAATCTCGCAGGCCTGCCTGCCCTGTCGATGCCCGTGGGCTTTGGATCCGGCAGCGGCACCGCAAGGCCGCGGCCAATTGGGATGCAACTCATTGCGCCAAGGCTCAAAGAATCGCTGCTCTTAAAGGCCGCCCATCATTTTCAATCGGCCACTGACTGGCATCAAAAAACGCCAGGGCCGTTCGGAGCCACACGATGAGCTGGGAAATTGTGATTGGCCTGGAATGCCACGTGCAGCTGAAGACCGCATCAAAAATATTTTCACCCGCATCGACCCAGTTCGGCGCTGCGCCGAATACGCAGGCCCATATGGTCGACATGGCACTGCCTGGCGTTTTGCCGGTGATGAATCGCGAAGCCGCCGCCTGTGCGATACGGTTTGGGCTTGCAGTGGGCGGACAAATCGCCCATCGGTCCATCTTCGCAAGAAAAAATTATTTTTATCCTGACCTGCCCAAGGGCTATCAGATCAGCCAATACGAGACCCCGGTGGTCTCCGGCGGCCAAGTCATGATCAGTATCGATGGCCGCCAGCGTCAGATCGAACTCACGCGGGCCCATCTCGAAGAAGATGCCGGAAAGTCAATCCATGAAGGCCTCGCTGCGATACCTGCGGGCTGCTCAGGAATCGATTTAAATCGGGCGGGAACACCGCTTTTAGAAATAGTGAGTGAGCCTGTGATGCGATCGGCAAAAGAGGCCGCCGCCTATGCGCGCGCATTGCACAGCCTGGTGACCTGGATCGGGATTTGTGATGGCAATCTGCAAGAGGGTTCATTTCGTGTCGATGCCAATGTGTCGGTGCGGCCGGCCGGCCAGCAAGAATTCGGTACCCGCTGTGAAATCAAAAATCTAAACTCGTTTCGCTTTCTTGAGCGCGCTATTGATATCGAGGCCCAGCGGCAGATCGAGCTCATTGAAGACGGCGGCCGGGTTATTCAAGAGACCCGTCTCTATGATCCCGATGCGGAGCAGACCCGTGCCATGCGGTCAAAAGAAGATGCCCATGACTACCGCTATTTCCCAGACCCGGATCTGCCGCCACTGATTCTTGAACCCGCATGGATTCAGGAAATTCAATCTCAGATGCCAGAGCTGCCCGGCGCCATGCGGAGGCGGCTGACCGAGCAATTTGGTCTTTCTGACTACGATGCCTTGATGGTGTCCGCCACCCGCGCCACTGCCGATTATTTTTTTCAAGCCCTGGATGCGGGCCGATCACTTGGGGTCGATCCAAAAGCAATTGCCAACTGGATCATGGGTGATGTTGCCTCAAGCCTTAACCGGGATGGCCTGGAGATCGAAGCGTGCCGAGTCTCGGCGGTGCAGCTTGCGGGGCTGATTGCACGTATTGCCGATGGAACCGTCTCGAACAAGATTGGACGTGAAATTTTTGCAAGCCTCTGGGCCGGGGAGTTCGAATCCGCAGATGCAGTGATTTCCGCAAAGGGCCTGCAGCAGATTCAGGATACGGGCCTGATTGCCCAGCTGGTGGATGAGGTCTTGGCGGCGAATCCCAAAATGGTGGAGGAATTTAAAAATGGCAAAGACAAGGCCTTAAATGCCTTGGTCGGACAGGTTATGAAAAAATCTCAGGGCAAAGCCAACCCCCAGCAGGTGACGGATCTAATCCGATCAAAACTCTAGGCCACTTACTGTTTATGACGCCCACTAATTCTTTTCATCAGCATAAGTCTGCCGGCCAGCCGACGGCGCAAATGCGGGATTTTGGCGATGGAATTTTTGCATTGGACTCTGGCTATGTGCGGGATGAATTTGATGCGGTTCATTTGATTGTCGAGCAGGGGCGCGTTGCGGTGATTGATACCGCGACCCAGTATGCAGTTCCGCGTATTCTTCAGGGCCTGCATGGCCTCGGCCTTGGCCCCGAGTCCGTCGACTGGATTTTCCTGACCCATATTCATTTGGATCATGCAGGCGGCGCGGGCGCCCTGCTTGAACGCTGCCCGAATGCCCGGGTCACCGTCCACCCCCGGGGCGCGAAGCATCTTGCGGATCCCTCCAAGCTCTGGGCGGCGGTCTGTGATGTCTACGGCACCGAAATGGCGATCCGGGAGTACGGCGGCATGGGGCCGATTGCACTTGATCGGCTCATCGAAACGCCAGAGGGCGCAATGGTTGAGCTGGCGGGCCGCAAGATCGAATTCTGGGATGCGCCCGGCCATGCCCGACATCACGTGTTCATCAGAGATTGCCGCACCAACTCTTTTTTCACCGGCGACACCTTTGGGATTTCCTATCGGGATTTTGATACTGCCCAGGGCGCCTATGTTTTTGTGACCTCCTCGCCGTCACAATTTAATCCCGAGGAATTCAAGGCATCGGTTCGCCGGATCTCCGATGCGGCCCCGCCCGCTGTCTACCTGACCCACTATGCCCAGGTCCGGGACGTCGGCCGGCATGCCCAGCACCTGATCAAGCAAATCGATGCCTTCTGCCAGATTGCTCTTGCGCACAAGGGGGCAGGATCCGCCCGGGCCGATCTGATTCGAGAAGGCCTGGCTCGGCTGATCATCAGCGAGCTCCGCGATCACGGCGTGACCCACTCAGATGCGGCCTGCCGAGAAGTCCTTGCGCTGGACTTAAAGCTCAACAGTGACGGCTTGGTCTGCTGGCTAGACAGTCTAAAATAGCGGTCACTTCGACTGAAACCTGACCGCGGGGATCTCAGATCCCCGTTTTTATTTTTATGCCAAGCCTCATTGCCGAATCCCCTGCATTTGCCTTGCTGCGTCAGCAGCTGGCCAATCGCATCATGATTTTGGATGGGGCGACTGGCACGATGATTCAGCAATACAAGCTAACCGAAGATCAATACCGGGGGGCTGATCATCCCGCGCTCTCCGCTGACGTCCAGCAGTCGATCCGATCAGCGGTTGCAAAAGGCATTGACCTGAAAGGCAACAATGAGCTGCTGTCCTTAACGCAGCCCGCGGTGATCTCCGAAATTCACCGTCAGTACCTTGCAGCCGGTGCCGATATTGTTGAAACCAATACCTTTGGAGCGACAACGATCGCACAAGAAGACTACCGGCTGCCCGAGTTGGCCCGCCGGATGAATCTTGAGTCAGCCCGCTTAGCCCGTGAAGCCTGCGATGAGTTCTCGACCCCAGATCGGCCTCGATTTGTTGCTGGCGCTATCGGGCCAACGCCGCGAACGGCTTCGATTTCTCCGGATGTAAACGACCCCGGAGCGCGCAATATCAATTTCGAGCAGCTGCGTCAGGCCTATCAAGAGCAAATCGAAAGCCTGCTGGATGGCGGTGCGGATCTGCTTTTGCTTGAAACCATATTTGACACCTTAAACGCCAAGGCGGCGCTGTTTGCAATGGAATCTGTTTTCGAGGCCCGTCAGCAGCGTTGGCCGGTCATGATTTCCGGCACCATCACCGACGCTTCTGGCCGGATTCTCTCGGGCCAGACCGTCGAGGCGTTCTGGAATAGTGTCTCGCATGCCCGGCCGATCACGATCGGCCTGAACTGCGCCCTCGGTGCCGCGCTGATGCGGCCTTATGTCGAGGAGATTTCGAAGCTTGCTGATACTGCGATTTGCATCTATCCGAATGCAGGCCTGCCCAATCCCATGGCGCCGACCGGCTTTGATGAGACACCACCGATCACCTCAGGCTTTTTAAAGGAATTCGCTGATCTCGGCTGGGTGAATATCGTTGGTGGCTGCTGCGGCACAACGCCCGAGCATATTCAAGCAATCGCCGATGCGGTGAAGTCCTTCACGCCGAGAAAGATTCCTTACGTCGTGCCCAAGCTTCGGCTTGCTGGCCTGGAAGCCTGCAACATCGATGAGCAGTCTTTTTTCGTCAATGTGGGTGAGCGGACCAATGTCACCGGATCTAAGCAGTTCGCGCGCCTCATTTTAGCTGGCGAGTACGAGCAGGCCATCGCGGTGGCCCGCCAGCAGGTTGAAAATGGCGCCCAGGTCATCGATATCAACATGGATGAGGCCATGCTGGATTCCGAGGCGGCCATGGTGCGCTTTCTCAATCTGATTGCCTCGGAGCCCGATATCGCACGGGTGCCGATCATGATCGACTCCTCCAAGTGGAGCGTCATTGAGGCCGGCCTGCGCTGCGTTCAGGGCAAGGCGATTGTCAATTCAATTTCAATGAAAGAGGGCGAGGCGGAGTTTCTGCGGCAGGCGCGGCTCTGCCGACACTACGGCGCGGCAGTCATCGTGATGGCCTTCGATGAGCAGGGCCAGGCCGACACCCTGCAGCGACGAAAGGATATTTGCACCCGGGCCTATCGTCTTTTGACCGAAGAAGTTGCGTTCCCTCCGCAAGACATTATTTTTGATCCGAATATCTTCGCGATTGCGACAGGCATTGAAGAGCACAATGCCTATGCGATTGACTTTATTGAAGCCACGCGCTGGATCCGTCAAAATCTTCCGTACGCCAAAATCTCGGGCGGCGTTTCCAATGTCAGCTTTTCATTTCGTGGCAATGACCCTGCCCGAGAGGCCATTCATACCGTCTTTCTCTACCATGCTGTCAAAGCAGGCATGACCATGGTCATCGTCAATGCGGGCCAGCTCGGGGTCTATGAAGACCTCGCACCGGAATTGCGCGAGCGCGTCGAGGACATTGTGCTCAATCGCCGGCCGGATGCCACGGAGCGGATGATTGACTTTGCCGCCACCTTAAAAGGCGAAGGCAAGAAAGAAGAGGCCCAGCTGCAATGGCGCAGCCTGACGGCGGAGAAACGTCTTGAGCATGCCCTGGTCCATGGGCTTACCGAATTCATTGTCGAAGATACCGAGGAAGTCCGGCAACAAGTTGCTGGCCGTCATGGCCGGCCCATTGAGGTCATCGAGGGCCCCCTGATGGCGGGGATGAATGTGGTGGGCGATCTTTTCGCTCAAGGAAAAATGTTTCTGCCACAGGTGGTCAAATCAGCCCGGGTGATGAAGGCAGCGGTTGCCCATCTGGTGCCCTTTATCGAGGAAGAGCAGCGGGCCTCGGGCACCACTCAGGCCAAAGGAAAAATCATCATCGCTACCGTGAAGGGGGATGTGCACGACATCGGCAAGAACATCGTCTCCGTGGTGCTTCAATGCAATAACTTCGAGGTCGTGAACCTCGGCGTCATGGTGCCCGCCCAGCAGATCTTGCAGGCCGCGCGAGACCACGATGCCGACATCATCGGCTTATCGGGCCTGATTACACCCTCCCTGGAGGAAATGTCGTACGTCGCAAAGGAAATGGAGCGTGACGACTGGTGCCGCTGCAAACAGATTCCTTTGCTCATTGGTGGCGCGACCACATCCCGTATCCACACCGCTGTGAAGATCGCGCCGAATTATTCGGGCCCAGTCATCTGGGTGCCCGATGCAAGCCGTTCAGTGCCGGTCGCCCAGTCGCTGACCAGCGATGCTGCCCAAAAGGGTGCCTATCTTGGCGAGCTGATGCGGGACTATCAAAAACTGCGTGAGCGGCATGCTGCTAAAACGGCCACGCCCCTGCTCACTCTGGAGCAGGCGCGGGCCAATTCACCCCGTATCGATTTCACAGCGAATCCACCCCCCGCGCCAAAAGCGCTCGGCCGACGCATATTGAAGGCCTACGATCTGAACGAGTTGGTCGAGACGATTGACTGGACTCCATTTTTTCAAACCTGGGAT
>CAYFPT010000043.1:0-12100 GCA_964345065.1 uncultured Bordetella sp.
TTATGTCAGTGCGCGTGAACGGTTTTTAACGGCCCTATCCGGCGTGGCCGACCCGGAGGAAAAACGAAAAATCATTGGCCGGGAATTTGTTCATATCTTTCAAGAAGAGTCGGCCAAACTCGCGAATGCCCGCTGGCTTGCCCAGGGCACCATCTATCCGGATGTGATTGAGTCAGCTGGCGCGAAGACTAAAAAAGCGACCACCATTAAATCGCACCACAATGTTGGCGGACTGCCCGACACCCTGCATCTCAAATTGCTCGAGCCACTGCGGGAGCTCTTTAAAGACGAGGTCCGCCGGCTTGGCCTTGCGCTTGGACTGCCGCCCGAGATGGTGGACCGGCATCCCTTTCCCGGCCCAGGCCTTGGCGTGCGAATTCTGGGAGAAATCCATAGCGAGTATGTTGATTTGCTGCAGCGTGCGGATGATTTATTCATTCGCGCATTACGCGAGTCGCAGGCCAGCCTGGCGGATGCCCAGGCAGGCCTGTGCAGCGCTGCCGATATCGGTAAATCTTGGTACGCCTTAACCAGCCAGGCCTTTGCGGTCTTTTTGCCGGTAAAGTCGGTCGGCGTTATGGGCGATGGCCGTACCTACGAATGGGTGGTCGCGCTAAGAGCCGTTGTCACCAGCGACTTCATGACCGCCCACTGGGCCCATCTGCCGCATACGCTTTTGGCGGGTGTATCAAATCGCATCATCAATGAGGTTCGTGGTATTAATCGTGTCGTCTATGACATATCGGGGAAACCGCCCGCCACGATCGAATGGGAATAGGGCGCGTCTGCCAGCCTTTCTCGCAGTGATGATGCGAGTAAAATGGGGCCATTCATCATCGACGCCTAAGGAGGGCCGGCATGTTTCCTGAATATCGAGATCTCATCACGAAGCTCAAGACCACCGATCACCACTTCACTCGATTATTCGATAAGCACAACGCCCTGGACCAGAAAATCAAGAACATGGAAAGCCATGTGACCCCGGCCACCCATGAAGAAATTGAAGTGTTAAAAAAAGAAAAGCTGATGCTCAAAGATCAGCTGTACGCGATTCTTAAAAAAGCAAGCATCGCCTAGGCCCTGTCGGCTGCAAAGGCCCCGCCGCATCTAAGACTGAACCCGGCGTGTCTAACACCATGACCGATAACGCCGACCAGCGCTTTATGGGCCTGGCCCTTGAGCAGGCAAGGCTTGCCGATGCGGCAGGCGAGGTGCCCGTTGGTGCGGTCGTGGTCAAAGACAGCGTCGTCATTGGCAGTGGCTTTAATCAGCCGATTCGGCTAAACGACCCTTCAGCCCACGCCGAAATGATGGCCCTGCGGGCTGCCGCGCAGCATCTGGGAAATTATCGGCTGACCGGATGCGCCCTTTATGTCACGCTTGAGCCCTGTGTCATGTGCTCGGGGGCAATATTTCATTCCCGAATCTCTGACGTAATTTATGGGGCTGCGGATCCAAAAACGGGCGTGGCGCATAGCGTGATCAATTTGTTTGACGAACATCGCTTAAATCACCATGCGTCGGCCCGGGGCGGCGTGATGGCGGAGGCCTGCGGAGCGCTCCTGCAGGCATTTTTCGCCCGCCGGCGGGCGCTCTCAAAGTCGCCGCTGGCCTAAGCCGGCATCGCGGTCTGCATTTATGGCCTCCAGCTATCACATTCGCATTTCAACTCAGGCGCAGACGCTCACGCTGATACAGCTTGCCCCTGAGTCCTTAGAAGGCGGCCTGCGTTGGGCGCCAGATGCTGCCGGCACGGTCCTGATGCAGACCCTAATCTCGAGCTCGAAAAATGGCACGGGCCAGCAGCGGGGCAGTTATCAGACCCCACAGGGCCGACATCAGATCCGCGCAAAGATTGGTGCAGGCGCGGCCTGGAATACCGTTTTTGTTGGCCGACGCAAAACCGGCGAGATCTGGTCCCCTGAACTTGCTGGGCAGTTTCCGCAGCGCGACTGGATCCTGACGCGAATCCTGTGGCTATCGGGACTTGAGCCAGGCAGGAACCGTTTCGGCGAAGTCGACACCATGCGCCGATACATCTACTTGCACGGCAGTCCTGATTCCGCGGTGATGGGAGAGCCCGGGTCAATCGGCTGCATTCGAATGAAAAACAGCGACATTGTGTCGCTGTTTGATCTGGTGCCGGTCAGAACGACCGTTGATATCACCTAGTGCCGTTTGACACGTTTACTGGATCTTTGCCTTGGCCTTGAGCTGCTGCTGGAAGTCTTGCAGCTTTTTGCGCTTCATTGACTCGGAGAGCTGCTCCTTGACTTGATCGAACTCAGGCGGCTTAGCCGCCCGTGTGTCATCAAGACGAATCACGTGCCAGCCAAATTGGGTCTGAACGGGTGTCTCCGTGAACTTGCCTTTTTCCAGCGCGACCATCGCGTTAGAAAACGGCTCGACAAAGGACTGTGCATTGGCCCAATCCAGATCGCCGCCCTTCGCGGCAGATCCGGGGTCCTTCGATTGCTTGGCCAGCTCTTCAAATTTAGAGCCCTTTTTTAGCCGATCAATGATTGATTTCGCTTCATCTTCTTTTTCAACCAGAATGTGGCGGGCCCGATACTCTTTTCCGCCATCACCTTTTACTAGCCGATCGTATTCGGCTTTGACTTCGGCATCACTCACACCGCCTTTGGTGAGTTGATCTTGCACCAGCGCATTGATCAGCACCTGCTGACGGACATTATCCAGCTGAAACCGGACCTCAGGCTTTGCCGATAAGCCACGACGTTCGGCTTCTTGGACAAGGATCTCGCGATCGACGAGTTCCTGGCGGACCAGGGCCTGCAGCTGGGGGGTATCTTGCTGGCCCTGTTTGACCAGCTCGGCGACAAAGGCGTCGGCCCGGGCCCGCGGGATAGGCTTGCCATTGACGACCGCGATATTTTGCGCCAATACGATTCCCGAGGCGCAGAGCAGGGCGAATCCGATGGCGGTTTTTTGCAACGATTTCATGAAGACTCCGAAGGGTCGCGCGCGTCAATAGAAAGGGCGTGGATGCGCGCGGGGATCCAGTCGCTTAAGTGATCATACACAAGCCGGTGCCGGGCCAGCCTGCCCTTGCCAGTAAAGACGCTGGAAACAAGAGTGACGTGGAAATGGCCCCCGCCCGCTACCGCGCCAGCATGGCCGTGGTGCTTGGCGCTGTCGTCCCGGACCACGATGGAATCGATGGGCAGGGCAGCGCGCAGACGGGCCTCGATTTCTTGGGCGCTCGGGGCGAGATGGCTCATCGGGGCTCCTGGTCTTTTAAAACATCCGGCAGCTCAGCGGTCGCGAACCGATTCATCCAAAGGGCCTGGCCAATAATGAACACGACCATCAGCCCGATGGTGCCAAAGAGTTTGAAATTCACCCATGTATCGGTGGTGAAGGCCTGGGCGATCCAGAAATTTAACCCGCCCAAGGCCGCGAAAAATAAGCCCCAGGCTGCATTCAGTTTGGCCCAGGCATGGGCTGGCATGCTGATCTTTGCGCCCATTAGCTTTTGCATCAGCAGGATGCGCTTAAAGAGTTGCGGGCCGAGTAAGGCGATCGCAAATAGGCCATACAGCAGGGTGGGCTTAAGTTTGATAAACCGTTCATCCTGAAGCCAGATGGTGGCGCCGCCAAACACCACAATCAGAATCAGGCTAACCCACTGCATGGCCTCGATGGCGTGGCCTTTGAGTTTTAAGAGGCCCATCACCGCCAGGGTCGCAACGATTGCAACGCCCGTTGCCCAATACAAATCGGAAAGCTTATAGACCACAAAAAACAAAATGATCGGAAGCCAGTCGGCAAGAAGTCTCATCGTGGCTCGAATTTTACCGAAGCGGAGTTGACACAGTAACGCAGGCCAGTCGGCGCAGGCCCATCATCAAAGACATGGCCCAGATGGGCATCGCACTGGCTGCAGACAATCTCGGTTCGAATCATGAAATGACTCGTATCTTTGACCTCCCGGATGGCGCCCTCTGACAGGGCCTGCCAGTAGCTCGGCCAGCCACAGCCGGCATCAAATTTTTTTTCAGAGTCAAAAAGCGGTTGACCACAGCACACACAACGGTAGGTGCCCTGCGCAAAGTGATCCCAGTAGCGGCCGGTAAAGGGCGGCTCAGTGGCCTTGCGTCGTGTGACCTCGTACTCCATTGGCGTGAGTGTTTTTCGATACTCTTCATCAGATTTCATTGATAACTCCTGGCATAACAGGCGGTGAGAAGTTAGCTTGAACAGCTGACCGCCAGATGTGTGGCCCAGTCGGGAGGCGGCGCTGCATAGCGCTTGGACTCGGGGTGCTCCTCAAACGGGCGCCGCAGTAGGCGGGCGACCGCATGCAAAGGCCCGGTATCACCGTGATCGCGAACTGCGCTGATGACTTCTTCGGCAATCCAGTTACGCAGCACATACTTGGGATTGATCGCCTGCATCTGTTGCTGGCGTGCTGTTGCGGAGATGCCTTGTAGACTCAGGCTTACGCCAACCGCCTGCTGATAGCGATCGAGCCAGGGCCTGCAGGCCGCACGGTCAGGCGCAAGATCGATAAAGGCCTGCTCATCCTGATTCGACAGCGCACGAAATGCGAGTGTGTGGTCCATCTTCTGGGACTGCAGTAGAGAATAAAACCCATCCAGTAACGGCCCCCACTGATCTTCTGGGAGTCGCTGCAGGCCTAATTTCTTTTTCAGCAGGCCCTCCATTTCTTTTGCGTAGCTGGATTTAAAGTGCTCAAGCACAGCATTTAACGGATCTGTTGCGTTGACCAAGGGATACAGGGCATTGGCCAGCCGGCTTAAATTCCACAACGAGACCTGCGGCTGTGACTGAAAACTGTAGCGGCCGTGATGATCAGAGTGGTTGCAGATGTGTCCGGCGTTAAAGCCATCCATAAAGCCAAAGGGGCCGTAATCCAGGGTGAGGCCAAGAATGGAGCAGTTATCGGTATTCATCACGCCGTGCATGAAGCCCACGCCCATCCACTGGGCAGTCATCTTGGCACTGCGATGGGCAGCCGCCTCTAACACGCTCAGTGCCAGTTCGGCCGCCGGCATCGGTGTGCCTGCTGCCGGATCGCCGCAGCCTAACAGCGCGGCACTATGGCGGACAAGCCGCTCGAGCTGATCGATGCGCTGTCGCGAGGAAAAGTATTCGAAGTGGCCAAAACGTACAAAACTTGGCGCCAGCCTACAGACGACTGCGGCGGTCTCGACGGTCTCACGCAGCACCGGCGAGGCCGCCGCCACCAGTGATAGCGCTCGGGTAGTCGGAATGCCCAAGGCATGCATGGCCTCCGAGCAGAGATATTCCCGAATGGAGGAGCGCAGCACCGCCCGGCCATCAGCAAATCGTGCATAGGGGGTCTGGCCTGCGCCTTTCAGCTGCAGCTCCCAGCCACGAAGTGCGCCCAGGTTAAGCGCGCGGCCGTCGCCGAGCCGGGGGACAAAGACGCCGAATTGATGCCCGGCATAGACACTGGCATAGGGCTGAAGATGCCCGCCCACCGCGTTACCGGAGAGCAAGGCAAGCCACTGGGGGCTTTGGTGAAGTTTCTGCGCATCAAGGCCCAGCAGTGCAGCAGCATCTTCAGAAATTGCAAGAAAACGGCATTCTTGCAGTGGCGATGGATCGCAGGGCCGGATAAAGGGCTCCTCGGGGTCAGTGCCAAGCCCGGCAAATCCGGGCGACCAGTCCGCCGACAGGCCAAGGTCAATCCTTGGCGCAACACCAGGCTCGGGGTGGGGCGTTAACGGGGTTAGGGCGGGCAGGCCTGGCCGCAGGCTCTCGGGCGCATTCATGTCTGTGAAGTGTAAGTCTTGCTATCGTTGGCGTCATGCAATCCCCCAGCGCCTCGGGCTTTACGCCATTTGTCGAACATCTTGGTGTCCAGCCCGTTCGGGTGGAATCGGGCCATGCTGAAATTAAGCTGGCACTTGAGTCCGAGCACCTCAACGGGCTTGGTGTGGCCCATGGCGGCGTGGTGATGACGCTTTTGGATGTCGTCATGGCCATTGCGGCCCGCTCAGCAGACCCTGATCAGATGGGCATGGTGACGGTTGGCATGAACACGAGCTTTATGCGGCCCGCCAAGGGTGAATTACATGCCTTTGGCTGGTGCGATCATTTCTCAACCACGATGGCGTTTTGTCATGGTGAACTGCGGGATGAGCACGGCCGCCTGCTGGCCAGTGCGACAGGCACTTTCAAGCGCATGCGCAGTTTTAATCGCAGGCGCGGCAGTAAGGCCGATTAAGCATTTGTTGTTCGATCAATGTCTATCGGCTGAACTCAACGTGTTCGTGCAGGGTGGTCACCGCTGACGCGGTAGGTGACCAGGTGATTTCTCGCACGGATGCCTTGCGTGGGTCCAGCTGAATCAGCGTGGAGGATCGTGTGTGATAGTCGTCGCCTGCAATCAGCGCTGCTGATAGTCGCTTTTCCCAGTCAAACGAAACACCGGTTGCAGGCAGCTCATCATCACTTGCAAGGGTCTGTGAATGCATGACGGCATCAATAGCGACTGCATCCTCGGTCTCCAGTGCCGCCTTCAGACGGCGGGCCTTTGGCCAGGGCGTGTTGAGCTCGGCATTTGATAGCACATGACTGCCGGCCTGCAGTGGCATGAGGCTGCGGCTTCGTCCGCCAAGCCAGAGCGCT
Organism: uncultured Bordetella sp.; assembly: GCA_964345065.1. Taxonomy (GTDB): domain Bacteria; phylum Pseudomonadota; class Gammaproteobacteria; order Burkholderiales; family Burkholderiaceae_A; genus Lacustribacter. Next base: position 6,643 of record CAYFPT010000043.1, read on the forward strand.
TGAATTGAATCCGTGTGAATCTGGCCGAGTATTAAGTTATAAGGCGATGCCTCGGAAACAGCATCCAGCATCTGCTCAGCATAGGCCTGGGGATCACAATCTGCTAAAAGAAATGCCTTCACCATGAGCCCACGAGAGCCAAAGGGCACTGACGCAGTTCGAAGGGCTGGATCTCGAACATTGGTAACAGCCGCAAAGCGGCCACTGCGTGTGATGCCCAGCCAGGTGCCGCCTGCCTGAAGGTCTTTACCTGCAAGCAGGCCTTCTTGCCACCAGTGCAGCGGCGCAGTCGGGCGGGCTGCGAACTCATCACGATTCGCTGCGATTAATAGCCTTGGGCCACGGCCAAGATGAATGCCAATGAGGCACACAGATGAATCGATCGCTTAAACGTTAGGCGGCTGCCGCAAGGCTATAGGGCAGCTGGCCTGCCTGCAGCGTTGGGCCATCAAGACTGCCGATTGTTAGCCCGCCGGATTCCCAGGCCTCGATGGTGAGCTCGATGAGTAAAGCAATCTGCGGCTGCACTTTGCCTTGTGCATTAAAGCAAGGGGATGCCGCAACAACCCGCCCGCAAGGCTCGGCCGGATTTCCTTTGGACCAGACATCCTGCCCCGGCAAATCGGCCACGGAAACGACGAGCTGCTGAACTTCGGCTGCTGCGATATCAGCGCGATAGGTTCGGCGCTTTAGTTTTCCGAGGTACTGGCTTCGGGCAACCACCTCCTGGCCGGGGTAGCAGCCCTTGGTGAAGCTAACGCCCTGGATTAATTCGAAGTTCACCATCTGCGGCAAAAAAATGTCCTGGGTTTTCTCCCAGACCCAGGCCCTGCCGGATTCAATCTCTGAAAAACTCCAAGCTGATTCGGGCAGTTCCTTGGCAGATGAAAATCCGGCCATTAACTGATCGATTGCGTCTGCTGGGCCGACAAGCCAGCCGCGCCGGCCGAGCACCGGGCAAGCGGTGTCCATGAGAAGCCAGCATAAATTTGGGCTGCCCGTTTCGGCAGCGGCACCGGATGTGGCTGAGACCGGATAAGCCTTACCCTCAAATTCAGAAGGCGCTGTGTTTGCATGCGTTCCTGCAGCCTCACCCCAAAGGCCGATCACACGGTAAGACTCCTCCGCCAAGGAAAACGAAACCTTAGAGCGCAGGACAAACATTTTGAGCCGCTTGGTGATGCGCTCAAGGCTTTCTGCCGGAATTAAATGGGCCCAAGACGTTTCCCCAGAACGCCACTGCAGCATCGTGGTGAGCAGTCGGCCCTTCGGTGAGCAGTAGCCGGTGCGCTGATGCTGGCCGGCAGTGATCGACTCAATGTCATTGGTGAGCTGGCCTTGCAAAAAAGCACGGGCATCCGGGCCGGCGACCGTAAAGCCTGCAAAACTCGGCAGGCGGGCCCAGCGTTTGATGTTGAGCAGCGAGGCCAGGGAATGGGTGTCCATCACCTTAATATAGCGGCATGGCAAGGCCGAAGTCGAAATCCTCAGATAAGACCCGATCGGGCGGCGGGCTGTTTCGGCTGCTGCGGGCGCTCGCGGTGAGCGGCGCGCTGGCGATTCTTGCTGCGGCATCGGCAGCGGGCTGGTTTTTTTACCAAGCCGAGCAGCCGGTCTATGCGGCGGATAAGCCGCTGGATCTGGTGATCAATTACGGCACTCCCGCCCGGGGAATTGTGGCGCTGCTACAGGCCAGTCGTTTAGACATCAACGAATATCTATTTCTCGGCTATGCGGCCTTTCGCGGAGTTGAGCGCCAGCTGATGGCCGGGGTGTATCAGATTGAGCCGGGCATCAGCCAACGGAAACTGATTGAGCGTTTTTCTCGCCAGGATGCAGGCAGCACCGAATTCAGGATCTTAGAAGGCTGGACGGTGGAGCAGACCCTGGAGGCCCTGAGTCGGCAATCAGAGATTCGCTTAGATCTGCAGGGCCAGGCGCTTGCCCCGGAGGCGATTGCCGCAAGCCTCGCGCTTGAGGCACGGCATCCCGAGGGCTGGCTTTATCCTGATCTGTATGTCGTGCCCAAGGGGTCGTCTGCACTGGAGCTGCTGAGGCGATCGGCAGCGATACAGCAGCAGGTGATTGCGCGAGAGTGGGAAAAACGCGCCCAAGATCTGCCGTACCGCTCGCCTTATGAGGCCTTAATTGTTGCTTCGATCGTTGAGAAGGAAACCCAGCACCCGGGCGATCGCGAGAAGGTGGCCGCAGTATTTACCAATCGCATGCGAGTGGGCATGCCACTTCAGGCTGATCCAACTGTGATTTATGGCTTGGGAAAAGCGTTTGCCGGCGACATTACCCGCAAGCATCTGAAAAAAGATACGCCGTATAACACCTATACCCGCAAGACTCTGCCGCCGACGCCAATTTCCAATCCCGGGCCGCGGGCGATTCGGGCCGCCCTTAATCCGGCCGACAGTAAAGCCCTGTATTTTGTAGCCCGGGGTGATGGAAGCTCGGAGTTCTCTGAGACGCTGAAGGATCACAACCAGGCCGTCGACCGATTCATCCGGCGGGTAGCGGCTGCCAAGGATTTAAAGTGAGCCAGGCCCCCAAAAAGCGCGGCAAGCTCATTGTTCTTGAAGGCATCGATGGGGCCGGAAAAAGCACCCACATTGATTTCATCGCCGCCACTATTCGGTCGGCCCATGCGGCTGAGGTGGTCATTACCCGCGAGCCGGGCGGAACCCCCTTGGCCGAGAAGATTCGAGAACTCGTGCTGCACGCGCCGATGGATGTCCAGACCGAGGTCTTGATGGTGGCAGCGGCCCGCCGGGACCATGTGCAGCAGCTCATCGTCCCGGCCCTTACCCGGGGCGATTGGGTGCTGTGTGATCGGTTTGTGGACTCGACCCGGGCCTACCAGGGTGGTGGCGGGGGAGTCGATCTGGCCTGGATTGATGCGGTTAATCGGGCTGCATGCGGCCCGCTTGAGCCGGATCGGGTGCTCCTTTTCGATTTGGCTGCTGAGATTGCGGCCCAGCGCCGTGGGGGCAGGGGTGGGCAGGAGGATCGGTTTGAGGCCCAGGCGGTGGACTATTTCGAGCGGGTTCGGGGGGTTTATCTCAATCAGATGCGGCCGGGTGCACAGGAAAAAACAGCTATTCTTAATGCAGAACTTGATGTTTCACGAATTCAAAAAGAACTACATAAAATAATCATAAATATATGATTAACAATGAAATTTTAATTTTTAAATCCTGGTGGAGCCTGACTTCCTCAGCATTGGCCCGGCGGCCGTCTGCCCTGATGCTGGTAGGCCCGGGCGGAATTGGAAAGACCAATTTCGGCCGGGAAATTGCCGCGGCAATGCTGTGCGAGTCTCCCCTTCAGGAGGATCACTCGGCTTGCGGCAGCTGCCAGTCTTGCCAATGGATGCGCTCCGCGCAGCATCCTGATTTTCGTTGGATTCAGCCCGATGCCTTGGCCGCCGAGGAGGGGGGTTTTCAGGAGTCCGCGGAGGAGTCGGCTGCTATCGAGTCCACTGAGGCGGGGGCAGGGGAGAAGAAAAAATCTCAAGAGATTCGGATTGAACAAATTCGAGGCCTTGCGGGCTTTGCCAACGTTGGCGCCCACCGGGCTGGGCTGAGGCTGGTCCTGATTAATCCCGCCAACCGGCTGAACTATGCGGCTGCCAATGCGCTCCTGAAAACCCTTGAAGAGCCGTCTGAGAACCTCATGTTCATCTTGGTGGCTGACGGCCTGAGAGGGATACCGCCAACAATTCTGTCCCGCTGCCGGCGGCTAAGCCTGCCGATTTCTGACTCGGAATTGTCTCGTCTGCAGCTCGCCAAGAGCGCGTCCGCTGACTGGCTACTTCCCGCGCTGACCGCAGAGCCCATCGACCCACTGCGCTGGGCGGAGCGTGCCGGCAAGTCGCCGCCTGCCGATGTGTTGGATCTTCTTCAACGCTGGATGAATGATGTCGGACGGGTCAGATTGGGCGTACCCCCGCGGCACTTCCTTGACCATCAAGCGGCCCTGAGGGCCCATGCCGAGCGGCTGCGATCCCCGCAACGCTTTAGCCTTGCCGTGGCTGATTTACAGCGGCAGCGCGCGATCGCGGAACATCCGCTGAATCCGAAGCTTTTTTTCGAAACGATTTTTGATCGATTTCAGCGCGCCTATGCGTAAGTTGAAGCGATGACCTTTATCGATTCCCACTGTCACCTGAACTATCCCGGCCTTAACGAGGACACGGCGGGGGTGCTCTCACGCATGCAGGCGGCCGGCGTAAAGCAGGCCTTAAATATCTGCACGACTTTAGAGGAAGCGGATCAGGTATTGGCGCTGGCCAACGCCCACCCGTTTCTGCTGGCATCGGTGGGGGTCCATCCCGATAACCGAGGGGTTCAGGAGCCGAGTGTCGATGACCTCATTAAAAGGGCAGAGGGCCAAAAAGTGGTCGCAATCGGTGAGACCGGCCTTGATTACTATCGGCGCGATGGAGATGGCAAGACCGATGATTTCGTCTGGCAGCAGATGCGATTTCGCACCCACATCCGCGCAGCGCGAACGATCGGCAAGCCAATTATTGTTCACACTCGCGAGGCGGCCACCGACACCCTTCAGATCATGAAGGAAGAGGGTGCATCCTCGGTAGGCGGTGTGATGCACTGCTTCACTGAGACCGTGGATGTTGCAAGGGCCGCAATTGAGATGGGATTTTTGATCTCCTTATCGGGAATCGTTACCTTCAAAAATGCAAAGCAAGTCCAGCAGGTTGCGGTAGAAATCCCGCTTAAGCACCTGATGATCGAGACCGATGCCCCATTTCTTGCGCCTGCGCCCCACCGGGGCAAGGTCAACGAGCCCGCCTATGTTGTGTATGTCGCCCAGAAAATCGCTGAGTTAAAAGGGATTCCTGTCGAAGAAGTGGCCCACGTTACCTCGGAGAATTTTTCGCGTTTTAGTTCGGGCGGCCTTGGTTCCCGCAACTAAGTCGAGTACCGATGCTCAATTTTTTTTGCAACATCTTCCCCCAGCGGGTCAGGCTGATCGCATCGGCAGTCCTCTGCTTATCGCTATCCAGTCCCGCCTGGCCGCGAGATGCCCTGCAATCCTTCATCCTGGCTGCCAAGGCCAATGATGTGGGCTTTGTGCAGCGAATGCCCGAGCTTGGGTTAAACGATCGCAGCCGGGATGACCTTCGTAATAACCTGCTGATGCTGGCGCTTCGCGAAGGCGGGGAGGACTTAGCACTGGCTTTGCTGGATCAGGCCCCTTGGCGCGATAAGACGGCGGTGGAGCACCAGAATCAACTGGCCGAGACGCCACTGATGATTGCCGCCATGAAGGGCCTTGAGCGGGCTGCCGGGCGGCTCATTGAGCTTGGGGTCGAGGTCAATCGGCCAGGCTGGACAGCGCTGCATTACGCGGCGACCTCGGGCAGCGTTCCGATGATCAAGCTTTTGGGTGAGCACAACGCCTATGTCGATGCGGTCAGCCCGAACAA
>CAYFPT010000044.1:0-11938 GCA_964345065.1 uncultured Bordetella sp.
TGTATCGCTAAGGCCGCACTCTGAAAATAGAAGGTGTATCTTAAGGGGCTGGTTAACCAGCCCCTTTTTATTGTCGAAGCCGCTCAGGACGCTCGAATCGAGTTAGATCGCCCGATTTTTTCGGTCTTTAGAATTTTGGGCATGGTGATTGGCCTGTTTTCACTTACGCTGCTTCTGCCCTGGGGCTTTGCGGCCGCCCATGATGAGCCTTTGGCCCTGGTCTATGGTGAGGCCTTGCTGATCTCGGCAGTTGTCGGATGCCTGCTGACAGGATTGACCTGGTGGCATCGTCGGGAGCTTTATCCGCGAGAGGGCTTTTTGTTGGTGGCCCTGGTCTGGTTAGCCCTGCCAGTGGTTGCGGCGATTCCTTTTCTGCGGCTTTTTCCTGAGCTCAGTTTCAGTCAGGCGTATTTCGAGGCGACATCGGGCCTGAGCACTACGGGCGCAACTGTGTTGACCGGCCTTGATGGCCTCCCGAGATCGATTCTGGTGTGGCGTTCTTTTCTGCAGTGGCTTGGCGGCATGGGAATTCTGATTCTTGCGCTTGCGATTCTGCCGCTCTTGGGCGTTGGGGGCATGCAGATTTATCGGGCCGAGATGCCTGGCCCGATTAAAGACAGCAAGCTCACCCCGCGAATTGCAGAAACCGCCAAGCTGCTTTATGGCATTTATTTTTATTTATCGATCGCCTGTTTCTTTGCTTACTGGTCGGCGGGCATGGGCGCTTTTGATGCTTTTATTCATACTGGATCGACCATGTCGCTGGGCGGGCTCTCGTCCCATGATGCCAGCATTGGATATTTCGATAACCCAATTATCGAATTTGTGACAGTTGTATTCATGCTGCTGGCCGGCGTGAATTTTGTCTCTCACGCGGTGGCCATTCAGCGCCTGTCAATTCAGCCCTATCGCCGCGATATTCAGGCCCACTGGTTCTGGATGACCTGCCTTGTCGGCAGCTGCATTGTCGGGGCTTTTCTCTTTTTTCAGGGCACCTATCCCACGCTGACGGAGTCATTGCGTCATGCCTTATTTAATACCGTCTCGGTGGCGACTGGCACCGGATATTCAACCCAGGACTACGGGCTCTGGCCGCCTTTTACCGCCTGGTTCATGATTTTTCTGAGCGCTTTTGCCGCCTGCTCGGGTTCGACGGGATCAGGAATCAAGATGATCCGCCTGATTCTTTTGTTTAAGCAGGCCCAGCGTGAGCTGCTACAGATCATTCACCCGCGTTTGGTGCAGCCCGTGGAGCTTGGGGGATCACCCGTGAGCAATCAAGTAATTTTTGCCATTCTCGCCTACATGCTGTTTTATGGCGCTACCGTCATCGTGATGTCGTTTCTGATGCTCATGACCGGCATGGATCCGATTAGCGCCGTAAGCGCGATTCTGGCCAGCGTGAATAATCTTGGGCCCGGACTTGGCGAGGTGGGGCCAGCAGGAAATTACGCGGGGCTTTCAAGCCCACAGCTTTGGATATGTGCGATCACTATGCTGCTGGGCCGGCTAGAGCTGCTTACCCTTCTGGTGATGCTGATCCCAGCGTTTTGGCGGGACTGACGACATCCCGAGTCCTCCATTGTGCAAGGGCCGCCAGCGCCAGCCATACGGCAGTTGCCGCAAAGCCCCACTGAAATGCGACTGCGTCATAGTGCCTTACGCCTGCGAGGATAAGACCATCCCAGCGCCAGTCGAGAATCACACCGAAAAGCGGCTGCAGTCCGATAGAGCCAAAAGTCACCGAGAGATTGACCAATGCGGTAATCGTCGCAGTGCGATGGCCGCCAACCAAGTCCTTGCCATAGGCAAAAGAGACCACCATTGATCCAGAGGCAATTCCAATCATCCAGAGCAAGATCGCGGTTATCCATAGCGACGACAGCGTCAGGCCGCTTGCGAGCGTGATGTAGCCTGCCAATACGCAGAGTGTGCCGGTAAGCAGCGGTTTTTTTCGGCGTCTAATTCGGTCAGACCAGGGCCCGAAAATCAGACTTCCCACTGCAAAGCCTACGGTTATCAGCGAGGTCAGCGCGACTGCGGTGCGGCTTCCGACCTCAAAGACTGTCGTGAGAAACGGAACACCCCAGAGCCCGGCCATCATCACCATGCTGCCAGTGACCGCCGTCTGGCCAAGGCATAGCAGGATTAAATCCTTGACCGGAAGGGCCTGAAGTGAGTCTCGTATTGACATCTTCGCCAGGGCATCATCCGTCTGCGGGGCTGGCGCCCAGCTTCGATAGCCCCGATCTACGGGATCATCGCGCAGCACGAACACCATCCCGATCAATAAGATTCCTGCAAATCCAGCGCTTCCCGCTACAACATCGCGCCAGCCAAACTCATCAGATAAGAGCCGCAGTGGAAATCCCGCTAAGACGGCCCCGACAGTTCCAACTGCAAGCGACAGTCCCGAGACAGAGGCGAATTTCTGCGGCGAGAACCAGTGGGCCGCGAGTTTTAGCATGCCAATCCAGCCGACTGCAGCCGCAGCCCCGATAATGCCGCGGCCGATCGCGGCGGCAGCAAAGGTTTCGGCCCACGCGAATAAGAGCGTTCCGGCTACTGCGGCTGCTGTGGCGGCAATAAACAGCCGGCGCGGGCCAAAGCGATCGGCGAGCAGGCCTGCGGGCAGCTGCATAACGGCATAGCAATAAAAATAGGTTGCCGAGAGCCAGCCCAGGGCGGTTGCGGTGGGCGCGAGCTCCTGAGTGAGCTCTTGGGCCAATGCGGCCGGCGTGACCCGCTGAAAAAATCCAAATAAGTAAAACGCTGCGGCCAGGCCCCACATCAGCAGGGCCAAGCCAAGCGGAGGAACAGCAGACCTTAGAACATCTTGTTTCAAGCGTTAATAGCTGTAAAAGCCCCGGCCTGATTTTCGGCCAAGATAGCCAGCATCCACCATTTCTTTCAGCAAGGGCGCCGCCCGATATTTCGGATCCTCGAAGTTGCTGTAAAGCACTTCCATTACCGCCAGGAGCACGTCAAGGCCGATTAGATCTGCCAATGCCAGCGGACCAATCGGATGATTGCAGCCAAGTTTCATACCCTCATCAATCTCAGTAGCCGAAGCTAAGCCCTCGGCATAGACAAAAATAGCCTCATTGATCATCGGGCAGAGAATTCGATTCACGACAAACCCGGCGCTATTTTTAACTCCGATGGGCGTTTTTCCAACTGCCTTGGCGAGCGCTGTCACGGCAGCCACGGTGGATTCTGAAGTCTGCAGGCCACGAATAATTTCAACAAGGGCCATCATGGGCACGGGATTAAAAAAATGCATGCCCACAAATAATCCGGGCCGCTGGGTCGCCGCTGCAAGACGCGTGATCGAGAGCGAGGAGGTATTCGTGGCGATAATTGTTTCAGGCCGCAGCACTTTTTCAGCGGCTTGAAGAATCTTGATTTTTACGGATTCGTTTTCGGTGGCCGCCTCGATCAAAAGATCTGCCAAAGCCAGGTCGTCAACCTTGGTGGTGGTGCGGATATGCGATAAGGTCGTTTTTTTAGCATCCTCGGTCAGCGCCCCTTTTTTTATGAGCCGATCCATCGAGCCCGACACGGTGGCTAGGCCCTTGGCGAGTGCGGGCTCAGCAATGTCTTGCATGATGACGTCATAGCCGTTTGCGGCAAACACCTGGGCAATGCCGTTGCCCATGGTGCCGGCGCCGATCACGCCGAGTGTCTTGATGGTCATAATTTGGTTTCCTGTGGGTGATGAGTTTCAGGCGGAGCCAGCAGTCGTCGGCCCTTCGGGTTTAAGAATATCGCAATCTCAACTTAAGACGATTTTTTGCGAAAACGGTACACCGCCAGCGTGCTTCTCAGATTCGGCAGCCATCGGATTACCTCATCATCATCAAGAAAAGCGCGATCCAGGATCTCAAAGCCCAGCCGTATCAGCAGCTCTTCAAAATCCCGAACGGTAGCAAAGTGGAAGTTCGGCGTGTCATACCAGGCATACGGCAGCCGTTTATTGACGGGCATATGGCCTGAAAGCAGCGAGGTGACATGCGACCAGTGGCCAAAGTTCGGAATGCTGACCAAGCACTCTCTGCCGATTTCGCCGATTTCTCGCAGCACCCGTTCCGTCTCGCGCGTCGCCTGCAGGGCCTGCGAAAGCACGACGGCATCAAAGCGGCCCTGGGCGAACATTGCAAGGCCCTGGTCAATATCCGCCTGGATCACGTTCACCCCACGCCTTACACAGGCCAATACATTTTCGTCAGCGATCTCAACGCCCAGCGTCTCGCAGGACTGATGGGCGGCCAGCCAATGCAGCAGCGTGCCATCGCCGCATCCCAAATCCAGCACCCGCGTATGCGGGGCGACCCATTTGGCGATCTGGGCAAGATCGCTGCGCAGGGATTCTCCGTTACGGTCAGGAATGGCGGTCATACGCCAGACTCCTGGCCGATGCGATCAAAGTAGGCGGCAACCAAATGGTGATAGCGAGGATCATTCATTAAAAAGGCATCATGCCCATGGGGCGCATCAATTTCGGCATAGCTGACTGATTTGCGTTGGGCAAGCAGGGCCTCAACCATTTCCCGGGAGCGCTCCGGCGGAAACCGCCAATCCGTAGTAAATGAAATCAGCAAATTGCTGCACCGGATGCCGGCCAGCGCCGCGGAGAGATTGCCTGAAAAGGCCTTGGCAGGATCAAAGTAATCGAGTGCCCGCGTGATCAGCAAATAGGTATTGGCATCAAAATAAGTCGAAAATTTCTCTCCCTGATAGCGCAGATAGGACTCGATCTCAAACTCCACATCAAAGCCAAAGCGATAGTCATCGGAGCCGCGCAGCTGCCGGCCAAATTTTTCAGCCATATCATCGTCGGACAGGTAGGTGATGTGGCCGATCATTCGGGCCACCGACAGGCCAGTCTTGGGCACTGTATTTTTGGCGTAGTAGTGGCCACCGTGAAACTCGGGATCACTCACAATCGCCCGCCGTGCAACTTCATTAAATGCGATGTTTTGTGCTGATAGCCTCGCGGTCGAGGCGATGACGACTGCATGCCGAAGCCGATCGGGGTAGGCAATCGACCACTGCATGGCCTGCATGCCGCCGAGGCTTCCGCCCATAACGGCAGCGAATTGTTTAATCCCGAGCCGGTCCGCGAGCCGTGCCTGGGCATTCACCCAGTCATCGACCGTAACGACCGGAAAATCGGCGCCATAGGGCTGGCCGGTTGTGGGATTGATCGAGGCGGGGCCCGTCGAGCCAAAGCAGGAGCCAAGATTATTGACGCCAATGACAAAAAAGCGATGGGTATCCACGGGCTTGCCTGGCCCGACCATGTTGTCCCACCAGCCCAAGGCCTGCGGATCGTCCGGCCGGCTGCCCGCAACATGATGGGAGGCATTCAGGGCATGACAAATAAGCACCGCATTGCTGCGCGAGGCATTCAGCGTCCCGTAGGTCTCATAGACGAGCTGGTAGGGGCCAAACGACTGGCCGCTTTTAAGCGTCAGGGGCTCGGAGAAATCGGCGGTCTGTGGCGTGATGGGCCCGACCGAACCCGCCTGCTGAGAATTGATTGCCATGTGGAATTTTGACGTAAGCCGCAAAAGGTATCCATCCGGGAAGGGGGATGTCAATTTCGTGACACTTTGACACAAAGCCCGGCCTGGCCCCGGGGCTATGCGCTCGCAGAGTTCGCATTTGTTGAGATTCTCGGCGGGCCCCATCGGGATACTGGCTCAGACCGATCGACGGTCTTTATAGGGAGAATCAAGAGTGACAAAGCGTCTAAGCCTCGAGCAAACTTATTTACCCCCGACTTCGTTGCTAATTAAAGAGGCCCCGGTGCAGCCTTACCGCAGGCTTGAGCCCGAGCAGCCAGGGCCTGCCGCAGCGATTACCCCGCGTCAGCAAGAAGTCCTGTTTTGTTTGGTCGAGGGTAAACCAACGAAAAAAATCTGCACCGAACTCGGAATCTCTGAGGGAACCGCGAAAGTCCATATCAGTGCCATTTTCCGAGCCTTGCGTGTTCGAAATCGGACCCAGGCAACACTTGTGGCCCTGCGCGAGGGCTGGATTCAGCCAGAGATGTGGTCGCGGTCTTGATTCCACTTGACCATGGCGGCCGTCAGCTTGGCGGGGTCGCCCTGACGGAGAATCCGCAATGACTGTTTGCTGCATTCGGCCGCGCTTGACCGAAGAATCTCTTGTTTAATGAGCAAGACCTGGGCCGGATGCATTGAGAATTCACGCAGGCCAAAGCCCAGCAGCAGCCGGGTCAGCTCGGGATCTCCCGCCATCTCGCCACAGACTGAGACGGGCTTGCCGCGGCGATTGCAGGCCTTGATCACATCGGCAATCAGGCGCAGCACCGCTGGGTGCAGTGGATTATATAAGTGGGCCACATCACCATCAGCCCGATCAATGGCAAGCGTGTATTGAATTAAGTCGTTGGTGCCCAAGGAAGCAAAATCCAACACCGGCAAAAGCCCGTCAATCGCTAAAGCCGCCGCTGGCACTTCAATCATTGCCCCAATCGCGATTGCTTCATCGAAGGCCAGACGGCGGGCTTTCAACTGGACCATTGCTGCCTCGACCATTTTCCTTGCCGCGATCATTTCCTGCGGCCCGCTGATGAGAGGAATCAGGAGCTTGATCGGACCGTGGGCCGAGGCCCTAAGAATCGCCCTTAGCTGGGTCATAAAAAGTTCGGGTTCGGCCAGACACAAACGGATCGCGCGCAAAGCAAGCGCCGGATTTGAAGGCAGATCCCGATTGGCCGATACGCTGGGCACATCTTTGTCGGCGCCTGAGTCAAGTGTCCGGATTGTGACGGGCCTGCCTCGGAGTGCGATCACAACGCTTCGATAGGCCTCATATTGCTCTTCTTCTGAGGGCGGGTCGTTGCGATTCATGTACAGAAATTCGCTGCGGAATAGGCCCACACCCTGGCAGCCTGCCTCCATGGCATGGGCCGCATCAGAGGGCAGATCCAGATTTGCAAAAAGCGTTACCGCCTGGCCGTCAAGGGTCTGTGCGGCAACATTTTTAAGTCGCGTCAGGCGGCTGCGGGCGACGGCCTGCTCGGCCTGGCGGACCTCATAGATGCTACGAATTGGAGCATCGATGCTGCCAAGGACTACCCCAGCTTCCGCATCGATGATGATGGGCTCGCCTTGCTGAATTAATCCATACAGCGTCTGGAGCCCAACAACTGCCGGCAGGCCAAGACTGCGGGCAAGAATCGCGGTGTGCGACGTCGGGCTGCCCGTGTCGGTTGCGAATCCGGCAAAGGAGTGTTGCTTCAGCAGCAGCATATCGGCCGGCGCAATGTCATGGGCAACAAGAATCCATGGCAATTCAGCATGCGGACCCGACTCCGTTGTGGCGGGCTGTGGAAGACTAATTCGGGCGCCCCCTTCGGGATGGCGCATGGCTTTGAGAATACGCTCAACAATCTGCCGGACATCTGCCCGGCGTTCGCGGAGATAGGCATCTTCAATTGCATCAAACTGTTCCGCGACCTGTTCGTATTGCTGCACAAGGGCCCACTCCGCATTGCACTGCTCGGCCAGAATCCGATCCCGCGTGGCCTCGATCAGCATTGGGTCATGTAAGACAATGGCCTGTAAATCCAGGAAGGCCCGCAGCTCGGCAGCGACTTCATTGCCCAGGTCATGCCGCATTTTTTCAAACTCTTCATCGACCGCCCGGACTGCAGCGTAGAGGCGTTCGACCTCTGCATGGCCTTGGTTTGCCTCAATGGTGCGGCGTGGCACATCAAGTGATGCAGGCGCCAGCACCCAGGCCCGGCCAATTGCAATGCCCCGCCCAACAGGGATCCCGGAGACCGAAAATGCCATGCCTAGGATTCCTCTCCGAATCGAGAGGCAAAAAGATCAATCAACGCCTGTAGCGCCTCGGCCTCTTGTTCGCCGGTCGTTTCAATTTCTACTTCGGTGCCCTTTCCGGCAGCCAGCATCGTCACACCCAGAACACTTTTGGCGTTGACTCGTTTGCCATTGCGGGATAGCCAGACCTCGCAAGGAAAGCGTGTCGCCATCTGGCTGAGCTTTGAAGACGCCCTCAGATGTAGGCCAAGGGTATTGATAACCGGAACCATCTGCTTGGGCATCGGAGTCTCTAGGCGGCCGGCGCCAAGGGCGCGCAAGAAGGCGAGACGGTATCGGCGAGCTTTTCAACCAGCTCTTCTGGGGCAAGCTCCCGATAGGTAAAGGCCTTGAGCATCATCGGAACACTCACACCCGTCAGCCCGCGGGCATGAATTTCCGGATGCAAGCTAAGCCAGGCGCAGGCGGCATTGCAGGGCGTAGCCCCTAAGATGTCGCCAAGTAAGACCACCTGCTGGGGGCGGCCTTCCTGTTTCCATGTCGTTTCGATCGTGGCAATCGCATCATCGAGTGAAGAGTTTGCAGCGATATCCGCAACCACCACTTCAGCAATATAGCGGCCAAAAGCATGGCAGGCGACAGCATGCAGGGCGTGGCCCAAGGGCGCGTGGCAAATCAGAATCAAGGCAGTCATGATCCGAGCGCTGTTTCGATAAATAGGCGTGCAACGTCGATCCCGGACTGGGCCTGAATTTCCTGAAAGCCAGTCGGGCTGGTGACATTAATCTCGGTAAGGTGCTCGCCAATCACATCAAGGCCCAAGAGCATCAGGCCCCGGGGTGCGAGGGCCTCACCCACCGTCTGTGCGATTTCCCGGTCGCGGGCGGAAAGCGCCATGACCACGCCCTTGCCACCGGCCGCAAGGTTTCCCCGCGAGTGGCCCGCCGGGGGGATTCTTGCAAGCGCAGACTCTACGGGTTTGCCGTTAATCACAATGATGCGTTTATCCCCCTGCGCGATGGCGGGCAGATAGCGTTGAATCACAATTTGTCTTTGACCGTGATCGGTGAGCAATTCAATTGCAGACGGCAGATTGGGGTCGTCAGCCGCTAAAACAAAAACACCAATGCCCCCCATCGCGTCCAGGGGCTTGACGACAATTTTTTGATAATGGATCGCAAACTCTTTCAGGGCCTTAAGATCTGCCGAGATCAGCGTCTCCGGCGTCAGCCTTGGAAATTCAAGGGCCGCCATCTTTTCGCCATGATTGCGTAAGGCCTGCGGACAATTCAATACACGCACACCCTCGCGTTGTGCGATTTCCAGCTGCTGCGTGGCTGCAAGATAGCGCGAGTCAAACGGCGGATCTTTGCGCATCAGAATCAGATCAAACTTGCGTGCGGGCTGCCATTGCGCAGTGTCTTCAATCCACCAAATCGGCGCCTGCGGCTGATCGATGCGGATCTGGTGGGCAAAAACCTCAAGCCGGCTGCCATCACCATCGGCGCGGACCCGCAGCTCATGCAGTTCAGCGGTGTGGATTTCAATGCCTTGCCGCTGACACGCTCGCATCATGGCAAAGGTAGTGTCTTTATAGGTCTTAAACCCACCCAGTGGGTCACAGACAAACAGCACACTGCGGGTCATGGCCGAGCCTGCTCGAGTTCCAAGGATGCCGCCAATAGTGCCAGACGGGCAATAACTCCGTAAACGTAGTAACGATTGGGTGCCGCATCAGGATGAATGGCCTGGTCAGGCTGCATGCAGCTCTCATCAAAAGGCAGCGGCAGAAACTTCATGCCGGGAGCATTGAGGTTTTCATCTGGGCCACGCTCCGCATGAATCCGATAAAAACCACCCACCACATAGCGATCCACCATATAAACCACGGGCTCGGCGACCGCCTCATCAACCACCTCAGCGGTGGGCACGCCTTCCTGAATCAGAACATCGGAGACCGATAGGCCTTCTTTGATCACCGCCATTTTGTTGCGCTGCTTGCGATTAAGGTTGATGATTTCCTGGGCGTCTTTGACCATCATGATGCCCATGCCATAGGTGCCGGCATCGGCCTTGACCACCACATAGGGGGTCTGCTGGACCCCAAGTTCGCGGTATTTGACGCGGATTTTCTCCAGCATCATCGAGATATTGTCAGCCAAGCACGACTCGCCCTCGCGGGCGTGAAAGTCGACCTCAGAGCAGGTGGCATAGAACGGATCCAGAACCCAGGGGTCGATCTGCAGACGCTCGGCAAACTGTTTTACAACAGTCGAATAAGCCGAAAAATGCTGGCTTTTGCGCCGCACTGACCAGCCCGCGTTCAGTGGCGGAATGATGTGCTGGCCTTTAATGCCTTGAAGGCTTGCAGGAATTCCGGCTGAGAGGTCGTTATTGAGCAGAATTGCACAGGGATCAAAGCCCTTCACACCCAGCCGATCTCCCCGGCGCTCCAAGGGCTCGAGCATCAGCTGTGAGCCATCGGGCAGGGCAATCGGTGTGGGCCCTTTAATTTCAGGGATCAGCGTGCCGATTCGAACCTCAAGGCCGGACTGCTTCAGCAGGGCGGCAAGCCGGGCCACATTGGTCAGATAGTAGGTGTTGCGGGTGTGGCTTTCCGGGATCAGAAGAAATCGGCGGACATCCGGGCAGCGCCGCTCAATCGCCGCGCTCATGGCCTGAACGGTCAGCGGCAGGGCGTTTTCAGCAAGGTTATTAAAGCCACCAGGAAAAAGATTGGTATCGACCACGGAGAGCTTAAAGCCCGCATTTCGGATATCGACCGAGGCGTAAAACGGTGGCGTGTGAGAGAGCCATTGGGAGCGAAACCAGTGCTCGATCTCGGCGCTCGCCTGAAGGATTCTGCGCTCCAGTACGGCAAGGGGTCCGCCGCCGTCCGGGCGATTAAGGGTGTAAGGCACCATAGTTGGGCATTTTAGCCCGGCCTCGGTGAAACCTTTGTTTCAAAAAAAGCCCGCCTCAGGGGGCGGGCTTTAGTTACAGCGAGGAGAGCAACTACAGGTAGTACGCCTTTTCACCGTGGGATGTGGTGTCCAAGCCCTCGCGCTCGGATTCCTCCGGCACCCGCAGGCCGATGATCATTTTCACAATCAGCAGGGCGATGACTGAGACGACTGCCGACAGCACAATCGTGGTGATGACTGCCTCCGCCTGAATCATTAGCTGGCCACTAATCGAATACTCTTCTCCGACCTTGTTGGTAACGTAATCGAAGATCCCGGTTCCGCCGAGCGAGGGTGCAGCAAACACACCGGTCAGCAGCGCACCAATGATGCCGCCCACGCCATGCACGCCAAACACATCGAGTGAGTCATCTGCCTTGAGCATCCGCTTTAAGCCTGTTACGCCCCAGAGGCAGAGAAAGCCGGCGGTTAGGCCAATGATCAGTGCGCCGATGATGCCGACAAAGCCAGCAGCGGGTGTGATCGCCACCAGGCCGGCAACAGCACCTGAGGCAGCACCCAGCATCGAGGGTTTGTCGCGGAAGATGGCTTCGCCAAGCGTCCACGCAACAATCGCAGCAGCAGTGGCAAACAGCGTGTTGGTCACGGCAAGTGCCGCAGTTCCGGTCGCCTCGAGGTTTGAGCCGGCGTTAAAGCCAAACCAGCCCACCCAAAGCATGGCAGCGCCGACCATCGTTAAGGTGAGGTTATGCGGCGGCATAGGCTCTTTGCCGTAGCCGGTGCGCTTGCCCACCATGTAGGCTGCAACCAGGCCAGCAACACCCGCATTGATGTGGACTACGGTGCCGCCTGCAAAATCAAGCGCACCTTTTGCCCAGAGAGCGCCTGCTGCTGCGATCACTGCCTCAAGGGTTTTGGCGTCAGTGATGGCGTCGGGGCCGTCCCAGTACCAGACCATGTGTGCGGCAGGAATATAGGAGAAGGTGAACCACAGCACCAGAAACATCAATACTGCAGAAAACTTCATGCGCTCCGCGAACGCACCGACAATCAGCGCGCAGGTGATGGCTGCAAAAGTACCCTGGAAGGCCACGAACATCAGCTCGGGAATCACAACACCCTTGCTAAACGTTGCTGCGATCGAATCGCCGGTAATGCCGGCGAGAAACGCTTTATCAAATCCGCCGATAAAGGGGC
>CAYFPT010000045.1:0-3398 GCA_964345065.1 uncultured Bordetella sp.
GCCATCCGCCTTAATTTCATATTGTGAAATATAAGCCGGTAACCGGGAATAAAAAACGGCGCCGATCTTCTGGATCGACGCCGTTTTAGACCCACTACGCTTGATGCTTACTCGGCGCTTGGGGTGCCCGCTCCAGAGGCCGGCGCCGCTGACTCGGCACCCCCCTCGGTGACCGACTCTTCTGCATCCGGACTTGAGAACAAGGCTTCGGCCTCAATCGCGGCCTGCTGGGCCGCGGTCTGGGCTTCTGCAGCCTCGATGGCTTCGCGCTCTTTTCTGGCCTTGTGATACGCGAGGCCCGTTCCGGCAGGAATGAGGCGGCCCACGATGACGTTCTCCTTGAGGCCGCGGAGTTCATCACGTTTGCCCATGATGGCCGCCTCGGTGAGCACGCGGGTGGTCTCCTGGAAGGAGGCCGCCGAGATGAACGAGTCCGTGGAGAGCGACGCCTTGGTAATGCCCAAGAGCTTGTTCTCATACATCGCCGGCCGCTTACTGTCGGCGGTGGCACGATCGTTTTCGTCAAGCAACTCGGAGCGCTCGACCTCTTCGCCGTTAATGAAGCGGGTATCTGCAGCATCCGTCACCCGTACACGGCGCAGCATCTGACGCACAATGACTTCGATATGCTTGTCGTTAATCTTCACACCCTGCAAGCGATAAACATCCTGGACTTCGTCCACGATATAGCGTGCAAGGGCCTCGACACCCAGCAGGCGCAAAATGTCTTGCGGATCGGCTGGACCGTCAACAATCAGTTCGCCTTTGTTCACGATCTGGCCATCATGGACCAGCACGTTTTTCTCTTTTGAGATCAGCGATTCGTGCTGAACACCGTCCATATCGGTAATGATCAGGCGCTGCTTGCCCTTGGTGTCTTTACCAAAGGACACCGTACCCGTGACCTCGGCCA
The DNA here is from genome assembly GCA_964345065.1 of uncultured Bordetella sp. Classification (GTDB taxonomy): domain Bacteria; phylum Pseudomonadota; class Gammaproteobacteria; order Burkholderiales; family Burkholderiaceae_A; genus Lacustribacter. The sequence continues at coordinate 914 of CAYFPT010000045.1, forward strand.
GCATGCCAGCATCTTTTGGCGAACGGGCCTCGAAGAGTTCGGCAACCCGTGGCAGACCGCCGGTAATGTCGCGGGTCTTTTGGGACTCTTGTGGAATCCGCGCCAGCACTTCGCCGACAGCAACCTCTTGGCCGTCGCGAACCGTGATCAGGGCACCCACCGGGAAGGAGATGTTCACGCTGTGGTCGGTGCCGGCGATCTTGACTTCCTCGCCTTTGGCATCGATGAGCTTCACCTGCGGACGCACGCCCTTGACCTGGGCACCACCTCGGCGCTTCGCATCAATCACCACCAGGGTCGACAGGCCGGTGATCTCATCGATCTGCTTGGCCACGGTCACGCCTTCTTCGACATTTTCGAACTTCACGCGGCCGCCGTACTCGCTGATGATCGGACGCGTTAGCGGATCCCAGGTCGCCAGCAGCGATCCCGCTTTCACTGATTTTCCATCCATCGACAGCAGTGTGGCGCCGTAGGGCACCTTGTGGCGCTCACGCTCGCGGCCATTGTCGTCGGTGATCAGCACCTCGCCCGAACGCGAGATCACAATCGGCTCGCCTTTGGCATTGGTGACATAACGCATGGTCGGTGTAAAGCGCACGGTGCCGTTGGATTTCGCTTCCACGCCACTGGCGGCTGCCGTCCGCGATGCAGCACCACCGATGTGGAATGTACGCATCGTCAGCTGTGTTCCCGGCTCACCAATCGACTGGGCTGCGATCACACCGACCGCCTCACCCACGTTGACCAGATGGCCACGGCCGAGATCGCGGCCATAGCATTTGGCACATAGACCAAAACGTGTGTCGCAGGTTAATGGCGTGCGCACCCGCACCTCATCAATGCCCAAACGATCGATCTCATCCACCGCATCTTCGTCAAGCAATTTGCCGGCCTCAAACAGAGTTGCCTGGCTTTCAGGATTGACCACCTCAGCAGCAGTCACGCGGCCCAAAATACGATCGCGCAGGGCCTCAATAACTTCTCCGCCTTCCACCAAGGCCTTCATGTTGATGCCATTGCTGGTGCCGCAGTCGTCTTGAATGACCACTAAGTCCTGGGTCACGTCGACCAGGCGGCGAGTCAGGTAGCCGGAGTTCGCGGTCTTCAATGCGGTATCGGCAAGACCTTTACGCGCACCGTGTGTGGAGATGAAGTACTGCAACACATTGAGACCCTCGCGGAAATTCGCCGTAATCGGGGTCTCGATGATGGGGCCGTCGGGCTTTGCCATCAGGCCGCGGATGGCGGCGAGCTGACGAATCTGTGCTGCCGATCCGCGGGCGCCCGAATCTGCCATCATGTAAATCGAATTAAAAGATTCCTGACGGACCTCTTTGCCTTTTCGATCTTTGACGGGCTCCGTTGCCAGCTGGGCCATCATGGCCTTGCCCACCTCGTCACCCGCACGGCCCCAGATATCGACCACCTTGTTGTAGCGCTCGCCCTGGGTGACCAGGCCTGAGGCGTATTGCTGCTCGATTTCCTTGACCTCTTTCTCTGCCTTGGAGAGGATGTCGTGCTTTTGTGGCGGCACGAGCATGTCATCCACACAGATCGAGATGCCCGCACGGGTTGCCAGCGCAAAGCCCGATTGCAGCAGTTTGTCCGCAAAAATCACCGTGTCGCGCAGGCCGCAGCGACGGAACGACGCATTAATCAGGCGTGAAATTTCTTTTTTCTTCAGCGCCTTATTCATGTGCACAAACGATAATCCGGGCGGAAGGATCTTCGACAGCAGCGCACGGCCAACCGTGGTTTGGTAGCGCGTGATCTTGGGTGTCTTGGCCCGCGTGACCGGATCCAAATCCACCTCTTGGATTCGGACCGTGATCTTGGTGCCCAATTCCACTTCACCATTGCCGTAGGCCCGCTCGACTTCAGCAACGTCAGCAAAGAACATGCCTTCGCCCCTGCCGTTCACCCGCTCGCGGGTGGTGTAGTAAAGGCCCAGCACGATGTCTTGCGAGGGCACGATCGAGGGCTCACCGTTAGACGGGAAGAGCACGTTGTTCGATGCCAGCATCAGGGTGCGGGCCTCCATCTGAGCTTCAATAGAGAGCGGCACATGGACGGCCATCTGGTCGCCGTCGAAGTCTGCGTTAAAGGCAGCGCAGACCAGGGGATGCAGCTGAATGGCCTTGCCCTCAATAAGCACCGGCTCAAAGGCCTGGATGCCCAGGCGGTGCAGGGTCGGTGCGCGATTCAGCAGCACAGGGTGCTCGCGAATCACCTCTTCGAGAATGTCCCAGACCTCGGGCACCTGCTGCTCAACGAGCTTTTTGGCGGCCTTAATCGTTGTGGCCATGCCGCGCAGCTCAAGCTTATTGAAAATAAACGGCTTGAATAATTCGAGGGCCATCAGCTTGGGCAGGCCGCACTGATGTAATTTCAGGGTCGGTCCCACCACGATGACCGAACGGCCCGAGTAGTCCACCCGCTTGCCCAAGAGGTTCTGGCGGAAGCGGCCGCCCTTGCCCTTGAT
>CAYFPT010000045.1:3408-4982 GCA_964345065.1 uncultured Bordetella sp.
GATCATGTCGGCCAGCGACTTCAGCGGACGCTTATTGGCGCCCGTCATGGCCTTGCCACGACGGCCGTTATCCAGAAGCGAATCCACGGCCTCTTGCAGCATGCGCTTTTCGTTGCGCACGATGATGTCGGGCGCCTTCAGTTCCAGCAGCCGGCGCAGACGGTTATTACGGTTAATCACGCGGCGATAGAGATCGTTGAGATCCGAAGTCGCAAACCGGCCGCCATCCAGCGGCACCAGCGGCCGCAGCTCAGGCGGCAATACGGGCAGCACCTCGAGAATCATCCACTCGGGCTTCACCCCCGATTTATCAAAGCCCTCCAGCACCTTTAAGCGCTTTGCAATTTTCTTGATCTTGGCCTCAGACGAAGTCTCAGCAAGCTCCGAGCGCAGCTTCTCGATATCGTTTTTCAGATCAATCTCACGCAGCAACTCACGGATACCTTCTGCGCCCATCATGGCCACAAAGCCATCGCCGTATTGCTCCTGCTTGGCGAGGTAATCATCCTCGGTCATGATCTGGCCACGCTTTAACGGCGTGACATCAGGATGAATGACCACGTAGGCTTCGAAATACAGCACCCGCTCGATATCCCGCAGGGTCATATCCAGCACCATGCCCAGACGCGAAGGCAGTGACTTCAAAAACCAGATATGGGCCACGGGACTGGCCAAATCGATATGGCCCATCCGCTCACGACGGACCTTGGTCAGGGTGACCTCGACGCCGCACTTTTCACAAATCACGCCACGATGCTTCAGGCGCTTGTATTTGCCGCATAGGCATTCATAGTCTTTTACCGGGCCAAAAATCTTGGCGCAGAAAAGGCCATCCCGCTCGGGCTTGAAGGTGCGGTAGTTAATCGTCTCTGGTTTTTTGACTTCGCCATACGACCAGGAGCGAATCTTCTCCGGCGATGCCAGACCAATTTTAATTTTGTCAAAAACCTGGTCCTGCTGAACTTGCTTGAATAAGTCGAGTAGTGCCTTCATGGATCTACCTCAATAAGTGTGTTCTTGTGAGCCTGCGCCCAAATCCTTTAGGTTCCCAGTGCTGGCCAATCAGCTGCGCTCCAGGTCGATATCGATGCCCAACGAACGAATCTCCTTGACCAGCACATTGAACGACTCGGGCATGCCCGCATCGATGGTGTGCTCGCCTTTGACCAAGTTCTCGTAGACCTTGGTGCGTCCGCCGACGTCATCGGATTTGACCGTGAGCATTTCCTGCAGGACATAAGAGGCGCCGTAGGCCTCCAGGGCCCACACCTCCATCTCGCCGAAACGCTGGCCACCGAACTGGGCCTTACCGCCCAAGGGCTGCTGGGTCACCAGCGAGTAAGGGCCGGTTGAGCGCGCATGCATCTTGTCATCGACCAGGTGATGCAGCTTGAGCATATGCATATAGCCCACCGTGGTCTTGCGATCAAAAGGCTCGCCCGTGCGGCCATCCAAGAGCTGCACCTGGGTGCGGGTCTCGGTCAGGCCGATGCGCTTGGCGATCTCTGCGGGATAGGCCAGCTCGAGCATGTTGTGGATTTCCTTTTCCGCCGCACCATCGAAAACCGGTGTTG
>CAYFPT010000045.1:4992-11354 GCA_964345065.1 uncultured Bordetella sp.
GATACTTGCGGACCTCATTGGCAGACGCCTGTGCCTCAAGCATATCGCCGATGCGCTGGCCGATGCCTTTGGCTGCCCAGCCCAAATGGGTCTCCAGAATCTGGCCCACATTCATCCGCGAGGGAACGCCCAGAGGATTCAAAACGATGTCCACCGGTCGGCCGTCGGCCATATAGGGCATGTCTTCCACCGGAACAATCCGCGAGACCACGCCCTTGTTGCCATGGCGGCCCGCCATCTTGTCGCCCGGCTGTAGGCGGCGCTTCACCGCCAGGTAGACCTTGACCATTTTGAGTACGCCCGGCAGCAGCTCGTCGCCCTGGGTCAGCTTTTTATGCTTTTCCTCAAAGGCGAGATCGAACTGATGGCGCTTGGACTCGATCGACTCTTTCAGGCTCTCCAGCTGTTTGGCCGCTGACTCATCCGATAGGCGAAGCTCAAACCACTGATACCGATCTAAATCGGCCAGATACTCGGCCGTAATCGCTGAGCCCTTGGGGATCTTCTTCGGCCCGCCATTGGCGGCCTTGCCGATGAGCAGTTTTTCAATCCGCTGGAAGGTGTCGGTCTCCACAATGCGCAGCTGATCGTTCAGATCAAGCCTGAAGCGGCGCAGCTCATCATCGATGATCTGCTGGGCACGCTTGTCGCGCTGAATGCCCTCGCGGGTGAAGACCTGAACATCAATCACGGTGCCGCTCATGCCCGAGGGAACACGCAGTGAGGTGTCTTTCACATCCGAGGCCTTCTCGCCAAAGATCGCGCGGAGAAGTTTTTCCTCCGGGGTGAGCTGGGTCTCGCCCTTGGGCGTGACCTTGCCCACCAGCACATCGCCGGCCTGCACCTCGGCACCCACATACACGATGCCCGATTCATCCAGACGGCCAAGCTGGCCCTCGGAGAGATTCGAGATATCGCGGGTGATTTCCTCAGGGCCAAGCTTCGTATCACGGGCCAGGATCGATAACTCCTCGATGTGGACCGAGGTATAGCGGTCATCGGAGACCACACGCTCGGAGATGAGAATCGAGTCCTCAAAGTTATAACCATTCCAGGGCATAAAGGCCACCAGCATGTTCTGGCCCAGGGCCAGCTCGCCGATATCGGTTGAAGCGCCATCGGCAATCACATCACCACGGGCCACGACATCGCCACGCCGAACGATCGGCCGCTGGTTGATATTCGTGTTCTGGTTGGAGCGGGTGTACTTCTGAAGGTTGTAAATATCGACACCCGATTCGCCTGACTTGGTTTCGTTGTCATTGACACGAATCACCACGCGCCGCGAATCCACATAGTCGACCAGGCCGCCACGGCGGGCCTGGACCACGGTGCCGGAATCCACTGCACAGGTCCGCTCAATGCCAGTGCCCACCAGGGGCTTCTGCGGACGCAGGCAGGGCACGGCCTGACGCTGCATGTTGGAGCCCATCAGCGCGCGGTTCGCATCATCGTGCTCAAGGAAGGGAATCAATGAGGCGGCGACCGACACGATCTGTGACGGCGCGACATCCATGTATTCCACCTTCTCGATGGTCGAGAGTGTGGTCTCGCCATTCACGCGGACCGAAATAAGGTCGCCGGTCAGCTTGCCCTTGGCATCAATCTCCGCATTGGCCTGGGCGATGACATAGCGGCCCTCTTCGATCGCGGATAGATATTCGATCTTGTCGGTGACCTTGCCGTCATCGACCTTTCGGTATGGGGTCTCAAGGAATCCATATTCGTTTAAGCGTGCATACAGCGCCAGCGAGTTAATCAGGCCAATGTTCGGGCCCTCCGGTGTCTCGATTGGGCAGACGCGGCCATAGTGGGTCGGATGGACATCGCGGACCTCAAAGCCCGCGCGCTCACGGGTCAGTCCGCCAGGGCCGAGTGCCGACACACGACGCTTGTGGGTGATCTCGGACAGCGGGTTGGTCTGATCCATGAACTGCGAAAGCTGCGATGAGCCAAAAAACTCACGAATCGCAGCCGTAATGGGCTTGCCGTTGATCATCTCCTGCGGCATCAGCGGCTCGGTCTCGGCGATGTTGAGTCGCTCCTTGACCGCGCGCTCGACGCGCACCAGGCCGACGCGGAAGGCGTTCTCCGCCATCTCGCCGACCGAGCGCACGCGACGATTGCCGAGGTGATCGATGTCATCAATCTCGCCCCGGCCATTGCGCAGGGAGACGAGCAGCTTGATGGTGTCAAGAATGTCCTCGTTGGTCAGCGTCATCGGGCCTGTGACCTCTTCGCGGCCCAGACGACGGTTAAATTTCATACGGCCGACTGCCGAAAGGTCGTAGGAGTCTGCGTTAAAGAAGAGCCGATCAAACAGCATCTGAACGGCGTCTTCAGTGGGCGGCTCACCGGGACGCATCATGCGATAGATCGCCACCCGGGCAGTGATCTGATCCGGGGTCTCGTCCATGCGCAGCGTGGAGGACATATAAGGGCCGTGATCCAAGTCATTCGTGTAGAGGGTCTTGAATTCACGGATCTTTGCGCCGCGCATCTTGGCCAGCAGCTCGTCGGTGATCTCTTCGTTGGCCTTGCCAATGATTTCACCGGTCTCAGGGTCCACCACGGCATGGGCAAGCACCCGGCCCAGCAGGTAATCATCCGGAACGCTGATCCGCTTTAAGCCTGCCTTTTCGATGTCGCGAATGTGCTTGGCATTAATCCGCTTGTCGCGGCCCACAATGACATTGCCATTTTTATCCGTGATATCGAATCGGGCCTGCTCGCCACGCAGACGATCAGCGACGAGATCCATTTGTGCACCCTCTGGATGCAGCGAGAAATGATCGAAGTCGAAAAAGTGGGCCAGAATCTGCTCGACATTTAAGCCAATGGCTTTCAGCAGAATCGTGACCGGCATCTTGCGGCGACGGTCGACACGGAAATAAAGAATATCTTTCGGATCGAATTCAAAATCGAGCCAGGAGCCACGATACGGAATGACTCGGGCCGAGAACAGCAGCTTGCCCGAGGAATGGGTCTTGCCGCGATCATGTTCAAAAAATACACCTGGCGAGCGGTGCAGCTGGCTGACGATCACCCGCTCAGTGCCGTTGATCACAAACGAGCCGTTGTCCGTCATGAGCGGAATGTTGCCCATGAAGACTTCTTTTTCACGAATTTCCTTGACGGTCGGCTTGGCGGCCTCACGGTCATAAATCTTTAATCGCACCTGGGCACGGATCGGGGCCTCGAAGGTCTGGCCTCGCAGCTGGCACTCACGAACATCGAAGGCGGGAACGCCGAGCGTGTAATACAAAAACTCAAGCTCGGCCATCCCATTGTGGCTCTTGATGGGAAATATGGATTGAAAGGCGGCCTGCAGGCCCTGATTTTTGCGGGTCGCCGGAACAATTTCTTCTTGCAAAAATGCACGATAGGAAGCCAACTGGGTCGCCAACAGATAGGGGATCTCCAGTACGGGCTTACGTTTGGCAAAGCTCTTACGAATACGTTTTTTCTCGGTGAAGTTATAGGCCATCACGGCTCCTGTTGAGAAACTCTCAAAAAAATTCGATCTGACTACCACAGCCCACTGCACTGCTTACCATTCCGAGCTATGCGATGGCGACGCGGACCACATCCTGCGTGCATCGCCATGGCATAGCCCGCACCTCCGAAGGCCACACCGAACGGCGCGGCCTTCGAAAATGCGTGGGTCGATTACTTCAGCTCGACCTTGGCACCGGCCTCTTCGAGCTGCTTTTTCAGCGCCTCGGCATCGGCCTTGTTGATGCCTTCCTTGACCGGCTTTGGTGCACCATCGACGAGGTCCTTGGCTTCTTTCAGGCCCAGCCCTGTCGCAGCACGCACCACCTTAATCACTTCAACCTTCTTATCGCCTGCGGCAGCCAGCACCACGGTGAAATCGGTCTTCTCTTCGGCGGCCGGGGCAGCAGCACCGCCCCCTGCAGCCGGAGCCGCGACTGCGACTGCTGCGGCAGCGGCTGACACGCCAAATTTTTCTTCCATGGCTTTGATGAGCTCGGAGAGCTCCAGCACGGTCATGGCGCCAATTGCATCTAATACTTGATCTTTACTCATGTTCTTGCTCCAAAAATTTCTGTTCAGTTGGTTTGAATCCGATCGTCTTGATGATTAGGCCGATTGCTGTTCGCGCTGATCGCGCAACGCGGCCACCGTTCGAACAAACTTCGACGGGATCTCGTTGGCGGTTCGCACAAACTTAGTGATCGGGGCCTGCATCGTGCCGAGCAATGTCGCGAGCAACTCATCACGCGAAGGCATTGCCGCCAGCGTTTTTACGCCAGCTGCATCCATCACATGATTCGGCATCGCGCCCGCTTTGATGACGAAGACCTCATTGCCTTTAGCAAAGTCTTGCATGACCTTTGCCGCGGCGACCGGGTCTTTCGAAATACCGTAGATCAGCGGGCCCGACATCTTGTCGGCCAGCGGCTCAAACGGTGTTCCAGCAACAGAACGGCGAACCAGAGTGTTTTTCAACACCCGCAGGTATACGCCGGCATTGCGCGCCTTCTTGCGGAGATCGGTGATGTTGGCCACATCAAGACCACGGTACTCCGCCAGGATGATGGACTGGGCCTGGGCCACCTGGGCCGAGACTTCATCAATCACCACAGCTTTCGCTTCGCGGTTTAGTGCCACATTTCACTCCTTCTCAATGTTTCGCATTCCTCGCGGAATTTGAAACGGTTGAAACCGGCGAGACCAGAAAACGTCGATGAATCACAGCCACACTGAACATCGATTTCTTTCGGGATCGCCATCTGCGTTGGGCACCGCCTGAAGAGGCTGCGATTAAGTGCCCACCGACATCGGGCACCCCAACGGTCTTTGACAACCTGCAGACTCCGGTCAGATGCCCCGGGGCCTGCAGCCCAAAGTCTTTTTATTGCGCAGGCATGATGCTCGCCTGATCGACACGGATGCCCGGGCCCATCGTGGTCGAGATCGCCACCTTGCGCAGATACACTCCTTTTGATGACTGCGGCTTGGCGCGATTTAATGCATCAATCAGCGCCACCAGATTCGTTTTCAATGCGTCGATCTCAAACGACGCCTGACCAATTGAGCAATGCACGATGCCGGCCTTGTCGGTGCGGTATTGCACCTGGCCCGCCTTGGCGTTTTTCACCGCCTGAGCAACATCGGCTGAAACGGTACCGACCTTCGGATTCGGCATGAGTCCACGGGGGCCAAGAATCTGGCCAAGCGTTCCCACGATCCGCATCGTATCGGGCGATGCAATCAGCACATCAAAATCGATATTGCCGCCTTTAATGCGATCGGCGAGATCGTCCATGCCGACAATGTCAGCGCCAGCGGCCTTGGCCTGCTCGGCCTTTTCGCCCTGCGCAAATACCGCGACGCGCTTGGTCTTGCCAGTGCCTGCGGGCAACACGATGGAGCCGCGGACCAGCTGATCTGATTTTTTCGCATCAATACCCAGCTGCACAGCGACATCCACTGACTCTTTAAATTTCGCAGTCGCGCATGCCTTGGCAAGCTCGAGGGCCTCCTGGGCGGTATAGAGCTTGGCCCGGTCAACCTTGGATCGGGCGGCTGCATAACGCTTGGAGCCGGGAATCTTTGTTGATTTTGTCTGGCTCATGACCATCACACTCCTTCAACGGTCACGCCCATGCTGCGGGCACTACCGGCAATGGTTCGAACAGCGGCATCAAGATCTGCAGCCGTCAGGTCGGGCATTTTGCTTTTTGCAATCTCTTCGGCCTGGGCACGGGTGATCTTTCCGACCTTATCGGTGTGAGGCTTCGGCGAGCCCTTATCGAGCTTGGCCGCCTTCTTGATGAGCACCGTTGCGGGCGGTGTCTTCATCACAAAGGTGAAGGTCTTGTCGGCAAACGCCGTAATCACCACCGGGATCGGCAGGCCCGGCTCCATGCCCTGGGTCTGGGCATTGAAGGCCTTGCAGAATTCCATAATGTTCAGACCGCGCTGACCGAGCGCGGGGCCAATCGGTGGAGAGGGATTGGCCTTGCCTGCAGGCACCTGCAGCTTGATATAACCAACAATCTTCTTTGCCATAAGGGCTCCTTAGTGAGTTCAATCGCGGCCGCCTTCAGCGAACGCTCCTCGGTTTACTGCATTACCAACAACCTCAATTACCCAATCAATCAGAGCTTTTCGACCTGACCAAATTCAAGCTCTACCGGCGTGGCCCGACCAAAGATCGTGACCGACACCCGCAGACGATTTTTTTCGTAGTTCACTTCCTCAACGCTGCCGTTAAAGTCCGTGAAGGGGCCTTCTTTGACACGGACCACTTCGCCCACTTCGAAGAGGACCTTGGGACGCGGCTTCTCCACACCCTCTTGCATCCGGGCCATGATCTTGTCGACCTCGGCCTG
>CAYFPT010000046.1:0-10941 GCA_964345065.1 uncultured Bordetella sp.
TTTATCTGATGTTGGTGGCCACTTCCAGCCTGATTCGCCCGAAGAACATCCCCGAGGGACAACGTACCAGAATCATGGTGTGAAGATCGCCACATGGCGCAGTCAAATTTAATAGAATGATGCTCACTTGGCTTTTAGTCGCCTCCACTGCGGGAAAACACAATGCACGCCAAACTTACTTCTCTCAGTGCACGGGCCGTAGTTCAGGCCTACGCCACGGGACAGACGGATCCGGTGGCCGTGGCGAAGGCCTATCTGGATAGGATCAGGGAGCGCAACCCAGGGGTCCATGCGTTTATCCATATTTGTGAGGACCTTGCCTTAGAACAAGCTCACGAGAGCGCACTACGGTGGGCACGTCGACAGCCACTCGGGCCCCTTGATGGCATTGTGCTCTCGCTAAAAGATAACATCGACGTTGTTGGAATGCCTTGTACTGCCGGAACAGCCGCATTCGCAAATCGATTGCCGTCTCAGGATGCGCATTTGTACAGCAGGCTTCAGGCGGCAGGAATGGTCTTAGTGGGTAAATGTAATATGCACGAGGCCGCCATGGGGGCAACGACCGACAATGCTGTGTACGGACGCTGCATGAACCCTCTGCGTGAACATTTCACCCCCGGGGGATCAAGCGGGGGGTCTGCCGTCGCCGTCGCTGATGATCTATGTCATGTTTCGATCGGCACCGACACTTTAGGCTCAGTTCGAATCCCCGCCGCCTATTGCGGCGTAATGGGATTCATACCGACGCGCGGTCGTTTATCCATGAGCGGAATTATTCCGTTAAGCCCCTCTTTAGATGCTGCCGGCCCCTTGGCGAGGTGCGGATATGATCTTGCCCAGGTAATGTGCCAACTGCTGGATACGCCGCCCCCAATATCAACAGGTCGAGACATTTGGCACAGCCTGCGGATCGGTATTCTCTCTCAGGTTGATGAGATCGAGATGTCTTCCGATGTACGAAGGGCTTGGCAAACTACTCAGCAGACACTCGAGAACCGCGGTGCGGTGCTTCGGCAGATCGCGCATCCCCAAAAATCACTCGCCTCAGTCCGTCTTAACGCTTTTCTTTTGTCTGAATGGGAGGGCGCTGACTATTGGTACGGCACCTTGGGGCCCCAACTCCTGGGGCTGACGACCGGCTTACAGAAAATATTTCGCTACGGCGCGGGGATACCACTGGAAAAGAGAAAAAGCGTTCTGGCCGCGTTAGATGACATACGCGCCCAGTCGGACGACATGTTCGCCGAGGTTGACGTCATCCTTTTGCCCACTACGTCCGATACCGCCTTTAACCACGACCATGCCGCACCCCCTCATCAGGCAGACTTCACCTGTCTCGCAAACATCTTGGGGGCGCCAGCCGTATCATTTCCGGTTCCGACAGACGGCTTACCCGTCTCATGTCAGTTCCTGGCAGCACCAAATCAGGACGAGCAACTTTTATCTATCGCCATTGCCCTGGACGAATTCTGGAACTAGTGCTGTGCGGTGAGGCATCTCCACAGGGGCTCAAGATTCCTGTCGTGTGATAGGCCAAAACAGATCCTGAGAAGTTCATCCGCCTTTTGGGATGGCCAGCCACCTGCCAAAAGGAGTGTGACGGCTTTCGATTCGAGCTGGGCTCGGCTTAAGGGATTTTCGGGATCACCGAGCAGATTGATCACTTCGCTCGAAAGTAAACATCCGTTCTGCATCAGAACGCGTAAATGGGCACGAAAGCTTCGTGGGTAGGCCGCCTCCTGCTCTGGGCCGGATTTCAATGAGATGCGGGACCGTAACGCAACACAGGCAGGATCCTTGAGGGCGGCGGGCGCCGTCGCCTCGAGGCCAAAGCTTCCGTAAGTCAACCCCCAGGCGACTGCATGCTGAAGACTGAATTTCCCCTCCAGAGAGGTCTGTGGATGGACTTTGTCGGCAAAGGAGATGGCGACCGGATAAGTATCGAGAAATATCTGCTGTAGGTCTTGCGGATTGCACCCTGTCGCATGGAGTTTTAGCGCGCACTCAATTGCCGGGTGTACATGCCGGCAGGCCGACCAAGGCTTAAAACTGACTTCGTGCAGACGCCACGGCTGGTCCGATGCAACCTGCAAAAGCTGCTTGGCGCGTTCTCGATCTAGATTGCCCGAGGTGGCCTTTAACCATCCCAATGGCCCCTCCAGAATAGAGAGCGGGCCTGTCATTCCTGCCGCCGCGAGGTCTGCCGACAAAAGGCCCGCCTGGGCACTGTGGCCTGCCGCAAGCTGCTTTGCCAAGCCGGGCTCCAATCGACACTGCCATAACCCCGAGGACTGCATTCCTGCCAATCCAAGCGCATGCTGCATCCGTTGTTTGTCAAGGCCCAGAACCCGTGAGCAGGCCATAGCACTTCCGAATACACCCGTCGTTGCTGTGCTGTACCAGTAATTGTAATGCCCTGTGCCGCCGAGTAGGCCCAGCAAAATGGCGGTTTCATAACCAATCACGATGGAATCAAGCAGTGCAACTGAGTCAGCCTGCTCGCGCTGCGCGATGGCGAGTGCTGCGGGAATCACGATATCTCCTGGATGAACCACCGCCTCACGATGGACGTCATCCATTTCGTGACAACTGCCTAAACTGGCATTCCAGAAAATCGCCTCTGAGGCCTGGAGCGCGCTATGCCCGCAGGCCCAGTTCCCGCCGGATGCGTGCCTCTTGGCCCATCGCCGAAGCACATCTCCAATCTCGCCCGTGCTCCCCAGGGTCGCACAGCCCATCCAATCGATCAAATGTAAAACGGCACGATCGCGATCTTGAGACGATATGGGCCTGCACAGAGATCCGACTAACCAACTGCTCCAGGGTTCGGATAGATCCGCCCTCACTACTCACCCTTGAATTGAGGAGGTCTCTTCTCGTTGAACGCACGGATTCCTTCCTTGCGATCTTCGGTATCAATCAACTGGTTATAGGCCTCGATTTCAAATCGGTAAGCTGTCCGAAGTTCCATCTGACTTCCGAACCGAATTGCCTTTTTCACCTGCCGAACCGATAAGGGGGCATTCCGTGAAATGGTATGGGCAGTTTTCAATGCAGTATCGAGCAACTGCTCCGGCTCTAAAATCTGATTGATAAGCCCCCAGTCAAGTGCCTGCTGGGAGGACAAGGGCGCCCCAGTCATGATCAGTTCTTTTGCACGTCGCTCACCAACAGCTCGCGACAGATTCTGTGTGCCGCCCATGCCGGGCATGATGCCCAAGGTAACCTCTGGAAGCGCAAAGCGGGCCTGATGACTCGCGTATATAAAGTCACAAACCAGGGCGAGCTCCATGCCCCCGCCGTAGGCATGGCCGTTGACGGCGCCGATTAACGGCAGGGGAAGGTCGACCATCGCCCAGCAGACCCGCTCGAATATTTCGTGCTGATGCGTCCACTGGACACGGCTCATTCCATGACGCTCTTTTAGGTCACCCCCTGCACAGAAAAACTTCGGTCCCGCGCCGGTCAGCACCACAACGCGGACGCCCCCCGGTTTCTCGGTAAGCTGGTTTGCAAGATCAAGCAGCTCTTGGCCCATACGCGTATTGATCGCGTTGCCGACTTCCGGCCGATTCAGGGCAACCTGAAGGACATGGTCACCGTGGCGGGTAACCTGCAAGGTATCCCAAGACTCGGGAGTCAACATTCGCGGCGCTTACCTAATAAGACTTGGGCATGCCCAAAACGTGCTCACCCACATACGACAGGATGAGGTTAGTCGAGATCGGCGCTACTTGATACAACCGGGTCTCACGGAACTTTCTTTCAATGTCGTACTCTGCCGCAAAGCCAAACCCGCCGTGGGTCTGTAGGCAGACATTGGCAGCTTCCCAGGAGGCGTCTGCGGCGAGTAGTTTCGCCATATTCGCCTGTGCACCACAGGCCTGCTGTCGGTCGAAGAGACGCGCGGCCTCGTATCGCATCAGACTGGCAGCCTCGATGTTTATAAACGCCTTCGCAATCGGAAACTGAATCCCTTGATTCTTCGCGATTGGACGATCAAAAACCACCCGACTGTTCGCGTACGTTTTGGCTTTCTCGATAAACCAATAGCCATCACCAATACACTCCGCGGCAATGAGTATTCGCTCCGCATTTAGTCCATCGAGTATGTACTTGAGGCCCTTACCTTCCTCTCCAATACGGTTTTCAATTGGAATTTCAAGGTTGTCGATAAAGATTTCATTGGTTTCGTGATTGACCATATTGCGAATCGGCCGAACAGTAATAGACTTTCCGACTGACTCACGCAGATCCACCAGAAAAACAGATAGTCCCTCAGACTTTTTTTTAACCTCTGCGAGAGGCGTCGTGCGGGCGAGAAGCAGCATATAGTCTGAATGCTGTAGGCGTGAAGTCCATACTTTCTGGCCATTGACAACATACCGATCACCCTTACGCTCCGCGATGGTTCTTAGTTGTGTTGTGTCTGTTCCGGTGGTGGGCTCTGTTACCGCCATCGACTGTAGTCGCAACTCGCCGCTGGCGATTCGTGGCAGTAGGCTCTCTTTTTGGGCTTTCGATCCATGGCGGACTAAGCACCCCATGACATACATCTGCCCGTGGCATGCGCCTGAGTTGCCTCCGGCGCGGTTAATCTCCTCCATGATGACGCTGGCCTCAACCAGGCTCAGGTTAGAGCCGCCATATTCCTCGGGAATGAGCGCTGACAGCCATCCCGCGGAAGTGAGTGCATCTACAAACTTTTCGGGAAAAATCCGCGCTTCGTCGATTTCTTGCCAGTAACGAGAGTCAAACTGCGAGACGACCTTACGAACACCATCACGCAGCGATTCATAATTATTTTCGGTATCCATCATGCTGTGAATTTAGTTGGGTGCGTAAAACTGTCCGCCATCTACATTTAAAACAGTACCGCTCAAATAGCCACATAAAGGAGAGCAGCAATAAACGGTAAGCCCCGCCAGTTCGTCAGGCTCTGCCAAGCGGCCGAAGGGCAGCTTTTGAATCATTTCTTGCCATCGGCCAGCGTCCCCCAGCTTACTCGCAGCCTGCTGTTTTAGAACCCCCTGAATCCGATCGCTTCGGGTTGGCGATGGATTAATACCAAATACCCGGACCCCTTTGCGCACACTTCCGGCGCCGATGCCGTTTGTCAGCGCTATGAGCGCCCCATTGGCCACCGAGCCACAGATGTACTCATAGCGTGGTGCAACACCTGCCATACCAATAATGTTACAGATAACTCCCTGGCCGCGGCCCTCCATGGCGGCCAAATAGCGCCGGGTGAGATTAACGTAACCAAAAAGTTTGAGCTCCCAAGCGGCGCGCCAGACCTCTTCGGTCACATCATGGATGCTGCCACCCGGAATCGCCCCAGCATTGTTGATTAGGATATCTGCCGCCGGAAACAGATTGAATAACGACCGGTCTGAACCTGATGCGGACAGATCAATCTCCGCCAGCTGGGGGCTCGGCAGCCCCTGTCGGATAAATTCTGCAGAGGCGTTGGCCAGATTCTTGTCGCTGCGTGAGACCAGAACAGGCAACGCGCCTTCGCGTGCAAAGCCCAATGCGATGGCCAGGCCGATTCCCTTTGAGCCACCCGTGATGACCACCTGCTTTCCAGCGAGATTGAGATTCATTTCGATAGCGTTAAGCGTTAGGCCTTTGGGGCGGGGACCTGCTTGATGTACCAATCAGCGATCTGACCCCCGGTCATAAAACATACATTCGGGGATTGCATCAACAAATCCAACATTTTCTGGAAACTACCAAAACGATGCGGTACGCCAATTAAGTGCGGGTGAAGTCCAATCGCCAGAACACGAGGATGGCTTTTGGCCTCTTGCTCAAACAATGTCAACGTGCGCACCAGACGCTCGTACATCTCATCGCTCGTCTGTTTTTCAACAGCATAAATAATAGAATCATTAATCTCGAGGTTATAAGGCAGGGCGAGTAACGGGCCCTGCTTGGTGTGCATCCAATGCGGAATATCGTCAACGACCCAATCAAAGACATACTCTACACCTTGCTTTTTTAAGATCTCAGGAGTGTCAAATGTTTCTCGTAGGCCCGGACTAAGCCAGCCCCGGGGCCGCTGCCCCGTGAAGCTGGCGATCATCTCAAGACTCGTTGCAATCAGGCTTTCTTCGGACTCGCCCTGGTTGTGGTTCAGA
The DNA here is from genome assembly GCA_964345065.1 of uncultured Bordetella sp. Taxonomy (GTDB): domain Bacteria; phylum Pseudomonadota; class Gammaproteobacteria; order Burkholderiales; family Burkholderiaceae_A; genus Lacustribacter. Next base: position 6,147 of record CAYFPT010000046.1, read on the forward strand.
CTTTTCTGATGGACACCGTGCCCAACAAATTCCATTTTCAGTTCACGCATTGCCTGAGCCGCCCGTGGATAAGCGGCAATCACCCCTGCATTAATACTGGTAGATGCGGGAAGACCCCTGTCTTTAATCGCGCTCAGGATACGGGGCAGGCCTGCACGCATGCCGTAATCGGCCCAGCTAAAGTTGGGCACATCCGGCACCGTCTCCTTGCCGTGCGGAGGCGTAATAATAGTGCGCGGCATACTCGACTCAAATTGCCAGTGCTCAACATTCACCACAAGGTGCACCATGATGGCGCCTGCAGGTGATGCCTTCAGGGGCGGCCCCTCGTCGGAAAAGCGGTAAGGAATTCGGGGGTTCGCCATCTCAGCGCCGGATAAGATTCAAAATCTGCAGCTTAAGCGAGCTGAAGGCCTCGCTTGCCGTCTCCGATACCGTCCGGGGACGGCCGAGTGGCACCGTGATCGATGCCTGAATGCGGCCCGGCCGTGCGGTCATCACATAGATCCGACTGGCTAGAAAAATTGCCTCATCGATATCGTGGGTCACAAAGATAATGGTGGGCTTAAGTTGCTGCCACACAGAAAGAAGTAGCTCCTGCATCGTGAGGCGAGTCTGTGCATCAAGAGAACCGAAAGGTTCATCCATTAGCAAAACGCGGGAGCCGAGCGTCAGAATTCGGGCTATTCCGACCCGTTGCCGCATGCCACCAGAGAGCTGGACGGGCAGGTGATTCTTAAAATCACCCAGCCCCACGATTTTAATCATCTCATTGGCGCGATCTTCATATTCGCTTGCAGCCAACCCTTGAACTTTGGGGCCAAAGATCACGTTTTCCCAGACACTTAGCCAGGGCAGCAAGGCGGCCTCCTGAAAGACAACTCCCCGGTCAGGGCCCGGGGCCGCAACCCTGGCTCCATCCACCAGAAGTTGGCCCTGGCTCGGCCGCTCGAAACCGGCAATCAGATTCAGGAGCGTGGATTTCCCGCAGCCGGAGGGGCCAAGCAAGGCAATAAATTCACCTGGAGAAACCTCTACATCGATGTCTTCCAATGCCTTTACAGGTGGGCTTCCTGGATACGTCTTGTGAAGCTTTTCGATCGAAATAAAAGACATGTCTTCTAGTGGCTCTGAAGTATTCGCCAGACCAAGACCTTGCGCTCAATGAACACAATGAGGCGGTCGGTTAGAAATCCCATGATGCCTATTGAGGCCATATCCGCCAAGACGATATCCATGCGGCCCACATAGTAAGCATCCCAGAGCACATATCCCAGCCCGGACTTCACAGCGACCATCTCCGAGACAATCACCGCTGTCCAAGAAATACCAAGGCCAATCCGCAAACCTGTAAAAATTGAAGGCATGGCGGCCGGCAGTACCACGCGATAAAGCAGTTGTTTTCTGCTTGCCCCCATCATCAGGGCAGCCCGCACAAGATTTCGTTCCACATCACGCGCACCCTGGGTGGTGTTCACCACAATGGCGTAGAAACCCCCGAGAAAAATCAGAAAAATTGCGCCCATATCCCGAATACCAAACATTGCAATCGAAAACGGCAGCCAGGCAGTAATGGGTATGGGGCGAAGACTCTGTATCAGTGGATCAAACAGCTGCTGTATGTAACGACTCCAACCAATGAGCAGACCAAGGGGAACTCCGATAATCGCTGCCAAGAGAAACCCCTGTGCTACGCGCACAGCGGAGTACTGCACATTTGAAAGCCAAGAGCCTAAGTAGGGGTTCAGACCAAGGCCGGGTGAGCCAAATATCCACCCATGCCACCCGTCAAGCACCTGGGTGGGCGGGGGGAGGATGCCGGCCATGTTGGGCCGGCTTCCCACAATCTGCCAGACGGCCAATATCGCGACCGGCACAATCACGCCGAGAACGATCCGACGAAAGCCAATGGCAGAGGAGTTCCCCATATGCGTTCTGGCGAATTATTTCTTTAGCTCAACGACCAATGAGTCGTCGTACAAGGCAGCGGCTTCTTTTGTCACATCTTTCTGCACGATTCCTTGCTTGAATGCTGCCTCAGCAAGACGCGCCACCTGTTCACGATTCAGAACGCCACCCAGTTTGATGATCTTTGCCGATTCCTTGGTTACGTTTGGGGGCAGGCCCGTGTACTTCGAGTAGGCATCTGCAAAAGCATCATTACTCTTTTTCATTGCCTCTTCAGCCTTCAGGTACGCCCAGAGAAAGCGGCGCACGAGCTCCCGCTTCTGGGTCATGGCCTCACCCGATGCTGCGAGCATTCCAAGTTCTGCGCCCACTGCGCGGGACTGACTGTAGTCTAGTTTCTGCGCGAAATAAGCATCACCTTCGGCTACCGACTGCGACTCAAACGGCTCCCAGAGCACCATGGCATCGATATCCCCTCGTTTCATGGTCTGCACAAACGCGGTTCCTCCGCCCTGCACGTTGACCGGGGTAAAGGAGCCGTAGGGAACATTCTTCTCAATCAACGTCATGGCCCACTGAAACCAGACCGCTGAACCAGGGGCGATGGCAATCTTTTTACCCTTGATATCAGACCAATCATCGATCTTCACGCCCTTGCGAACCACAAGATATTTTGCAGAACTACCGACCCCAGTCAGACCAATGAGATTCTTGCTGCCTTGGGCGGCGACAATCGCCAAATCACCAGCACCGACAGCAGAGACATCTACAGAATTCGATAATAGAGCCGTACGCGCATCTGCATATCGCACAAATTCTGCTCGCTTAACTTCGATATTCATTTTTTTGAGCTCATCTTCCACCATTAGCATTGGCGAGAGATGGCCCACCTTGACATATCCGATCGTCAGGACCGCTTTTTCCTTGAGCGGCGCAGGGGCCGGGCCCAGCGCCAAAGCCACGCCTGTCGAGATCGAAAGCACAAGGCCGATGAGTGATTTCAAAAGCTTCATTTTGAGTGCTCCTGGTTAATGGCCGGTAAAAAGGGGAGACCGCTTTTCTGCGAAAGCCAGCCGGCCCTCCGCATAGTCTTTACTTCTAAAACAGTCGTCAATTGCAGTTTTCACTAATGCCATATCTGAGCCTTCGGCCAGGGCCAAAAGCGTTTTTTTGGCTGCTTGAATGGTAAGGGGTGCATTACTCGCAATGTCCTGGGCCAATTCGAAACAAAAGTCAAAGACATGATCGACCACAGATCGTACAATCCCCACCGACTCGGCGCCCAAAGCATCATATACGCGCGCTGTGTAGAAGAGCTCAGCAGTGACCTGTGGCCCAAGATTCTGCAGTATCACCTTCATGCTCTCGTCATCGTAGCCTAGGCCCATTCTCGCCGCGGGCATTCGAAACCGCGCGCCGGGGGATGCGTATCGCAAATCACAGCTTAGGGCAATACCCAAACCGCCCCCGTAACAGACCCCGCTGATTGCAGCGATCACGGGAACACGGCAGTGCCGAATGGCCCGTTGGGCGCGCCTGACACTGTCGTTATAGTGGATAACAGCGGCTTCAGAGTTGCGCTGCGTCTCGAACTCACTGATGTTCGCACCGGAAACAAAGGCTTTGTCACCCTCTCCTCGAAGCAGGCAGACCCGAACATCAGAACGGCCATTGATTTCCTCAAATGCCAGTCGTAAAGACTCCCACATCGCAATAGACATCGCATTGTGTTTAACGATGTGATCTATCGTGACTTGAGCGATCTGATCCTGCATGGTCAGTTTGATCTTGCCCTCGGTCATACAACACCCCGCGCACGAAAATGACGGATATCCGATGCTGAGTATCCAAGATCCCGCAGGACTTCGTCGGTGTGTTCACCCCATCCGGGCGCGGGTGCCACAACCTGAGCGGGCGTGCGGCTCAGAAGAACAGGCTGAGTGATAAAGTGCATGGGCTTACCATATTGTGTCGGCAGGGTTTCCGTTACTTTTAGGTGTTTGACCTGCTCATCTTCAAATACCTGAGGAATGCTGTAGACGGGGCCGGCCGGAACCCCTTTGTTGTTCAACAACGAGACCCACTGATGGACTGTTTTTTTAGCGAACTCGGCAGCCAGCAGCGCATTTAGTCGCGCCCGATTCCTGACACGTAACGGTTCAGTCAGAAATTCAGGATCGTCAAGCCACTCGGATTTATCGACCACTTCGCAGAGTCGTCTCCAGTTCCCCTCGCCCGATGCGCCCAGGTTAAAGCACCCATCGTTTGCCTCGAAAAGGCCCATGGGGGAACTGGTCGGATGGTTATTACCCACCTGTGCGGGAATATCGTTATCGTTGAGATAGCGCGCCATTTGAAAATCCATCATGGCAATTTGGGAGTGAATCAATGAACTCTGGACCCATTGGCCCTCGCCAGAAGTTTCACGCTCGATCAGGGCTACGAGTATGCCGATGGCGCAGTAGAGTCCCGCGCTGAGATCGGCAACGGCAAGCCCCGCCCTTACCGGGCCACCTCCCGGCTCCCCCGTAACACTCATGAGCCCCCCCATCCCCTGGATGATCTGGTCAAATCCTGGGCGCCAGGCATAGGGGCCGTCCTGGCCAAACCCGGAAATGCTGGCTAAAACGATGCGTGGATTAATGGCCCTGAGGGCTTCGTAATCCAGCCCAAGGCGCTGCTTCACGTCGGGGCGCCAGTTTTCAACGACAACATCAGCGCTGGCAATCATTTTTTTAAGAAGAGCGAGCGCCCCGTCTTTCTTTAGGTTAAGGGTCATCGACCGCTTATTGCGGTTGATATTCTGAAAATCACCCCCCGATCGATTGGCAGCAAACATGGCTTCATTAGGGTCAACCCCTTCCGGAGGTTCAACGCGAATGACGTC
>CAYFPT010000047.1:0-7873 GCA_964345065.1 uncultured Bordetella sp.
GTTGCGATTCAGTAAGGCCTCAATCAGCGGCATGCCGCGGCGGGCCACGTTGCCGACCACCCAGACATCGGCGGCGAGATCAAGCTGGTCGGCCTCAAAGCCCGGTATCACCTCAATGCCCGCCGCGGCCAGCTGCGTGCTCATCGGGGGATACACATTGGCATCGCACCCGGTCACGCGAAAACCGCAGGACCGGGCCAGCTGGGCCAAGCCTCCCATAAAGGTGCCGCAGATCCCGATCACGTGTAGATGCATGGCCGGCATTGTAGCGATGGGCATAATGCCGACCATGATTTTGGAAAATACTGGCGACCTCTTTTCGACAGGCAACACGCTGCGGGCTGAAATCGCCGCGGCAGCCGCCAGCCTCATCGCCGAGGAAGGCCTGGACTATGCGAACGCAAAGCGCAAAGCAATCGAGCGCATTGCCGGAAAAAAACATCACCGCCTGCAGCGCGAGATCCTGCCGTCTAATGAGGAAATCGAAGAGGCCGTCCGGCAGTACCAAAAAATTTTTCAATCCGATTCCCAGCCACTGCGGCTGCGGCTGCTGCGCGAGAAAGCCCTGGCCCTGATGCGGCTGCTGGCGGATTTTTCTCCCATGCTGACCGGGGCAGTGGCCAACGGCACTGCCAGTGAACACAGCGATATCCATCTGCATTGCTTTGCGCCGAGCGCCAAAGAGCTCGGCATCTTTCTCATGAACCAGGGCCTGGACAGTGAAGCCGCAAGCCTCGGACCACAGCGGCCCGGGGGCGATGCGATTGAAGCCCTGGCAATCCAGTGGCAGGGAGAGCTGGCAACCATTGCGGTCTATCCCGAAAGCGAGCAGCGCAGCAGCCCGCGGTATGAAGCCAAACGCAAGCACAATCGGCTAGACATCAAATCGGTTGAGAAACTGCTGCGCGATAACCCAGTCCAAGAGGCGCCATGAGCCTGAGCCAAAAATCGAAGTGGAGTCTTCTGGCCGCCGTCGGCCTGATCCTGCTGATTGCAGGAATCGCTGTGGGCATGCTGCGGCTCAGCCCCGCCAAGGTGCCGGCTGCCAGCTGGGTATTTGAGCTTGCTTTTCCAGACCCCCAGGGGCAGGCCGTCAGTCTCCAGGATGTCCGGGGCCGGCTGACGGTGGTGAATTTCTGGGCGACCTGGTGCCCGCCCTGCGTCGAGGAGATGCCTGAACTCTCCAGGATTCACGAAGAAATGTCGGCAAAAGACGTTAAAGTGGTTGGATTGGCCATCGATTCACCATCTAACGTCCGGGAATTCCTAAAAAACCGTAGTTTTAGCTACCCCCTGCTTGTAACCGGCGGATCGGGAAGTGAGCTGGCCAAACGACTTGGAAATTCGATTGAAGCTCTGCCGTATACCGTGCTTATCGATGCAAATGGCAGCGTTTTAAAGCAAAAACTGGGCAGAATAAAAGAAGAAGAGCTCAGAAAATGGATTTCCGAAGTGCGCTAGAATAGGCCGCAGTAAATTCCGCTGGAGCGGCCAAATGTCGTTATCTCCGCTAATTTGGGTGCTACATGGCCCGAATTTGAATCGATTAGGTGCCCGAGAGCCAGAAATCTATGGCTCCACGACCCTCGATCAAATCAATCAGATGGCTGCGGGTCGGGCCAAGGCCCTGGGCCTGGACATCGACTGCTTTCAGTCTAACCACGAGGGGGCGCTGATTGAGCGCGTCCACCAGGCCACATCCGCGTCGGTGAAATTCATGGTGATCAATCCCGCCGGATTCACCCATACCAGCGTCGCCTTGCGCGACGCGATTGCCTCCGTCGCAATACCGTTTGCCGAGGTGCATTTATCAAATGTGCACCGGCGCGAGCCCTTTCGGCATCACTCTTACTTTTCCGACCTCGCAGAAGCTGTGATCTGTGGGCTTGGGCCGCAGGGCTATTTGGCCGCCATTGAATTCGCCGCGCAAAGGATCACCCAGCACCGTGGCTGAAGACCGTCAGAAATCCAAGGAGCGCACCTCGATGGACCTGAGAAAACTCAAGACCCTGATTGATCTCGTCGCCGAGTCCGGCATCTCGGAGCTCGAAATTACTGAAGGCGACGACAAAGTCAGAATCGTTAAATCCTCTTCCGCGCCATTGGCGCCCGCCGCAGGCCATGTCATCGCAGCAGCACCCGCGGCCGTCGCCGCCCCAATGGCGGCAGGCCCAGCTGAGGCCCCCGCAACATCGGGGCTGGCTGCGAGCGGGCCGACAGAGCCAGACGGAAAGATTGTCAAGTCCCCGATGGTGGGGACCTTCTATCGGTCCTCTGCTCCGGGGGCTGATCCCTTTATTTCGGTGGGCAGCAGCGTGGCCGAAGGCCAGACCCTGTGCGTGATTGAGGCCATGAAACTGATGAATGAAATTCCCGCAGACTGCTCCGGCACGGTCAAAGAGATTCTTGTCGAAAACGGCCAGCCTGTTGAATTTGGCCAGCCGCTTTTTATCCTGGCCTAGCCAGCAAGCGGCTCCCACTCCATGGCCATGTTGTTTGAAAAAGTACTGATTGCCAATCGTGGCGAAATTGCCCTGCGCATTCAGCGGGCCTGCCGTGAGCTCGGAATCAAGACCGTGGTCGTGCACTCGGAGGCCGACACCGACGCGAAGTACGTCAAGCTTGCCGATGAATCCGTCTGCATCGGGCCGCCGCCCTCGCGGCAGAGCTATCTCAATGTGCCGGCGATTATTGCGGCAGCTGAGGTCACGGACGCCGAGGCCATCCATCCCGGCTATGGGTTTTTATCCGAAAACGCTGACTTCGCTGAACGCGTCGAGCGCAGTGGATTTAAGTTCATTGGACCCACGGCCGATGTGATCCGCATGATGGGCGATAAGGTGGCCGCTAAGCGGGCCATGATCACGGCGGGTGTGCCCTGCGTGCCAGGATCAGAAGGCGCCCTGCCCGAAGATCCAAAAGAAATCGTCAAGATTGCCCGCAGTGTGGGCTACCCGGTGATCATCAAGGCAGCCGGCGGCGGCGGTGGCCGCGGCATGCGGGTCGTGCATACCGAGGCAGCACTCATTAATGCCGTGCAGACCACCCGGGCCGAGGCGGCAGCAGCCTTTAATAATCCCGAGGTCTACATGGAGAAATTCCTTGAGAATCCCCGGCATATTGAGATTCAGATTCTCGCGGACCACTTCGGCAACGTGGTCCATCTGGGTGAGCGCGATTGCTCCATGCAGCGGCGCCACCAGAAAGTTCTCGAAGAGGCGCCCGCCCCAAAACTGACTGCACGGCTGCGCGACAAAATCGGTGACCGGTGTGCCGACGCCTGCCGACGCATCGGCTACCGGGGTGCAGGCACCATTGAGTTTCTCTTTGAAGACAACGAGTTTTACTTCATTGAGATGAACACCCGCGTCCAAGTGGAACATCCGGTCACGGAACTGATCACTGGCATCGACATTGTGCAGGAGCAGATCCGCGTGGCCAGTGGCCAGCGGCTGCGCCTAAAGCAAAAGGATGTGCTGTTTAAAGGCCATGCCATTGAGTGCCGCATCAATGCCGAGGACCCATATAAATTCACACCCTCGCCTGGAAAAATCCAGACCTGGCATGCGCCCGGCGGCCCTGGCGTGCGGGTCGATTCCCACGCCTACAGCGGCTATGTTGTTCCGCCCCACTATGACTCCATGATCGCCAAGCTGATCGTGTACGGCGATACCCGGGCCCAGGCCATTGCCCGCATGAAGATTGCGCTCTCGGAGACCATCGTCGAAGGCATCCAGACCAATGTCCCGCTACATCGGGAGCTGATGCGCGACACCCACTTCATTGATGGCGGCACCTCGATTCACTATCTCGAGCACATGCTGGCCGCCCGCGAGCGGGACGGCTAAAACCCTGGCCACGGATTGGCATTGCGGTGATGCATGAGATCGTTTTCGAGACGAGCCTGTCGGATACCGATGCGATCTCCGACCGCCTGATTGCGCTGGGCGCCTTATCGGTTGCAGTGGAAGATGCGCTTGCGAGCCGCGACGGCGAAACTCCAATTTTTGGCGAGCCCGGAATGCCAACGGCGGTGCAGGCCTGGCCGACCTCGCGATTCGTTGTCTTGATTGATATTGGCACTGCACCTGCCGCCTTCTGGGCCGAATTCTGCGGGCAGGATGATCGATTTTTCCAGCTGCCTTACGAGATCCGGGCCATCAAGGATCAGGACTGGGTCGCCGAGACGCAGCGCCAATTCAGCCCCTTTGTCTTTCGAGATCGGCTCTGGGTTGGGCCCCACTGGCATGCGCCGCCGGCGGCCTTTGAGCGGCATGGCATTGTCATTCGCCTGGATCCCGGCATGGCGTTTGGAACTGCAAGTCATGCCACCACGCAGCTCTGTCTGGAGCAGCTCATGCAGCACTTCATACCCGCTCGGCCGAATCTTCGTGTGCTAGATGTCGGCTGCGGATCGGGCATCCTGGCCATTGCCGCAGCCAAACTCGGTGCCAGCGTCGTCCATGCAATCGATATCGATCCAATCGCCGTACAGACCACCGAACAGAACGCCGCCGCCAATGGCGTGACGATCTCGGTGGCGCTGGCCGAGGAATCCCGGTCCGAATCATTTGACGTTGTGGTGGCCAATATCCTGTCGCAGCCCCTGAAGGTGCTCGCGCCAATGCTATCGGCCCGAACCCGGCCCGGCGGCAGGCTCTTGCTTTCGGGCATACTCGATCGACAAGCTGAAGAGATCTGCGAGGCCTACCAGCCCTTTATCGGACACCTCGGCCGCCTTGCCGTTTTGGATCAGCGCGACGGCTGGGTCTGTGTCGGAAACCCCCCTTCTTGACCTCAATACAAAGGAATCCCTTATGACGGTCCAAATCAGCGGCTCCATTGCCTTTGACACGATCATGGTGTTTGAAGGCCGCTTTAAAGACCACATCCTTCCTGAGCAGACGCATATGCTCAATGTGGCCTTCCTCGCACCGCAGATGCGGCAAGAATACGGTGGATGCGCTGCCAACATTGCCTACACGCTGCGCGGCCTGGGCCAAGAATGCGGCCTGCTGGGTGCCATCGGGCGCGACGGCGGCGATTATCTCGAGCGGCTCTCCGGGCTCGGCATTGATACCTCGCGCGTACTCGCAGCTGAAGACTGCTACAGCGCCCAGGCCTTCATCACAACCGATCTTGATGACAACCAGATCACTGCCTTTCATCCGGGTGCGATGAATCGTGCGGGTGAGGTGGGCCTTGGCGATGCGCCGGCAAGCCTGGGCATCGTGTCGCCCAACGGCCGTGAGGCCATGATTCGGCATGCCCGTGAATTTTCGCAGCGTAGCATTCGATTCATCTTTGATCCTGGCCAGGCCATGCCCATATTTGGTCGTGAGGATCTGGAGGGATTTGTCAGCCAGGCGACCTGGGTGGCCGTTAATGATTACGAGGGCCACATGCTTGCCGAGAAACTCGATACCTCCATTGCGCAGCTCGCCAGCCGGCTTCCCGGCGGCCTGATTCTGACGCGCGGCGCAGAAGGCGTTGAGATCATGCAGCGCGACGAACCCACCATCCCCGTGCGTGGCATCGATGTGCAGCAGCTCTTCGGCCTGCCTGCAGCCGACCCAACCGGATGCGGCGATGCGTTTCGTGGCGGGCTGCTCTACGGCCTTGCCCGCGGCGCTTCGCTGCTCGATAGCGCACGCCTTGGAAATTTAATGGGTGCCCTTAAGGTGATCCATCGTGGCGGCCAAAACCACGCCGTGCGGCCGCCTGAGGTCGCCCGCTTTCTTCAGAATTTGTATCCCGATACAGCGGCCCGGCTTGCGGGCCACCTGGATGCCTAAACGCCCCAACGGAGTCCGATCGCCATGAAATCCCAGCCAATGATCAAAACAGTACTGCCACGTAGCCGCGCAGCCATAGGCCTGATCACACTCTCTGCATTTGCTGCCTTGGTGCTGTCGGGCTGCGCCACGCAGAGCAGTTCATCGGCCGTCTATAAGGCCAGTGAAACCCAGCGTGAGCAGACCGTCCGCATGGCCACTGTCGAAGCAGTTCGAAAGGTCATGATTCAACGTGACAGCAAGGGCATCGGCACAATCGGCGGCGCAGTCGTGGGCGGCATCGCTGGCAGCAGCGTCGGCCAGGGCAAGGGCTCAGATATCGGTACAGTGCTCGGCGCCATCGGGGGCATGGTCGCAGGCCAGGCCATTGAGCAGCAGGCCAATCAGCGTGAGGGCCTGGAAATCACCATCAAGTACGACAATGGCGATCGTCGTGTCATTGTCCAAGAGGCCGATGTGGATGTGAAACCTGGCGACCGGGTTCGCATTGTGAGTGGTGCGGGCGTGATTCGGGTCTCAAAATAAGTGCCGCAATACCGACATCTCAAGCTCAGCCACCACCGCTGCCGCGATCTGAAGCAGTAAAAAAGCAGCAATCGGGGATAAATCAAAGCCCCCGCCGGCACCCGATCGCTCAAGGGGAGTACGGCCTCTGCCCATGAGCCGGCGAAATGGCCCCAAAAGCGGAGCGCTCAGCAGATCAAAGACCGGTTTTAAAGGATGCATCGGCGCAAGCCACGACATCAAGACACCCACAATCAGAATCACCACCGCAAGCTGAAGGCACCACTGCAGGGTCCAAAGCACCGCCAGGGCCACCAGCCAGCCAAAGGGCCTGACCGGCTTCTGAGAGGGTCCTGCATCAGTCATCAGTCCCCAGGACATCAGAAAATAAAACAACACCACCAGCACAATGGATAGCAGCAAGGCCGACAGAAGGCTCGCCCAGTCCACCCCGCCAAATCCGGGCAGCAGCCGGCGCATCGGCCTGACGATCCAATCGGTCATTTGAAAAGTCAGCCGGGAGAGCGGATTGTGCGCGTGCAGCCGCACCACCTGGAGATAAGCCCTGAGGGCGCAGGCCACAACGAACAGGCTGCCCAGGGTTTTCAGTGTGAGCCAAAGAATCGTCATCGTCACATCATAAAAAAAGGCCCGCCAAGGCGGGACTTTTAATGTCACAAATCAGATGACTCTGATGTCGAGACTTACGGACGGCTGCCCGTGGGGAAGGGCCAGGTGCTGGACAGAGTCGCAGCAGCGGCAGGAGCAGCAGCGGCTTTCTTAGCGCGCTTCTTGCCCGCCTTACGCTTCTTACCACCCGCTTTTTTAGCAGCTTTTTTCTTGCCGCCGGCTTTCTTAGCAGCCTTGCGCTTTTTACCGCCAGCTTTCTTAGCGGCTTTTTTCGCGCCGGTCTTGCGAGCAACGCGCTTCTTCGCTGCTTTTTTAGCCGGCCGTTTCGCTGCTGATTTTTTCTTTGCTGCGGGCTTCTTCTTTGCAGCGGTCTTGCGCTTAGCAGCGGGCTTTCTCTTTGCCTTCTTCTTTGCTTCTTCAGCCATGGAACACTCCTTCAAGCTTGAACAAAAGGGGATTCGCACCGGATGGCCCGAACCATTCATTCGCGCAAGAGGACCATCCCCCAACGCTAATGAATTCTGTATGGCGCAGGCCCCGGTTCACCGTTTGGTCACTCCCAGGACAATGCGCCGCCCGTCTGATACTCGATCACACGGGTCTCAAAGAAATTTCTCTCCTTCTTCAGGTCGACCATTTCGGCCATCCAGGGGAAGGGGTTCTCTTCGTTGCCAAAGAGCGGCTCCAGGCCGATCTGCTGGCAGCGACGGTTTGCGATGTAACGCAGGTAGGACTTAAACATTGAGGCGTTTAGCCCCAGCACGCCACGCGGCATGGTGTCCTCGGCATAGCGGTACTCCAGCTCCACCGCCTTTTGGAACAGGACCTTGAGTTCCTCGCGGAACTCCGGCGTCCAGAGGTGGGGGTTCTCCAGCTTGATGGTGTTGATCAGGTCGATGCCGAAATTGCAGTGCATGGACTCATCCCGCAGGATGTACTGGTAC